>NZ_JACFQU010000003.1:0-215774 GCF_016101285.1 Gilliamella sp. W8136
CCAGTCAGACCGAGCCTAAGGCACAGGGTAAACAACTGGATATGCAAGGTGCCATTACCCAGCTTGAAAATGCGTTATCAATTGCTAAAGCACTGCAAAATGCAGCAACCTCATCTGAAGCCCATGGCGCGGACACCGACAGTCAGGAGCAACTTAAAACGACATTAACCCAATTAGCCCAAAGTGGCATTCTTGCTTATGCACAAGAGGGCATCGCTTTAACCAGTCCGGAAAACATTCAACTGTCCACATCAAACAGCGTTTCAATGACCAGTGAAAACCAGACTGACATCAATGCGTTAAAAAACATTACCGTTTCATCCGGTGAATCCATCGGTCTATTTGCCCATAAATCAGGAATGAAAGTTTTTGCCAATCAGGGTGATATTGAGGTGCAGGCACAAAATGCCAACCTGAATATGGCTGCCAAGCAAGATATTAAAATAGACAGTGTCGATGGCAGTGTTGATTTGTCAGCTGTAAAAGAAATCACCTTAATGTGTGGTGGTTCATACATCAAACTCAGTAGTGCAGGCATTGAACTGGGCACGGCAGATAATGTTTATATAAAAAGTAATGCTATGCAAAAAATGGGACCAGCAAATCTGGAGTTTTCTTTAAACTTACCGGGAGAAGTTAATTGTCAGCAAACAACCAATAGTGGTGCACAAAATCAAGCAGCTTTGATAAAACTGAGTTAATAAGAAAAATGATGTTATCTACAAAACCTAAAATTGAATTGTCGGGTGATATAGAAAAAATTGATGCGATAACCGAACAGTTATGTGAATTTGCTAAACCTTATCAATCACGTTGTATTGTTATTTTAGATCCTTTCATATCAGTATTAGAGGATAAAATAATTCAATTTTTTTATAAAAAATTCAAAATTACTCAAGTAAAAATTAAGCATCCTTCAGTATTAGCGTGGCAAAGACCTTTGCTTTTAGCATTAAATTTAAAAGACACTTTTGAACGTGATGTATTGCGTTATACTATTGATCAAGCATTATCAGAATTAAACCCACAAAATTTATGTAAAAATGGAACAAGACATTATAGTGGTTGGGTATTTACACACAGTAATATTCAAAATATAGCAGAAGATTTTGCTTATCTCTCATTGCAAAAAATTTATAAAACTAATCAGTTACTAAGATTTTATGATCCGGCTGTTTTACCTCAACTATTAACCATATTAAATACCCAATTACAAATAAAACTATTAGGGCATATTGAAATATGGACGCTATTAGATGGTAACGGTGATCTGTTTTATCGACATAATGATGAACCAAGTATGGTATATACAGGACAATTGGGTATAACAAAACAATTAGAACAAGAAATTAATTGCATTGGCATTAATAACCAATTCTTAAAAAAATATCGAAAAACCCATCCTCTGGAAAAGATAAATGAATGTGAATCGTTAAATAAAATAAAACCATGTTTATTACGTCTAATGTCTCGTGGTTTTACTGATAATGCATTGTTAGTCGAATGGGCAAAAGTTGCATATATGTGGGGGAAAGATTTTGATTTACACCCTTATGTAAAAAATAAAATCCAGAACATGAAAACACGTTTTGATTTCACTACGTTATTAAACAAAATAAATAGTCCAGATTGGCAAATAATATTGAATCAAGATCTGAGTGAACAAACAAATAAATAAAGTAATTGAGGAATTAAATAATGTCAGTAAAACAATGTGGATGCCAAACACAGGGAATAGCTATTTTTCCTGTAATATACACCGTAGTACCGAAAGCACTTAATTGTCCTCAACCCGATTGGGTGAATTTATCATCTGTAACTAACGTTCCTTTAGATAAAGAATATCAATATCATGCTAGATCACTTAGGAAAGGATTTTTGTATGTTTATCTACCAAATGAGATCGGTGAGAATAAATGGCAAGCGTATACAACAGATGATAATGGTAATCTTTATAAACAACACAATCCTTATACAGTTAAATTACCAGATGAAATAATTGAAAACGGTGGTTTTCAATGTCCAAATTTAAGAAGTAACGAAAGCCATAATAAATTTATCACCATTTCCAGTCCTCAAGAGCAAAAAGAAGTCTATATTGCGTTTAGTGATATACCATGGGATGAAAAAGTTATTGAATTACATGAAAAAGATCCCGAAAAACGCATGCAAAAAATTATTATGGATCAATGGAAAGGGAACACATTTAAAACAATGATTAGCTCAACAACAGCAACAGAGCAAACCATAAAACAAATTTTAGATTTTGATCCGAATTTTGACGAAAAAAAATTACCGTACGATGAGAAACATAAATGGCAATCAAGCTATCAGACTGATGACCAAAAAGAAAATAAAAAAGAATTTTATCCATTATATAGTGGATATATTGCTTACACTCATATGGGTGTGAATGAAAATGATGGGACAATCGGACTTCAACCTTTTGGGTATGATGAAAAAATTTTAAAAAGTAATACGACTAATTTTGTTTGGACTAGGCAAAATAATCTGGTAAAAAAAGTAGTTAGTAGTATGCAGGAATACAGTAAAGATTATTCGCCTTTGATTTTTGCTATTGAAGATCCAATAGGTATAGCCCAAGAATTAAATGGATATTATCTTGATATTTTTGATAAAGTTAATCACTATCGACGTGATTTGGAATTTGAATTTGATGCATTAGAATCTTACGAATATGCATTAGAACTTTTGATCCAAAAAGAATTTGTCTCTGATTATCAGAATAACTTTACTACACATCCTTATTTAAAACAAGTAATGAAAGATAAAGCTATACCACAAGCGGAAGAGTTACCTATATTTTCAACTTTTAATCAATTATCTGTGTTGGTTAGTCATGAACTGTATGGGAAACCGTTCAGTGGAAACTATTTGCCTTATATACAAGTTGATGACAATTTCCGAGCTATTTCCAATCAAAATGAACATTATGATTGGGAAAGAAATTATTATTTACATGGCAAAGATTACAATCTTTATAATTTTAATGTTGATGATTACAGTAAAATTTACTCTAAGGATAGATTAAAATTAAATTGTAAATCTTATATTGAATCGCCTTTACCAGTTAGAAACCTCCAAAATCAAATTAGTTATAATTCTATCCAATCATATTTTGAAGATAAATTAATTAGTTATGAAAATAGAGAAGAACAGTTTAAACAAGATAAAAAAGATAAAATTAAAAATATCCAAGAAAAATATGCAAAATGCCTAGATAACAATATGTTAAATATGCTTAAACAGCAATATAAGAATTTGCAAGAAAGAATAGCATCGATTGCAGAAGAGAGAGCATCACAAGTAATTAATTGGTTGCAAAAAAGTAATTTTTATCTTCATATGAAAGATTTAGATGGTAATATTTGGTGTGATGTAATAGCAAATAACGAGAAAAAAGACATACTTGATAATCAATTTGAGATAAATGAAGCCCTTTCCGATAATGAGATTACCAAAGATGAAGCGCAGATAATATCAAAGCAGATTAATCCTTATGGGATGATTTATTCGTCTATAGTTGATAATTGTACATCATGTTTAGAGTTAACCAAGATAGGAAAAAATTATTTAAATTCATGTATAAAATTTAATAATGCTAATGAAGATAAACCTGACAGTATCATTGTGCGAGGAATAGCAAATAATAGTGATATGGTTTTAGAAAACATTCAGATGTTGTTAGAAAAAATTCAAAATTCAAATTCATCTGAAGAAATCGATATTAATGAAGTGATGACTTCGACTAAAATCGGTAAAATTGCGGCTTATTATAAAAAAGTTCAAGGTTTTTTAAATGCAGTGAAGAGTTATGATGAATCAATTAAAGAAGCCAATAAAATTTTAAAAAATTATCCTGAAGCACCAAAACAATTGAAAGACTTCGGAATAAAATTAAATAATAATGAACGTTTATTAACAATCTTTTTTACTGGACGATTTTTAAAAGTTAATAATTTAGCTGTTCGTCTATGTAATATAATGTTTTATCCAATCAATAGTAGTAAGCTAATCAGTTATATGAATGCTTCATTATGTTTGGCATTTCATACATCTGTATTAGGCCTATATAAAAAAGGAACACAAGTTGTTCTAAAAGCACAAAATGAAGTAAGAAAAACTGTAATTAAATCATCTTGGTTTAAAGGAAAATTACCAAAAACTAAAACTTTGGATAATGGTAAAGTGGTTAATTTAACTACTCGAGAACGAGTTGAGATACTTAAAGAAAAACGTGATTACATAAAAAGTCAAAATAGGAAAAATGATATTATTTCAAATGTTCTAAATTATAATCACAGAAATAATTTACCTAGATTAAATAAAACAAAAGATACCGATTTATCAAATCTTAATAATAAGGCAGTAGAAAAAAGTCAAGGTTTTAAAGATCTCCGTTTAGCTTTTATTATTGGTATATTTGAAATATTTAATTGGCTTAAAATTAAAGAACAAACTAAGGGGCAAAAGGACGATAGTTTTTGGTCAGCGGAAATGATAGCGTGTTCACTGAGTATGTCGGCTGCAACAACTGAACTTTTGTACCAATTTATTAAAGTAACAG
This sequence comes from Gilliamella sp. W8136, assembly GCF_016101285.1. Lineage (NCBI taxonomy): Bacteria > Pseudomonadati > Pseudomonadota > Gammaproteobacteria > Orbales > Orbaceae > Gilliamella > Gilliamella sp. W8136. The sequence goes on from NZ_JACFQU010000003.1 coordinate 4,589, forward strand.
CGGGTGATAAAACAGTAGCAGCTGGGCGTATAAAGGTATTATCGGGATTTTTAGGTGCCGCGACAGGAGTATTTGTCGCGTGTCAGCGACTTTCAAAAGTTAAAGATGAAGTAGAAAAAGGGAATGTGTGTTTAGCAGTGTTGCATTTACTTGTTGCTACGGGACATTCTACCAACGCCATATTAGGATTGATGGCTTCTTCCACTTATCATATAAAATGGTTGACTAGTGCTTTAAGAAATAAAGTTTTAGAAAAAATTATAACGGATAAGGCCTCTAGAACATTACTTTTCTATGCTATTGGTGAATATACTACCCAAATATTGGCTAAAAGGATTTTATTTTTAGGTTTAGGACTTTGGTTTAGTATTATTATTTTACTTATAGAAGGGTTGATTTGGTACCTAAGTGACAATGATCTAGAAGAATGGATAAAATATAGTGCACTAGGCACGAATCGAAGTGATCATATAGCTTATCACTTAGTATCTAAACAGCGCTCTGAATTTAAAAAAGTATTGGAATCAATGTTTGGAATTAAAGAGTCAGATGTTGAAATAAATAACCAAAATAAAATTATTGCTAAATTAAATACATCAGAATTATCAACAAAAACTGATAAAGAACTAAACACCACCTTTAATGAATATGATGCCTTAAAACTAATTACAGAAGATTTAGCTCGTAGACAACAGGTTAGATCAATTAAATAAAAAAATTTTAATAAATCAGCCATGATGGCTGGTTTATTAACCAACTTGTCCGTGTGTTATTTCGGATTTTTTGCTAGATAGATTCTTAATGAGAATGAATAATATTTCATTGCTTTCAAATGATTATTTGCAAAATCAGGAATCTATAACTCATTGATATTAATTTATCTTTTTTTGTGAAATATTTTTACCAGTTTACTTTTACTTGTTCAATTAGCGTTGAATAATACGATTGAAGTTGCTTGTTATTTGGTAAAAATAAATTAGCTTAATTGATATTAAAAAATATGACTATCTTTAAAATGAAAGTAAACAAAAACAGTAATAAAAAGTCATTTTATTCACATAAATTCTATTATAAATTTAATAATAAAATAGACGAAACGGTATAGACTCCTGAATATTTTTTACAAAAATCACTATTTTTATTTTAAGCATCACCGTTTTTTATACCTAAATGAGGAGCAACTGGTTACTAATGTTTGATATGATTTAAATTTAACTAAAAATAATGGATTTTCTGATGATTTTTTACCAGAAAATGATACCTTAAAAATAACTTACCACTTTCTTTATTTACAATTTTCCAACTAACTACTAAACTAATATCGTTCTCAACGGGGTGCCTTATGGGCTGAGAGTGTTAGGTTTACTAATGCAACTCGTCGAACCTGAACTGGGTCATGCCAGCGGAGGGATTTGAGTTATCGTGTCTGCTCAAACCTTTTGTCTTTTATTCGCTTTTTTGGAGGCAAAATGTTTTGTAATAAATTCTTACTGTCATTTTTATTTTCTGTATTCTTTGTAGCAACTTCTGCTAATGCTAAAATTCATGAAAAACCTATTTTAACTGTTTATAGTTATAGCTCTTTTATTTCCGAGTGGGGACCAGGTGAAGCAATTAAACAGGGCTTTGAAGCGCAGTGTGATTGCCAACTTGATATTGTAACGCTAGGCGATGGTGTGTCGATTTTAAATCGTCTTCGCCTTGAGGGTAATAAAACCAATGCTGATGTTATTTTAGGTTTAGACAATAATCTTTTAGGACAAGCTAAACAGGCTAATATCATGGCACCTCATCAAATAGCCAAACCTAACAATCTTAATACTGATTGGTGGAATGAGGATTTTATGCCGTATGATTTCGGTTATTTTGCTTTTATCTATAATAAAGAAAAAATAAAGAATCCTCCCCACTCATTACATGAGTTAGTTGACAATAAAGCCAATTGGAAAATTATTTATCAAGATCCTAGAACCAGTACTCCCGGATTAGGATTGTTATTTTGGGTAAAAAATATTTACGGTAAGGATGCGGTATCGGCATGGCAAAAAATTGCTAAAAATACTGTTACAGTTACTAAAGGGTGGAGTGAAGCATACGGTATGTTCTTAAAAGGTGAAGCTGATTTGGTACTGAGTTATAGCACATCGCCAGTTGCACATATAATTAATGATCAAGATTATCGTTATAATGCCGCTATTTTTGATGAGGGGCATTATCGTCAAGTTGAAATAGCAGGTATCACCAAATATAGTCAACAACCACAATTAGCACGTCGCTTTTTAAAATATCTATTAACACCCGAGGTACAACGGCAATTTGCTGAAAAAAATGTTATGTATCCTATTATAAATACGCCATTACCCCCTGCGTTTGATCAGATTAATAAAGTCAGTAAAGCGCTTGAATTTGATGCAGAGAAAGTGGTTGATAATCAAAAAGCTTGGATACGAGAATGGCAATCAGCCATTAGTCAGTAATAAAAAAGATTGTTAATTTTATAATAAAAAGCAATGTTAAATTTTAAAACGTTACTGCCAGGTATCAGCGCTGCTAATTTGATAATAGCAGTTTTAGGCACTGCATTGTTTGCGCTTTGTTATACAGCCATAAAGTCCGATAATTTAACGCTCTATATTGATAATTATTTATTTCACATTATTTGGATCACTTTCATGCAAGCGATATTATCGACGTTTTTGTCGGTATTTTTGGCCGTTGTTATGGCTAAAGCGTTGTCCATTATCGATTTTTGGGGAAAAAGCTTTCTGATACGAATCATGCCCGTTACCTTTATATTACCAACATTAGTTGTTGTAACCGGGCTATTATCTGTTTATGGTCAACAAGGTTTATTTGCTACGTGTTTTGCTTATTTAGGCTTATCTTTTTCAACTTCAATTTATGGACTGGTTGGGATTTTATTGGCTCATGTTTTTTTGAATTTTCCTTATGCGAGCGGTCTGTTTTATCAAACATTAACGAGTGTTCCTGTTGAGCAAAAACAACTGGCTGCTCAGCTTAATTTTTCTCATTTTACTTATTTTAAATTAGTAGAATGGCCATTATTGCGTCGGCAGCTTTTACCCATGTCAGGACTGATTTTTATGCTTTGCTTTACCAGCTTTGCTATAGTGTTGGCATTAGGAGGAGGGCCGAAGTATACCACTATTGAAGTTGCTATTTACCAATCGATTCGCGATTTTGATTTTATGCAAGCTGTTATGTTAGCAATCATACAGCTCATTTGTTGTATGAGTTTTGTTTGGATACTGCGAAAAACAAATCATTATCGCGATCTTAGTGCACAGTATATTCGCTACCAATATCGTTTACCCAACACTGTGACTATAGGTTTAGTTAGTGCTGTTATTGTGATTTTGGGAGCAATGTATATATTTTTGCCAATGATTACGTTATTGATTGAAGGTATTGGTTATTTTCAATGGTCGCAGTTAAATTGGGCTTTTCAGCAAGCTGTTATCTATTCGTTAATAATTGCCCTTGGTTCAGCTTTGGTGGCTATGTTACTTGCTTTATTAATACTTTGGACCAATAGCCGTCTATTGATTGGCAATCAGCAACAATGGAGCAATCGTTTAATGTTAGTGGGGTCATTGATATTAACCATTCCAAGCATGGTACTTGCATCAGGATTGTTTATTTTGTTATTTCAGTATGCTGATAATGCCGTGTTTGTCTGTGGTTTAATGATGCTTTGCAATGGTCTAATGGCCTTACCTTTTATCTTAAAAAATCTTGAAGTGCCAATGTTTGATGTTACATCACGATATTGGCAATTATGTCAATCTTTAAACATTGCAGGTATTAGGCATTTTTATCTAATTGAATATAAATCATTAAAAAAACTTCTTACGTTGAGCTTGGCCTTTTCGGCATTATTGTCAATGGGTGATTTTGGTATTATTGCGTTGTTTGGCGGGCAAGCCGTTACCACATTACCTTATTATTTGTATCAACAAATAGCGCATTATCATTATCAAGAGAGCGCCGTGACGGCTGCATTTTTGTTAATCTTATCTTTTAGTTTATTAATTGTGATGGATTATGATCGAACTTAATCAAATTAATTATCAATATGATGATTTTAAAATGCATTTTAATATGCAAATTGCTACCCAAGAAAAAGTAGTCATTGTTGGACCGAGTGGTGCGGGTAAAAGTACCTTATTAAGCTTGATCGCAGGATTTATTTTTCCAAGTTCAGGGCAAATCATTCTTAATAATCAGAATATGACGCAAACTTTACCGGGTAAGCGCCCAGTTTCGATGCTGTTTCAAAATAATAACTTATTCGATCATTTAACCGTTGAGCAAAATATTGCTTTAGGCATTAAACCGTCATTAAAACTAACGACTTTTGAGAAGCAAAATATTGCCGATATGTTGGCTAAAGTTGGTTTATCGGGCTTTAATGATCGCTATCCCAATCAACTTTCCGGTGGACAGCGTCAACGAGTTGCTTTGGCACGCTGTTTAATTCAACATCGTCCTATTTTATTATTGGATGAACCATTTTCGGCATTAGACCAAGCTTTACGGTTTGAAATGCTAGCACTGGTTAATCATATCTGTGATGAATTTGATTTAACGTTACTTATGGTTTCACATTATCTAGATGAGTCTTTAGAAAACTTTTCACGCTGTTTAGTTGTTGATAATGGAAAGATCATATTTAATAATCCTCCTGATCAACTTAAGGAACCCGAAAATAAGGTTATTGCTCAATTATTAGGTTTGCCAATAAATAAAAGCTAAAACGATTGTTTGCTAATTTATTTCTAAATATAAAATTGTTATCACTTAAGGTTTTATTAATGTAGGAGGGGTAATTTATACACTTCTATAACCTATAATATCAAATAAATTTTCATGACGAATATACAAGAAAACAAAAAATTTAGCTGGTTAGCGCTTATCTTTACTATTTTATTTTTTACTTTTTTTTCAAGTGGTTTACAACTTTATATCTTCATTTCTGGACACGCCAATGTGATAGGTTTACGTGATTCAATCATCTATAGTTTAATTTGGTTGATCCCCGCTTTAATATTTCCAAATCAGACTCGAAAAATTGCCACTGTCTATGGTTTGATTGTCGGAAGTTTATCACTGATTTCAATAAGTTATTTTATAATTTATCGTCAGGAATTTTCACAAAGTGTATTTTTTGTCATGGCTGAATCGAATTTGACTGAATCAAATGAGTTTATTCAACAGTATTTCAGTTCGAAATTAATGGCTGTAGTGATTATTTATTGTTTGATTGGTATTTATCTTTGGCGAAAAGTAAGACCTGTCTATGTTAAAAACACAACCAAATGGGTTACGTCATTATTAATTGCCATTTATGCCATTATGCCACTGGTTATTAGTGTTACAATCAAAAATTCCTCCTTGCAAAAAGCAACAACACATCTATTAGGTCGAATGGAAACCACTGTACCTTGGCAACTGATTAATAGTTATATCGCTTATCGCTCTCAACTTTCGAATATGGAAGATATAATTCATCATTTGAATACTTTACCTCCCGTTGAAAATTTAAAAGATGCCAATGGTAATACTCCCAGAACACTGGTGTTAATTATTGGTGAATCAACTACTCGTAATCGAATGAGTATTTATGGATATCCACGTAACACAACGCCACAAATCGAGCAATTTAAAAAGGATAATCCTGAATTTTTAGTGTTTAAAGATGTTGTGTCATCAAGACCTTATACCATAGAGGTTTTGCAACAAGTCTTAACTTTTGCAGATGAACAACATCCTGACCTTTACCTTACTCAACCTTCGTTAATACATTTAATGAAACAGGCAGGGTATAAAACCTATTGGATAACAAATCAACAAACGATGACGAAACGAAATACGATGTTGACAATGTTTTCTAAACAAGCAGATGAACAGTTTTATATGAATAACGATCGTAATCAAAGTTCAAGGCAATATGATGAATCGGTCTTTGAACCCTTTGTGAAAGTGCTTGCTGAACCAGAAGAAAAGAAATTTATCATTATTCATCTGCTCGGTACACATATGAAATATGAGTTTCGTTATCCAAAAGATGGGGAACATGATAGATTTAAAGATAATGCAAATATCCCATTTAAAATTGATGATGAGAACGTGGATGAATATAACTCTTATGATAATGCAATAAGTTATAATGATTTTGTGACAACCACGTTATTCAATCTATTTAAAAACAGTCATACAAATGGTTTTATGTTATATTTTTCTGATCATGGCGAAGATGTTTACGAAACTTCACCACATGATATTTTAGGGCGTAATGAAAAGGTGCCAACCCGCACCATGTATACTGTACCGTTTATGTTATGGCAATCACCGAGTTGGATCGCATCTCACCCTAATCACTATCAAGATTATGTGAATCAAAAATTTAGTACTCAGGATTTAATCCATACTTGGTCTGATTTAGCTGGACTCAATTATAACTTATATGTGCCAGAAAAAAGTTTGGTCAACCCCAATTATTATGAGGGAAAACGCTGGATTGGTGATCCTTATGATAAAAATGGCTTAATTGATTTTGATAAATTAACGAAGTAACTCTTTAGACTGTTTACACCAGCATTTAAGGTATGTTATTGTATATTTATACAGTCATATTTTAAATGCAGTGAAACAGTTATTTATGCGAAAAATTATTCATGTTGATATGGATTGTTTTTATGCCGCAGTTGAAATGAGAGATAATCCCCGTTATCGTAATTTGCCGATAGCAGTAGGGGGCGATCCTCGCAAACGCGGTGTTGTTGCTACTGCAAATTATTTAGCTCGTCAATATGGCGTACATAGTGCGATGTCGATGTCACAAGCTCTAAAATTGTGCCCAAATCTTAAAGTCATTCCAAGTCGGCATGCTGTTTATAAAGAAGTTTCTAATCAAATTCATCAAATATTTCAGCGCTATACTAAAGCAATTGAAACCTTGTCATTGGATGAAGCTTATTTAGATGTGACCGATTGTAAGCTTTGTCATGGTTCAGCCACTTTAATTGCTCAAGATATTCGCCAAGCGATATATAAAGAACTTGATTTGACCGCATCCGCAGGCGTTGCCCCACTTAAATTTTTAGCCAAAATTGCTTCAGATATGAATAAACCTAATGGGCAATATGTGATTACACCCGATGCTGTTACAAGCTTTATCGCTCAATTACCACTTAAAAAAATTCCGGGTGTAGGTAAAGTGACCGAGAAAAAATTAGCTGAATTAGGGCTAATCACCTGTCAGGATGTCGTTAATTATGATGTGAGTAAATTACTTAATCAATTTGGTAAATTTGGGCGAGTCTTATATGAACGATGTCAAGGCATTGATGAACGTGAAGTTTGTAATGATAGGCAACGTAAATCTGTAGGGGTAGAGCGCACCTTAGTTAACGATATTCATACTTGGGATGAGTGTTTATTACAGTTTGAACCGTTATTTGAAGAGCTGAAAACTCGGTTGAGTAAAGTTCGTTCTGATTTGTCAATCGCTCGACAAGGTGTTAAGTTTAAATTTGATGATTTCCAACTTACTACACAAGAACATGTTTGGTCTAAACTTGATAAACAGGATTTAATTGAACAAGCCTATAAAGTTTGGCAAGAACGTCGAAATGATCGTGGAGTGCGTTTGATTGGTTTTCATGTCACTTTAATCGATCCACAACTTGATAAACAGTTACTCTTCAATTTTTAATTATCAAGATTGATAAAAAAAGAGGATGTGTGCATTACCACATCACCCCCAAAACTTACGACTTCATACTAAATCTATTTTAAATTAGTACCATTACTGCTAATGACTTGTTTATACCAATCAAAAGAATCTTTTTTATAGCGTTTCATAGTACCGTTACCTTCATTATCACGATCAACGTAAATCACGCCATAACGTTTTTTCATTTCGCCAGTTGTAAATGAGACGACATCAATAATACCCCACGCGGTATATCCCATAACATCAACCCCATCATAATCGATAGCTTTTAACATTGCTTTGATGTGTGCACCAAGATATTCGATGCGTGGTTTATCATGAACTTTATTACCGTTTTCTAATTCATCTATCGCGCCAAAACCATTTTCCACAATAAACAGTGGTAACTGATAACGATCATATAAACGATTAAGAGTATAACGTAAGCCTTCTGGGTCAATAGGCCAACCCCAATCGCTGCTTTTAATGTATGGATTCTCAACAGCATTAGGTAAAGCACCGTTGACAATATTGTCACGATGATCATTTTTAGCATCAGCTTTAACAACGGTTGACATATAATAACTAAAGCCGATGTAATCAACGGTACCTTGTTTTAAAATCGCTAAATCTTCATCGGTGATATCAAGCTTATAGCCTTCTCGTTCAAACTCTTTTAAAGCATAAGATGGATAATAACCACGAACATGCACATCAGGGAAGAAGAAGCGTTGATGCATAGCAATTTCAGATGCCATCATATCTTCTGGATTACAAGAATACGGATAAATCGGTACGTGAGAAATCATACAACCAATTTCAAAGTTAGGATTGATTTTTTTACCAGCAATTACCGCTTTGGCACTGGCTAATAGTTCGTAATGTGCCACTTGATAAAGTACTTCTTGTGGATTTTCGCCTGGTTGAACCTGCACACCTGAATTAGTCCAGAAAAAGATCGGATTACTGGTATCCATTTGGTTATTAATTTCGTTAAACGTCATCCAATACTTCACTTTGTTTTTATAACGTTCAAAACACGCTGTTGCAAAACGTTCAAAAAATTCAACTGTTTTACGGTTTCTAAAGCCACCGTAATGACGAGCAATGTGTAATGGCATCTCAAAATGGGATAAAGTAATAACCGGTTCGATACCATTGGCAATTAACTCATCAAATACATTATCATAAAAACGTAACCCTTCTTCATTTGGCTCTAGTTCATCACCTTTTGGAAAAATACGAGTCCAAGCAATGGATGTACGTAAGCATTTCAAACCTAGCTCGGCAAACAGCTTAATATCGTCTTTATAATGATGATAAAAATCGATAGCAGTATGGTTTGGATAAAATTTACCTGCTTCAATTTCTTGGGTAATTTGTCTTGCAACGCCATGTGCGCCCGCTGTCATAACATCAACCACGCTTGGTCCTTTGCCGCCTTCGTTCCAACCGCCTTCGAATTGATGAGCGGCTAATGCACCGCCCCATAAAAATGGTTTTTTAGTCATTTTTTGGTTCCTTGTTATTGCTTAATTTCAAAAAGGTTATCATCAAGATTTACTTCCGTTTTTTCTGTTAATGTGATTACTTGGTATTGATCAGTATTAACAATAATAACCGGAGTAATTAAAGGGTAACCTGCTTGTTTAATTGCTTGAGGATCAAAGCTGATCAACCGATCACCTTTTTTCACTTTTTCATTCAACTTCACATGGTATTCAAATTCATTGTTAGTTAAATTAACTGTATCAATACCCACATGAATTAATAATTCAACCCCATTATCTAAGACCAAACCAATAGCGTGTTTTGATGCTTCAAACACAGCGGTTACTTCGCCATCATAAGGTGCATAAACATGATTGTCTGTTGGTTCAATAGCAATACCTTCACCCATAAGTTTTTGCGAAAAAGCAGGGTCTGGTACTTCACTAAGTGGTAATGCTTTACCGATCATTGGGCTAGTCACATCGATTTCATCAATTACAATTTTAGGTGTATCGTTTTCAATGTCAGATGTTTCATTTTCAATGTTTTCATTGCTTTGGTTCTTTTCATTAGTGCCAAAAATTTGGATAAGAATAATTGGTCCAACAAATACAATTCATTTAAAATATCAACGGCTAATTTATTATAGTCTCTAATTTTAGATGACATTCATTAAGCTCCTTTCATCAGATGAGAAAGCTTATCTTATCCCTAAATAAAAAATTGTTAATGACCAATTTTATTGTTTGTGATCTAGATCGCATTTTAAAATGATTTCAATTTATTAATTTATTCATAGGGATAAAATGGGGTCTATTTATCGCAATAAAAATAAAGAGTACGAATGTTAAAATACCAAGATGTGGCAAAGAAAATCCAGCAAGCAATTTATCAACAAAATTTGCCTAAAGATACACAGCTGCCTAATATCGAAGGTTTAATTAATCAATATCAAGTTAGTCGTACGACCATCATTAAAGCACTGAACTGTTTAGAAAGGCACGGCGTCATATATCAAGTCCAAGGGAGTGGTATTTTTGTGCGGCAACCGCAAAAACATGGATATTTGAATTTTTTGGAAAGTCATGGTTTTAGTGTTGATTTAAACAATGCACCAAATTCCTCACAAGTGTTTAATGTAGATATCGTTCAACCAAGTTCACAAGTCAAACAAAACCTACAATGTGAAGATGGAGAAGAGGTCTATTTTATCAAACGGTTACGTAAGTTCGAAGATAAAGTTTATGCGCTTGAAAGATCCTACTATCGAAAAAAAATGGTGGGTTATTTAAACAAAGAGATTGCTGAACACTCCATATTCAGTTACATAAAAGATATATTGAAAATTAATATTGGTTTTTCTGACAAATATTTCAAAGCGATTAAATTAGATGAACAGACTGCGGACTATTTAGGATTGAGTGCGGGGGATCCTGCCCTGTGTGTGGAAGAAATTTTTTACACCAATGCTGGTGAACCATTCGATTTTTCAACAATCATATATCATTACGACAATGCTAAGTTTTACGTGCAAAGTAATTCTAAATGATTTATTTTTAGTTTATTAACACGATGCGGAGTAACTCATTGGTTATTAAACAAGTTAATAATGTATTTTATTAGCAGTTTATCTAGTTTAGTTCTCCTTAATTAGAAATATATTCAAATATTACTTAATTAAGGACGAACTTTTTATTAATCGATGATTTTTTAGAGTCAATTATTGTGTAACTTTTTTTATTATCTCAAATCTTCCTAATAAAGTGAGTTGTATTTCAAAATCGGAAGGAGCATAGATATTAATTTTATTTGTTGCATTATCATCTGAACCGGGTGCCATCGCCATATTCATTGCTCCATAAAATCTTTCTCGTCTTTTTGGTGATTGTTGTTCGTAGTCAGCTTTTCTCATATCGAGATATTTTGGATCACCAACTAAATATTGTTTAGTCAATAACCGTTCAACTTTATTAATTAACTTATTTAATAAAAGTCTTTCATGATCATTAATTGCTCGCTCAATCGCATCTGGTGAAACACTATAAAAAATATCATCATTAACTTTTATTTTTAATTCTTGTGCTTTAGTAATAATTTTACTCACCACATCAAGTTTGTTAATCTTTATTTGTACGGTATTATATACATGATGCTGTTTTTTGTCGATTTTTTTTGGTGAAGTGCGTTCGGTATTTGATTGAGTAATCGAAAAATTATCAAGTTGTAGGTTTTTTAATTCGTTAGTTATAGTTGTATATTTTTGATAAACCATGTCTTTTGCTTTGTTTGCAGTAACTGCATTTTCAAAAATACTAAATGAGAACGCATTATTTGTTTCACTATTATATAATTGTTGGACATTATTAATGTTATATTTATCAAGTAATTTATTTAATTCTAAAAATTTTTCGTTATCATTGATATTGATAGCAAGAGTGAGAGTGGCTTTATATTGAGCATTATCTTCACTGACTTCTTCATAAGAATCCTGTATATAGTTGCCATAATCGGTTGTGATTAAATTGTTATCTTTAATGGCGAGTGTCGCTAAATAATCCTTAAATTGTTTCATCGTGTTAGCATTGATATTTGATGCCTCACTAGGTGTTGAAGCGTCAGTATCCAATGTAACTGTAAACTCAACCGTATCAGGTTTTAGTTTAATCGAATCTGTAATACTTGCTTCAATTTCTCCAATGGGAATTAAATTTTTGCCATATATGAATTGTTCAACTTTAGGTTCGTTATTATTGATATTCTTAAGATTTGCTGCATGGCAGGTAAAGGTTGTACCAATATTGAGTAATGTAATAAGCATTAGTATTTTTTTCATTCTATATCCCATTATTTTATTAGTTAATTTTTTATTGGTTACTTTTAAGTTAGGTAAAAGTATTCTTTACGGACGAAAAAATTATAGACAGTTTAATTTAAGATATGTAAAAAAAATACATCAAGTTGTAAAAAAGTATAAAAAAGCGTCAAAAGACGCCTTTTAAATTCCATACTGAGTTCGATAGTCTTCGACCAGTTTAACTTGGTTTTTTCGTGAGGGATCTTGATAAAGATAATGAATCAAATCATCTAATGTGATAATTGAAATAACCTCGCAATGATAGGTTTGCTTTATTTCTTGAATGGCAGATAACTCACCGCGACCTTTTTCTTGACGGTCAAGGCAAATCAATACACCAGCCAGTTTTGATTGATTATCTTCTAAAATTCGCATTGATTCACGAATTGCGGTACCCGCAGTAATTACATCATCAACTAACATAACACGTTGTTGATAAATAGTACTACCAACTAGATTACCACCTTCACCATGGTCTTTAGCTTCTTTACGGTTAAAGCAATAAGGAACATCAACATTATAGTGCTCAGATAAGGCCACTACTGTTGATGAAACAATCGGAATCCCTTTATAGGCAGGACCGAAGATGACATCATAGTTTAAATTTGCATCCATCAATGCGGCAGCATAAAAGCGACCTAATAAAGCCAGATCTTTACCTGTATTAAACAATCCTGCGTTAAAAAAGTAAGGGCTTTTACGTCCTGATTTTAAGGTGAATTCACCAAATTTTAGTGCTTGCCTATCTAAAGCAAATTCAATAAACTCACTTTTATATGATTTCATCGATCCTCTCCAATTAATCTTTTAAGGCTTGTCTTTGTGCATCAATAATTGTTGCAATACCATTTTTTGCTAGTTCTAGCAGTTTTAATAATTCTTCATGACTGAATGGTTCACCTTCGGCAGTACCTTGTACTTCGATAATACGTCCGTCATCAGTCATAATGACATTCATATCTGTATCTGCATTAGAATCTTCAATATATTCCAAATCACATACTGCTTGACCCTCGACAATTCCAACAGACACAGCTGCAACCAATGATTTAATTGGGTTCTGTTTTAATTTACCATCAGCAATCATTTTATTAATTGCATCATTAAGAGCCACACATGCACCAGTGATGGATGCTGTTCGTGTTCCGCCATCGGCTTGAATGACATCACAGTCTAGGGTAATGGTATATTCGCCAAGTAATTTAAGATCAATCATGGCTCTTAATGAACGGGCAATAAGTCGTTGGATTTCCATTGTACGACCTGTTTGTTTCCCTTTTGCCGCTTCACGCTGAGTTCTTGAATTGGTTGCGCGTGGCAACATGCCATATTCTGCTGTAACCCAACCTTGATTTTGACCTTTTAAAAAGCGAGGTACACTTTCCTCAACCGTTGCGTTACACAGTACTTTGGTTTCACCAAATTCAACTAATACAGAACCTTCTGCATGCTTAGTATAATGACGGGTTATTTTGATTGGGCGGACTTGTTCCGCAGCTCGACCAGACGGGCGCATGCAATTCTCCAGCTATTATATAAAAAAATGTTTGAATTTATCATTTAGGAGGACATCAATTAAAGAAAGGATTGATGTTTAGCCTAAGCTAAGAGCGCATTATACAGAATTTATGATACAATGCCCAGCAAGTTTTTTATAAATTTAGGATCCAATTATGATTTCAAGTATGACTGCCTATGCCCGAAAAGAAATTAACCAATCATGGGGGACGGCCTCTTGGGAGTTGCGTTCGGTTAATCAACGCTACTTAGAAACCTATATTCGTATGCCTGAACAGTTTCGATCACTTGAACCGATTATTCGAGAACGACTTCGAGGTCGATTAACACGCGGTAAAATTGAATGCAATTTACGCTTTGAACTTGATCCTGCTTCGCAGCATCAAGAATTATCTTTAAATGAGGATCTTGCAAGACAGGTTCTTAGTGCGGTTAACTGGATTAAAACTGAATATAAATCTGGTGACGTTAATCCTATTGATGTTTTACGTTGGCCGGGTGTGCTATCAGCTAAAGAGCAAAATCTTGATAGCATATCACAAGAAATCTTAGCATTATTGGATGAAGCCATTAATGAATTAATTGCTGTGCGTGAACGCGAAGGACAAGTGTTACGTGATCTTATCATCCAACGTTTAGACAGTATTACGACAGAAGTTGAAAAAATTCGTCAATGGATGCCACAAATACTCGAATGGCAAAAAGAGCGCCTGCAAAACAAATTGGCTGAAGCGAATATTGAACTCGACAAGTCAAGATTAGAACAAGAAATCGTATTGATGGCTCAACGTATTGACGTAGCTGAAGAGCTTGATCGTTTAATGACTCATGTTAAAGAAACCTACGCAATTTTAAAGAAAAACGAAGCAGTCGGGCGCAGACTTGATTTTATGATGCAAGAATTTAACCGCGAATCCAATACCATAGCCTCAAAATCAATTAATGCAGATGTAACCGCTAGCGCCATTGAACTTAAAGTCTTAATTGAACAAATCCGAGAACAAGTACAAAATATTGAATAAACTGTTATTTAATGAATAAGTATTTAGGGATTTTAGCCGTTATTTTGGCATCACTATTATGGGGCACGACAGGTACGGCAGCCACGTTTGCCCCAGCTTTATCACCTTTATTTATCGGCTCGTTTGCTATGGGTATTGGCGGGATTTTGCAATGTGGATTGGCTACCGTTAAGATTGTTCATGATCGTGCTTTATTAGCGGTACATTGCAGATTCTTGATCGTGGGGGCACTTGCTGTAGCTATCTATCCTTTAGCATTTTATTCTTCTATGCGTTTATCTGGTGTAACCATTGGTACCGTTGTGTCTATTGGTTCAGCACCCATTTTATCGGCGATAATTGAATATTTTAGTCGTGATTTTCAACTCAATAAACAGTGGGCTATGGGTGCTTTATTGGGGATTATTGGAATGGTGATGTTAGCTTTTTCTGACAATGCAAGTACAACAATCCAATATACTCATGTTAATTTAGGTATTTTATTAGGATTAGTTGCGGGCTTGACTTACGCGCTCTATTCATGGTCAGCAAGGCAATTAATGTTAAAAGGCGTTAATACTAAAGCGGCAATGGGCGCTACTTTTGGTTGTGGGGGATTACTATTAATTCCTGTTATGTTAATAACGGGCTCTGCTTTTGTTAATTCATGGAATAACATGGCAGTTGGATTTTATATGGCATTGATACCGATGTTTTTAGGTTATCGTTGCTACGGTTTTGGATTATCAAAAACCTCGGCCAGTATGGCAACAACCATTACCTTACTTGAACCCGTTATTGCTGCGATTCTTGCTATGTTAATTGTGGGTGAATACTTATCATTAATTGGTTGGATTGGCATGCTGTTGATCTTTATTTGTCTGATTATGGTAACCTTATCAAGTTTGGCTAAGAACTGAATATTTGGTATTTTTTCTTTAGCTATTTAATAAAAAAATTAATTCAATCCGCTACTCATCAATACTGTTTTTTGTCTTCTACAATTTTTCTTTAATAAGTAAGCCAAGAATATTTTTCTAAAATAAATAACAGACCTCTTATTTTGATGAAATAGTAAAAATATTAATTATTTCTGACAGATTAAAATCAAGAAAAAATCTCTAACTCTTTCTATCTCAATAATAAAATTCATACAGATTAAATAGACCTTTCAACTTTTTACACATGTAATAAGAATTTAAAAAATAATATTTTACGATACTGGATAATTAAATAGATGTTGTTAAAATAAACAGACTATATTTTAATCAAAATATAGTAAATCATAGATAATCACAAATAATAAAAGGGGATGATAAATATGAAAAAATTACTTACTTCTGGTTTGTTATTTCTATTTTTGGCGGGACCTGCTGGTGCACAAGCAGTTAAAGAGTCATTAAAAGATGTTCCTTATGATGAAGTACTAAAAATGGCAACGGAAAATAATGACCCAAAAGCGCAATATGATTTAGGTGTTCGCTACTTTCAAGGTGAGGGGGTTGAAAAAGATCCATTGAAAGCCAGACAATGGTATGAAAAGGCAGCTGCACAAGGCCATTCTGGAGCTGAATCTAATTTAGGATATATGTATGAGAATGGCATAACAGTTGATCAAGACTATGCTAAAGCCAAAGAGTTTTATGAAAAAGGTGCTGCAAAAAATGATGAATATGCTCTATATAATCTAGCTAGTTTATACAAAGAAGGCCGAGGTGTAGCTAAAGATCCCTTAAAAGCAAAAGAATTATTTGAAAAATCAGCCGAGCTAGGTCTTGTAAATGCGCAGTATTATTTAGGGGATATGTATTTAACGGGGGCAGGTATAGATAAAGATATCAATAAAGCTCGATATTGGTTTGAAAAAGCAGCCGAACAAGGGCAACCAGAATCTCAGTTTAATTTAGGGGTCATGTATGAAAATGGAGCAGCAGGTCTAACAAAAGATCATAACAAAGCAATGGAATTGATTGAAAAAGGATGTGAAGGCGGTGTAGAACACCCAATTTGTCAATGAGTTTGTTTATCGATTTATAAATTATAATCAGTAAAGTTAATAGCAATAAGTAATACGGCTTTATAAAATTTAAAAGGGGCAAAGTGCCCCTTTTGTTTTTTAATTTTAGTATATTACGGATTAACTTGTTTAGGATAATGCCGACTTTTAATCGATTTAAAATACCAGTAGAGTGCTGCATAAGCGATACCGGTTGATAAAAGGTCAGCAGTAGGTGATGATGCCCAAACGCCATCTAAATCGAAAAATAGCGGTAAAATATAAAGCGTTGGCAATAAAATTAAAATTTGTCTTGAAAGACTGAGTAAAATAGAAACTCTAGCCATACCAATACATTGGAAAAAGCTTGTTGTCACCATTTGGAACCCAACAAACGCAAATGAAAGCGTTGTATACCTTAGTGCAATAGCTGATATAGCAACTAAATCCGCTTCGGAACTGAATGCTCTAACCAGTACATCAGGCATAAAGCAACCTAATATAAACCCAGCACTCGTGATCACAGTAGCGATTTTTACTGCGTAGAAAAAGGTCTCTTTCACGCGTTTATAATTCTTTGAACCATAGTTATAGCCAATGATTGGTTGCATTCCTTGGTTAACGCCAATGACAATCATAATAATCAGGGTTATTAATCGATTTGCATTTGAATAACCGGCAATAGCATCGTCACTTGAAACATGAGAAATCTGCGCATAGTGAGTTAATTGCCAGTTTATAAATACCACTACCACAGACGCAGCAACTTGCATGGCAAATGGCGACATACCAATTGATAGAATCGATTTAATATAAGTTATATCAAGTCTAAAATTACGACGATATAGCTTGATATTACTGTTTTTGCTAACAAAGTGCTGCATTACAAACAAAAAGCTAATGAACATCGATAGGGTGGTTGCAAAAGCTGCGCCTCGCATGCCCCAACCTAAAGCAATAATAAAAATTGGGGCAAGAATAATATTGGCAATCACGCTAATAAACATAGTTACCATAGCTTTAAAAGGATAACCACTTGCTCGCATCATATTGTTGTAGTTGAAAGTCAATGTGATAAAAATACTACCCGGCAAAAATACCTCTAAAAACTCACGAGCGTAAATATGGTTGGTTGGGCTTGAACCAATAAAATGTAAAACAGGGTCAATAAAATAAAGCAATAACGCTAAAGTAATACCACTAAGTACCGCCGTTAACATGAACGAAGTACCCGCAACTTTTTCAGCTTTATCGATTTCGCCTCGACCTAAAAATATAGAAATACGGCTCGCCGAACCAATACCTACTAACATACCAATACCCGCAGCAAGATTCATAACGGGTAAAATAATGCCTGCACCACTCAATGCTTCGCGCCCAATCCAATGCCCAATAAAAACCCCATCAATAATGTTATACAGGGTATTGACGGTTGTCCCAATAATGGAGGGAAGTGCATATTGCCAAAATAATAAACTGATTTTTTTATTCTTAAAATCATTATAAATATCTTGAGGATTTGCCATATTATTTATTCCAAATATAACAGATTGTAAAAAAGTTTCAGATTAACATTACGTTTCAGTAAAAAATATTATTGTTAATTACACTATTTATCACTATGCTAATGGCACTTATGAAGTTGTCTTATCAAAAATGAGTTGGTGAGGTTTTTTAGCCACTAAGACTCAAGTTATCGTTATTAATATTTCTTAAATACCATTAGATTTTGTAAAGAAGTTTCAGGTTAACTATACGTTTTAGTATAAAATCTAACTAATTATCATTTGTTATCTAATCAGACTAATAAATTGTGGATAGCACTTTTTTAGTGCTTTGATAAAATAGTGGTAGTCTTACTTTTGCCATCCAAACAGGAATTCTAAATGAGTGTACAAATAGAAAAAGTTATTTTACATAAATTAATCAGAAAAAATGACACTGAAATTGAACTGCAACTTCGTGATTCAATGCTAAGCAATCAACAAGCGGTTGTCAATTTAATTGAGGATATTAACCGTATTTATAATAATAAAAGCAAAGCTTATGGGCTCTTTAATAGTGAAAGTCTGTTTGAACAATCGCTTAAAGAATTACGTTTAGGCAACCAAGATTTTTTGCATTTTAGTCAAGAATCGACCAAACAACTACGCAATGAACTCGCTAAATACCCGTTTGCCGAAGGTGGCACGGTGGTCTTTTGTCATTACCGTTATCTAGCTGTTGAATACTTAATTATTGCAGTATTAAATAGCTGTTCAAGTATGTTAGTTAATGAACAGCTTGATATAACCGAAACCCAATATTTGGATATTGATCATGCTGATATTATTGCACGAATTGATATCACTGAATGGGAAACCACACCCGATTCAAAACGCTATTTAACCTTTTTAAAAGGGCGAGTTGGGCGCAAAGTGTCTGACTTTTTTATGGACTATTTAGGCGCCAGTGAAGGATTAGATGCGAAAGCGCAAAATAAAACTTTAGTGAAAGCGGTGGATGACTATTGCCAAGAAATGCAATTTGATAAACAAGACAAGACCAGCGCCCGTGAAAATGTCTATAATTATTGTCAAGCTCAATTACAAGCCGGCGAAGAGATCGAACTCAAAAATCTGGCTAATGAATTGCCGGCTAATGGTGAAAATAATTTCGCTGAATTTGTGAAAAATAGCGATTACGATTTAGAAGAGACCTTTCCAGTTGATCGTAGTGCGTTGCGTCAACTCAAAAAATTCTCAGGTAGTGGCGGTGGATTAACCTTAAGTTTTGATTCTGACTTATTAGGTGAACGAATTAAATGGGATCCGCAAACTGATACACTAGTGATTAAAGGTGTTCCACCAAATTTACGCGATCAATTACAACGTAATAGCGGTTCAAACTAATCATCACATCCAATTATCAGGAACATAAAAATATGAAATACATTGGTGCTCATGTTAGCGCAGCAGGGGGAGTCGATAATGCTCCAATTAACGCCTATCAAATTGGCGCAACAGCTTTTGCCTTATTTACAAAAAATCAAAGACAATGGCATGCTAAACCACTTGAATCAGCCATAATCGATAGCTTCAAAAAACGCTGTGAACGATATGGCTTTACCAGTAAACAGATTTTACCGCATGATAGTTACCTGATAAATCTAGGTAGTCCTGATAGTGAGCAACTCGAAAAATCACGAACGGCTTTTTTAGATGAGATGCAACGCTGTGAACAGTTGGGACTCACCTTATTAAACTTTCATCCGGGTAGTCACTTACAAAAAATATCGGTTGATGACTGTTTAGCGCGTATTGCTGAATCGATAAATATCACTTTAGATAAAACCAAAAATGTGGTTGCTGTGATTGAAAATACGGCTGGGCAAGGATCTAACTTAGGTTATAAGTTTGAACATCTAGCACAAATCATTGACAAAGTTGAAGATAAAACTCGTGTAGGTGTTTGCATTGATACCTGTCATGCCTTTGCTGCTGGTTATGATTTACGTACCGAAAAAGCCTGTAAAGAAACGTTTGATGAATTTGAAAAGATTGTTGGCTTTAAATATTTACGGGGCATGCATTTAAACGATGCCAAAAGCGAACTTGCCAGCCATGTTGACCGCCATGATAGTTTAGGTAAAGGTAACATCGGTCAAACGGCATTTAAATTTATCATGCAAGATCCGCGAATTGACGAAATACCACTCATTCTTGAAACCATTGACCCAGATATTTGGGCTCAGGAGATTGCTTGGTTAAAACAACAGGAAAAATAATAAAATGTAAATGAAAATAGTACCGATATGTATATTGTTCTTAAGTTGTCGCTTTTATGCAATTGGCAATACACGAGAGCGATTAGAGATATTTAAGCTTAATCTTATTGATAATAGTGAGCCAAAATTCTATTTTGTATCGGTACTCGAAAGCAGGCATATTGTTATTTATAACAAAAATGGCAATAAAAACAATCCATTCAACCAATATTTTTGATATAAAGGATAGTTATAAAAAGGATAAATACCAATTACCCCAAAATATCGACAAAATTTTTTGACTGCAAGTGGCATATCCGAAACGGATAACTTATTCGTATATAATTATGAATACAATAAATTGTATAGTTTTCCCATTAGTAAATTAGAGGTATTTGCAATAAAAAGCGATTGTTTTCCTACTGATGAAAGAAATTATCACTTTGGATTTGCATTAGCGTTGAACCAACTACCTTAAGATTACGCTTCTAATGATACAACGTTTGTTTATATTGGAAAAAAAAGTCCTTTTGCTCAATAGCAACTAACTTTATTAGACTGGCAAAAAATTAGCAATTAAGAGTATGATTATTTAGCTCAAGTTCATGGATTACATTACTATTTAAGGCAATCTTTTTTGAGCTGAGATTACCCTGAATGTGGGGGAGCTATTAATTAAGAATGAGAAGAATAAAATCATTACGTAATGATGACCATGTTCTAAGTTCATTATACGGTGGTCTACCTTTAAATGGCAAAGATAACGATCATAAATACAAAAAACAATTGATCGGAAAGTTGTTTAAAAATAAATCGTTATTTGTTTTTGATTTTTTCTTAGAAATGAACTGCCCAGTGATAGACTTTATTGATTCATCTTTTTCTAGATATGACATAAAACTAAGCTGCTATCATCCTTATAGGTGTAGTGCATACTGAAGATTTTAAACAACCATTTAAATAAGAATAGGATATTTCAGACTCTGCAATAGCAAAAAAGCCGAGTTGAAAAAATACTGTCTAGGCTAAGTAGCGATGAAATTAGAAATATCACGGACTGAGTTCAACCTAATTCGGTCAGTATGGCTTTGCACCTGTTTAATTAAGTTATCTTTTAACTCAAATGGACTTAAATTAGCATACTGAACATAATCGATTGGTTTTATGATGATCTTGGATCCTTGTTGGGATAATTTAAACAAAAGCAATAATTAAAGGACATAATATATTTTAATGTCTTTAGTAATTTCGACTAATATCAAGTTGGTAATTTATATTTTAACGTTATACATCATGTTGTTATAGCGTTAGTAAGAGTATTAGTCTTGTTTTAATTAGTCAATTAAGTCTACTTTTAATTTTCTGCTGTCGCTTTGCCCTAGATCATCGATTACAGATATTTTGTAAATGCCACTTTTGTTGGGAACCCAATCTAGTGTATTTTCAACTGAACTACTACCAAGAAAATTTTTATCGACAAACCAATATAATTTCTTAACCTCTCCATCAGCAATGGCATTTAGCACAATTTTCTCATTTTCTTTATTACTTAACCTTAATTTGTAAACAACGTTTTTTAAAGGTGAAGTAATACGGGGTGG
Source organism: Gilliamella sp. W8136 (assembly GCF_016101285.1). Lineage (NCBI taxonomy): Bacteria > Pseudomonadati > Pseudomonadota > Gammaproteobacteria > Orbales > Orbaceae > Gilliamella > Gilliamella sp. W8136. Next base: position 26,533 of record NZ_JACFQU010000003.1, read on the forward strand.
AGAACCCATATAATTTTGTGTTGTTTCGCAATGTGCTCTATTAGGTGGTGTTTTTTTGGGAATCCCCGCTTTAGCAAATACTTTAGCTAAGTCTGATGACCAATATTCATAAACTTCTACATGTGTATCCTCCGGATTGAAAGGAGGACAAGCAACTTTATTCGTTTTATTATCAATTACAACAGGACGATAAACTGTATCAACATCAATCGGTGATACTCCTGGTATAAACCACGTTTTACCCTTTATCTTACACCATTGCGTAACTAAATTCCCACTAGGTAAACAAATATCGACTTGCGTTAAGTTAGATGGAATTGTGTTTTGATAACCTTTATGATTTGGATAATAAGCAGTTATTGAATCAATAATATTGAAAAATAGGGGAGCTGCGGCATTAGCGCCAACAAAAGCATTATTGCTATGCCCGTCAAAATTACCCATCCAAACAATAAGAGTATAATTATTAAATCCCCCCGCGGTCCATGCATCTCGAAATCCCCAAGATGTGCCTGTTTTCCAATATATAGGTGTTAGAGATTGCTGTTTTTTAGCTAAAATATCTTCATTGCGCGTATTTTTTAATAACATATCTAATGTCATGAAACTCGCTTCAGGACTCAACAGACGCTGACTTAAATGTGTATGATTATCGGTATTTCTTGTCATTCTTAACGGTTGCCAAATACCTTGATTAGCTAACATTGCATATAGGGTTGCTAATTCTTGGGCTGTCACTTCACCTCCGCCAAGAACTAAAGCTAAACCATAATGATCTTCTGTGTTCATTTCGCGAATATGAGCTTGTTTTAAGAATTGATAAAATGAAGGTTTTTTTAATTTACCAGCAACATATACCGCAGGAATGTTACGACTGTGAATGAGTGCATCGGTAACAGAGATAGGACCTTTAAAATGGTGATCAAAATTCTCTGGCGTATAAAATCCGAAATCTGTTGCAACATCTTTTAATACTGTTTTGGGATGAATAATACTTTGATCCATACCTAAGGCATAAATAAAAGGTTTTAGTGTTGAGCCGGGTGAACGTTTAGCATCAGTTCCGTTAACTTGCCCTTGAATGCTACGATTAAAATAATTGGCCGATCCAACTAATGCTTTCACTTCCATTGTGTTGTTATCAACTAATAACACTGAAGTGTTATAAATTCCATTTATTTTATTGCGCTCAATAAATGCGCTGACTTGCTGTTCAATAATTGTTTGTAGATCTATTTTTAATGTAGTTTTAATGATTTGTTGTTCAGTATTGTTTTTTTGAATTTGTTGTTGCAGTATTTGGTCGGTGAAATGAGGGGCGATGAACGGTAATTGCTCTGGTTGACGCATCAATAGTGGTAAATCAAATAGTGCAGCTATATTATCTTCGGTTTCATAGTGTTCTTGCCAACGTTCAAATAATCGTTGCCTAGCATCAACTAATGCTTTTCCTGCAATTCCTTTTTTCTTGTCTATACGATAAGTAGGTGATTGAGGAAGAACTGTCAACGTTAACGCTTCAGGTAAGTTAACTTTATCAGCCGTTTTATCAAAATAAATTAACGATGCCGCTCCGATACTTTCTATATTTCGACCAAAAGGGGCATAATTAAGATAGGCTTCTAATATGTCATGTTTGGAGTATTTTAACTCTAATTCAATCGCTCTAAATATTTGCAGCAATTTACCATCTATTGTTTTCGTATTGATTTTCCAATGCATACGTGCCAGTTGCATAGTGATAGTCGATGCTCCTTGTCGATTACCACCCCCGATATAGGTTGCCCAAAATGCCCTTATCAAACTAAGCGGATTAAATCCAAAATGATAATAAAACCACTGATCCTCATGTAAAAGAAGACCATTAACGATGTGTGGAGAAATTTTTTCCAGAGGTGTCCATGTTCGATATTGTTGGTCGTTTGCTAATGTTATGCGCAGTAGTTTGTCGTTTTCATCATACAAAATAGTGGAATAATTTAGCGATTGGTTTAACGGTGGGTTAGGGGTTAAACGAAAGGCAATGATGATTAAAAAAAGAATAATAAAAATAACAATAATATTCCCAATATACCTAAATTGTTTTACCATTTTATTAAGTTACACCAATAATGATATAAAAATTAGAAAGCTAATGTTAGTAATCATGTAATAAATACAAAATAGCAGAGGGAAGACATTTACCCTCTGCCAATGGTTAATTAACGAGGCTCAATAATAATCTTATTTCCACCTTTAGATACCGCTTGAATATCTCGATCATACATTGCTTCACCATAAGCTGGAGGAACAGCGTACTGACCAATATTGGTCGCTTTTATCTGATAACTAAATGTTTGTACATGATCATTTCTAGTCGAACCATAAATAATCACGCGATCTTCTCTAACATCTGTATAGTCTGGATACCAAGTATATTTACCTGTGGCAATTGGTGATATCCACTGTTCTCCAGAATCATAATTATCATTTTCACTAGCATCACTTTGCTCATTGTTTTCAGATTCAGCATGATTATTAATTGCTTTTTGTTGAACAACTTCAAAACCACTTGGTAGCATATCAACAATTGCAATGTTGGTTAATCCTTCTTTAGATATTGAACGGACTCTAACGGTTACATTGATAGTATCACCTAATTTCACCGTATCAATTTGCTTACCATCGTTATCGGTAAATTCACGGTAAATTTCAAGCCCTTTATTAATTGGTTCTTGTTGAATTGAACGATCAAAGCCTTTCTGCGATATTGAATACCATGCTGGCAAATTTTTAGCGTTGTGGAGACTAATAGACTCTACCGAATCATTGAATTTTCCTTTAGCTAACAAATTTTTCAATTTAGCTATAGTTGCAATTTTTGCCTGTTGGTCGTTAGATTTTGTTGTGACAGTAAGATCGTTTTCATCTAACCCATGAGCTTTAATTGCAGAATTATAACTATCTAAAGCCAACATAGTCATGGCAGCCGATTGAGTAGTATAACGTTCCTCACTTAGCATTAACGTCATATTTTCAAGCGCTTGAGCAGGTATATCATCGATTTTATTATCAAAATGTTTTGAAATTAGATAGATTTTCCCAGCATCAATGACTAATGGATCATAATAATTGTGATTCCACCATGCATTATCATAGGCTTTGGAGAGATCCTTCCAAATTGGTTTTAAAAGATTATCAGCTTGTTTGTCCATTTTCAGCATTTTGTATGATGATGCTAAATACAATGCCGTAATATCAGTAGACCAAGATTTGTAATTATGATTTAAATCCTCAATGACTGAAGCAATTTGATTAGTTGTAATGATATTTTGTCTAGTTAGCAAGTAAATTGCATAAGCTCGTAACCGTAAGTTGTAACTATCAGTTAAACTACCAGAAGCAACTAATTTGACATATTTATTTGCATTTTCTAGTAGATCTTTTGGTATTACTAATCCTGCATCTTTTGCTTCCAGTAGGAAGTGAACCGTATAAAGTGTAATAAATGGATCAACATTATATGTTGAATACCATAAACCAATTGCGCCTTTACTATTTTGGCGGCTTTGTAGTTTTTGTATTACTGCGGTAAATGGTATTGTTTTATCGGTTATTAAATTGAATTCAGGATATTTATTGCCAATCACCAGTGGTAAAGCACGACTAACAATCTGTTCAGAACAGAAATATTCATAACCATCTAAGTATTCGGTAAGACCTTTAGCTAAGATCATTGGAGAATAAGAGACGCTAGCATTTTGTTCATTAAATTCTGGATACATTTGTCTTAACCCAGAAAATGTTTGTGTTTTACCATCCATTCGCCCCATAATTGTTTTTATTCGATAAGGAGTTATCGGACGAACAGAAGTACTTACTTGTCTTGTTATCGTTTTATCTTTATAAGTTGCTGTAAAGAGTAAATCACCACTACCTAATTGTTCGGTTGCTTTTAAACGAAAACTCAAAGTACCTTCTTTCATTGACGCTAACTTGATAGTTTTAATTGACTCATCTAAAACAGCTAGATGAGGCGTTGTGGTTAGCTTAACCTTAATTGGGATTTCTTCATTACCGATTTCAGTGATGTTATTTGCAACTAATAAACTTATTTCAAATTCATCGTTTGGCGTGACGAAATAAGGTACATTAGGGCTTAATACAAAGTCATTACGAACTGTAGTAGACGTTTGTGTAACACCCATTGTTTTCTTACCGACTGTCACAGCCATCACTCTAATTTTTCCACTGAAAAATTCAGGTACTTTATAATTAAGTTGTTTTTCACCATTAACGTCTATAATTCCGGACCAGTAGGTAACAGGCTGATCTGTCTTACGTTTAAATGGATTCAAATGAGCATTAAGTAGATCATCACTTTCCTGATCACCACCTGGTGCAGATAAAGTTAGTAAACGTTTATATTCAGGTAAGATAAGATCTAAAATCTGATCCGTTCTTACAGATAAGGCTTTTTTACGTATAAAGTTTTTAATTGGATTTTTTAATTGATAGCCAGCAACTTGTAAAATACCTTCATCAACTGCAAAAACTGCGACACGTTGTTCACTAGCGGTTTTAATTGTGATTGGAATTGTCTCTCCAGGTTTGATTAATTCAGGTGTTTCTAATGTTACTTTTTCCATAAATCTATCATCTGAAACCTTAAATGGAACAACACCATAACTAAGCGGACTCATGAATATTTCTTCTGAATTTGGATCACGAATAAACTGCACATTGATATAGGCATTTCCTTCCACTTCTTCAGGTAAAGTGATTTTTTGTACTGAGCTGGTAGTATCTGTTTTAAACCATTTCCATGCATAAACCTTATCCCTTTCGATAGTGATGATACCACTACCGATATAAGGTGCGGTTATTGCAATTTCTATATCTTGACCCGGTTTATATTCATTAGCATCAATTTTTAACATTAATTCACTATTACGATCTAATGAACGTGTTACATTTGCTGAGCCTGCTACCGTATATTCGGTTTGATAAATTACTTCATTTTGGTTATTTAACAATTGAAGAATATAGTTACCCGGGGTTTTAGTTGGAATCTGATAAACAGTTCCTTTATTATCAATTTCAAAAGGAATTTGTGAAATTTCCACATCTTTTTGTTTAGATTCATACTTATAAACACCTGAGGACTGTTCAACTAATATTGAAAGATATTTTTTCTCAAGGGTAACAAGTTTGAGGTTATCTAGTGTAATTTGATCTAAAGCTGGATTTATTGCAATGAGATTAAGCAAACGCTTGCTATCCCGTTTGATATAACTTAACCGACCATCAGATTTTGCCCCAACTAAATAATCAGATGCAGAAATCAAAATTGAATCAGTTGCAGCAACACTACGACCACTATTTGGTTCAAATACATCAGTCAAGAATTTGGCTACATATTGACCTTCAAAGTCTTCAATATGCAGATCAATATCAGCAATTCCTTCTTCATTTGTAAAATTGTCTTCAAGTTCAATTTTGAAATTACTACGGTTATTACCTACGCGATAAAACTGATAATCTTCATATTTTTTAAAACTAAATCTCGTTGGTTGTAAATATAATTTACTCTCAACTCGACGGTCTTGGGCTGCGGTTCCAAAGAGATTTTTTGCAGTCACTTTGGCAATTATATCCGATTGATTAATCCACCCTTGTTTGTTTTCAGTTACTATTTGTGCGGTAACTTTAGTTTTATCTGGTTCAAATTCTCGAATAGTCACTGAAGTAGAACCTAGGAAATTTTGATCATCATCCTCCGAATAATTTTTATCATCATCAATGTATAGATATACGTGCCATTGTCCAGTTGGAGAACTTTCTTCCGTTTTAAATGAAATCTCATTAAAACCGTAATCATCAACTTTGATTTTTTTAGTTGTAACAAGATTATTTTTAGCATCATAAATGTTGGCGGCTAACTTAATTCCATTCAATGATTTAGTCCAATCATCTGCTTTAATAATCATCCCTATGTGGAATGTATCGCCAGGTCGATAGATTCCTCTATCAGAAAATAGATGCGCGCGTAACTCTCCTCGGTCAATTGTTTCGTATTGACCATCTACATCAAAACGAGAGTAATTAAGTTTTCTGTCATAATAGCGATAACCTTTAGAAATTGGCAAAAATGACATATCTTTACCTTTTTCAATTAAGAATAACAACGGTTTAATGCCTTTATAGTAATCTGATAATGGTGCGAAATGGACATGACCAGTGTTATCGGTGATTGAAGATGTAATTTCAATACCATTGGCACCGAGTATGGAAACTTTAGCACCGGCAACAGGTAATCCACTGTTGATAGATTGCACAAAGAGATCATAAGAACCATCAAGTGATTTTTTATTTATAATGCCTAAATCTGTCACTAATATGAATCGAGAAGTGAAATAATCGTAAGGTTCATCACTTTCATTTGCATCATCATTTTGGGCATAGAGATTTAATAAAAATATTCCACGATTAGCTTCGTTTTTTTTCACATCTTTGTTAAGGTAGGGGGTCAAATCGAAGTCAGAGTAATGAACAGCACCTGATTTACCCTTAACATCTTTTATAATTGAATATTTTTCAACAAAATTATCACTTTTATAATCTTCAAAACTCATTGAACTAAAATTACTTTCATTATCGTAGACCAAATGCTGTAATTGGGATGGGATAACACGTTTGAGTTCTAACTTTATTTGACTAACATTACGAGAAACGACAGGAATCTTTTTATCACCTGACAGCGATAATAGGGAACCTGTAGCAGCGAAATTAAGCAATTTATCAAATTCATTAATTTGCATTAATTTCTCATATCTATTTTTAAATGTGTAGCCACCTTCGGATGTTAAAGATGGATCAACAGTAATAAATATCTGTTGACGTTGATCACCGTTTATTTCAAAGCTAAATTGATTTTGATAAGTTCTATTGTCGTCAGACTCAATGTATCTAGTTGTTAATCGTTTCGATTTATCTAAGACCTTTTTATCAATAAAATATTTAGTTTTGTATGTGTTATCGATTTTATCGTAATATTCTTCACTATATTTGGTGTTTGGATCGGGTAACTGCCAGATTGATAATGCTTTTTGTAAATCACTAGCTTTAACGTTATAATCTAAATTAATTGTGATAATTTGGCGTATTTCATTATTCGACAGTTCAACAAAGGAAATTTTAGTTGAATTGATATTAAGATTATATTTATTCGGTATATGGAGATCTTTCGAACTTTCTGAGGTTGTTGGCAATCCTCCCATTGAGGATGTTATACCCTTTGCAATATTTAATGATAAATACCGATTCCTATCAGCTACTTCTAATTTATCACTTTTTATATAAGCACGTGTTTTATCTTTATTATAATTAATTGTAAAGTTTACATTTCGAACAAATTCATAACGTTTATATTTTTGATCAGTATCTTCAAATAGAGATAGTTTTAAATTATTTTCAAAGGTTGTCGGATCGACAGGATGAGAGAATTTTACTTCATAAATACCTAGTTTTTCTTCAGCATCAATAGGATTTTGATAAAATTCACGGCTTATAATTTCAAAAGAAAAACCGGTTGTCTTGAATGTAAAAATATTATCTTCATTACTGATTAAATTGTTAGGATTAAGTAATTTTGAATCATCCAATTTAACCGTATAGGTTTCACCTATTGTCCATGGTTGTTCTGGTTTAAAATAGATATTTTCATCGTCATACCAACTCCAAGTCCCTTTAATTTCAGGTGAAATTTGAATACCCTCAGTTATTTCCTTACCAATTTTATCTAAAGGAGCAGGTGATCGTCTATGTCCAGTAAATTTGATTTTTAAATAAGATTGATTAGGATTAGTAAGCGTACCGGATTCTTTAGGCGCATAAAAAGAAATACCATACGTATTCACAATTACGGGAGCTGGCTCAATAGGTTTTGGTCTATTTAAGTACCAATGGTAGGCATAATTACCACTGAAATAGGCAACAATTCCCAAAATAACAACACAACCAATAATTAAACTATAGTTATTGAGTCTTTTAATTGATGATTGATAGATATCTTTAGCTCGTGGATACCAATTAGGTATCGACCAATTAATTTGACCAATAATCGGGCTTATAAGCCATAATATGGATCGTAAAACAATTAGTAGAAACAGTACAAAATAGAGAATCGCTTCTAGACCGATACAAAAGATGCGGTAGGGTAGACGGAGAATGAAACGTATTATATCCATGATATTCCTTATCATATCAATTAATTATCAATAATAGATATTTAATCGCAATAAAAATCAATAAATAGCAAATATATTAAGTTTTAATTTATTATTTTTGGTGTGAATAATTTAGTATTACTAAAAACAAAGTAAATACTTAGGTGAAAGTATAAACGATAAATAAAATTAATTGAATGGCTATGGTTATTTTTTAAAAATAAAAACCGCGCGTCTTGGTGCTGGATAACGTTCAATATTTGAAAATATTCATTTATATAATGACAAACACCAATAGAGTGTCCATTTAATTCCGAGAACTGAAAGAAAAATTTATAAAAAGAAATAATATTTACTAACGGGTTCATACCGTACTAAATTGCTCAATTTGGCAGGTATATCTATCAAATGAGAGCCATGGTTATTATGAGGGGGAATGCTTTACCATTGAGCAACCCAATAGATGATAATAAAGAAATATTTTAATGGGCCAGAAGAATTTTAAAAAATGAACCTCCAGTAATATTTTATTTTAGTCGTGAAGCATTTGCTTGTACTTCACTTTTTCAATTTATCCATCCATTACATGAATATTTTATACCTAGATGTGATTGTCGACATTAATGTGTGAGTGGAGTGTAATTAAAAGCAGTAATACTTTTTTATCATTTTACATATTAAAAACTTTAAGTTTTGGCTCGATAACATAAATGGTTCAAGTACAAATAATCTTTAATGCATTACAATAAAGAAAAAATAACTTAATTAAATAGAACTAAAAAATAGTCTAAAATATATAGCTTTAACTCGTAGCCATTTTTTGATGATGCCCAATAAGCTTATCTAGTCTTATGAAATGATTTGTAATGATTTACATCGTTTTATATTTATTTAAATGGCAAAATTGAATTAGAATAAGTCGCGATTAAAAAGCTACAAATAAGTTGCAAATACAAATGGATACCCAAGATTTGAGCCTTAATAGGAAAATAAAGGAATATGAAAGAAATAAAACAATTATCAACTAAAACTCACACATCCGAAGAATTAATTACCGTTATCTTTAAGCCATTAAGTGAACAAGATAAATCTTTACCAACACGGATAACACAATATATCTTGTATGGTGATGAAATTGATGTATTAGTCGATTTAGAGAAATTATGTCAAATACCTAATAAGGCAAATGATCTTTATGAATTATTGCAAAGCCCCTCAGGTATTTATCGTTCACGTTTTTATTACTTTAATTATGAGAAACTTCATCCATCATTTAAAGCTCGCATTGACGTGTATAAGTCTTGGACCGATATTTATACACCAGAACAAATAATTCGATTTGCCCGAGTTTTTGCCACTTTAATTGACCATTTACATTTTATTAAACGTATAAACGAGCAAATCCCATCATGGTTTCTCTATTTGTTATATGACGGACTGATTACCACGTTACCATCTTATGATGATTGCGAAAACGAAAATGGAATTATTGAACGTGAAAATTGGTCAGTACAACAATTACATCAATTTCTTGAAATTGAACAAGCAGGATTAGGTGAAAAGTTACTATTTGCCATTTTTGACCGTCAAAATATTCCTGTTATACGTGTTGGTTTATTTAAATATTTTAACCGATTGAATGGATTATTGAGTTATATTCAAGAACGAATTGAATTATTTAAGCAGCTCCCCTCACTCGGTTTAGCACTTTTTGGGAAGATTGATCAACTTAAATATATTCAACGATATCCTGAACTTCAGTTGCAACTGGTTGATTTTCTGGCAATGCAGGCGTTAAATACATCCAAACAGGTGAATCAATTAGCTATAGAAATACTATTTAACTTACCACATGAGCTGGTTCAACCCCAATTACAACACTTTTTAACTTCAGGCTCGGCTAAGGAGCGCGCTAATGCCGCAATATTACTCTCTCGAATCATTTCTGAACCGACAATTTTACAGCAAGCTTTAGCCAACGAAACTAATAAAACAGTTATTGCTACCATTGAAAGTGCTTTATCGAGATTAGAAAGTGCCAATGAAGCCAAACAGCAAGCTGAGCTAGTTATTCCTGATTTTGAACCAATTAGTGATACACCATTACCAATCACTGCTCGTGATGTTTTACAGCAAAATTTTGACGAGTTCCTTATCGAATGTAAAAGAGCGATGCAAAATGAGCTAGAGGAAAACAAAGAAAATAATACATCATGGAGTTATAATCAGTACCGTTATAAAAGGTTGAAAACAGTGACGTTAAAGTCTCTTGATAAGGTCTTTGAATATTTAAATGGTAAAATCGATCGCTCAGCATTATACAAAGAAATTGACGAGAAAATTGATTTTGATTTTTTACTTATTAAAAATCGATTATCAAACTTACCAGAATTTTCTTTATTTCACTTATTTCGAATGAGACGATTAATTGATGATTCAAGTGTTACTTATTATTTTAATCGATTATACGAAAACTATGACGTTGTTAAAAATGCCGATCTTAGACAAATAGCTGATGTGTTTAAAAAAATTAATATCATTCCAGATGTTGAATATACAATTGCACTACCGTTTTTAAGCAGTGATGTTTTTCACGATATTTATGAAAATGAACCTCATAAATTATGGGCTTTTTTTGCTGAAAATGAGTTTTTAATTGATGAAGCATTGGGTTTTGCTCCTCCACAATTCGCTCAGTCTCGTTATGATCGTATTGATAGAGTTTGTACCATAAAAATATTACAGCTATTTCCAACTATTCCAGCTAAATATGTCGCTTATCTATTTGAATTAGCTTTAGGCGAAATTAAACGGGAACGTTATGCTGCGCAAGATGCCTTAAGACAGATCCCCAATATACATAATCAAATTGAACAAGCCTTATCCTCCGCAAAACAAGAGGTACGTATAGTTGCCGCTAATTGGTTGGCCGAGTTAGGAAAAAAAAGCTCGATTAAAGCACTAAATGCTGCACTAAAAAAAGAGAAACGCGAAACAGTACAAGCAGCAATATTGATTGCACTGGAAAAATTTGGTGAAGACATTAGTCAGCACTTAACGCCGAAAAAGTTATTGGCTGATGCCCAGAAAGGTTTAAAAGGTAAAATACCAACCGATTTTGATTGGTTTGATTTTAACTTAATACCGACGTTAACTTGGCAAAATGGTAAGACAGTTGAACCACAAATTATTGAGTGGTGGATCTGCTTAGCGGTCAAATTAAGAGATCCGTCTAATCTACTGTTAACAGTTTATAATCGATTGTTAAGCACCCAAAGTCAGCGACAATTAGGCGAATTTATTTTACAAAGTTTCATTAATCAAGATACCCAAACACCAACACTGGAAGAGGCAGAGGCCAAAGCCAGCTTAGAGGCCAATAAACGATTGCAAGACTATATTGGATATTATCAGCGCTATCCAAAACAATTTTCTAGATACCAAAATATTACTTATGAGCAGGTTTTTGAAGAAATCAAAAATGAAACATTAGCAATCTATCTTGGCTCAGCCATTAAATCAAAAGGAGTATTAGCATTAACCTGTGGTATTGAAGGCTCTATTGCAGTGTCTCTCTTACGCAGTTTTATGAAAAATCATTATCAACGTCGAGCACAAATTGAAGAGATGCTTGAACCACTGGCAAACAGTGATGATCCTATGATTATTCAACTATTATTGTCATTAGCTCGTCGCTATCGTACGGCATCCATTCAAGAAAAGGCTAAATACTTGGTAGAAAGTATTGCTGAACGTTCAGGCTGGAGTACAGAAGAACTGGCAGACCGCACCATATCGACGGCAGGGTTAGATGATAATGGCTTGTTAATTCTTGATTATGGTGAGCGTACCTTTACTGCTAGTTTAGATGAACAATTTAAATGGCAATTGAAAAATGCTAATGGAGAAAAGATCAAAGCATTACCTGAAGCACGTAAAAGTGAAAATCCTGAACTCGTCAAAGAGGCAAAAAAACAGTTCAGCAATAGTAAAAAAGAGCTTAATCAATTGCTCACTATGCAAATTAGCCGTTTTTACGAAGCCATGTGTGCCGAGCGTCAATGGCGAGTGAAAGATTGGCAAAAATATCTGCAACCACACCCGATTGTGGGACGATTTATTCAACGTTTAGTTTGGTTACAATTGGATAATAACGGTCAGATTGTCAATAGTTTCAGGCCAACTGAAGATGGTAGCTTAATAACCAATCAAGATGACGAAATCTTACTTGATCAAAATCACTTTATAACTGTTGCCCATTCGGCGTTACTAGCAAGTGATGATATAGCCCAATGGCAAGCGCATCTTAAAGATTACAAAATAACCCTATTGTTTGAGCAGTTTAGTCATGCATTTCCAGAGATAAGCAAATTTAACGATGGCGTTATTGATGACTGTTTAGGCTGGTTAACCGACAGTTTTACCATTCGTGGTATTTTAACCAAATTGAGTTATGAGCGTGATACTACTGAAGATAGCGGATGTTTTTATGGTTATCATAAATACTTTGGCAGTTTAGGTATTTATATCAATATTGAATTCAGTGGCAGTATGCTACCCGAAGAAAATATTCCAGCAGTACTTTATAACCTTTATTTCAGTAATAAAAAGGGATTCAAAGATAGAGCAATTGCACTCAATAAACTACCTAAGGTGTTATTAGCCGAAGGTTATGCTAATTATATGGCGGTGGCAAACGCCTGTAGTGGTTTTGATCCTAATTGGAAAGATAAATTAATATGGTAAAACATAAACAAAACTTGATGGAACAGGTTATTTTTGATTGCTTCTCAGGTCTAAATAAATTAGAACAGTCAATGCCTGAACGGATTTGTCATTATATTTTATATGGCAAAGATGACATGGTTCTTGATGATCTAAAAGTATTATCAAAAACGAATAAATATAAACAGATTTATAGATTGCTTGGTATGCCAGGTTTTGTTGGTTTTTCTGATGAAAGTAATGAACCACTGCAAAAAGTACGAGCTAAATTTTATCAATTATGGACGAGTCAATATTCACCTGAACAGATCATCAGGTTTGGTAAAATTTTAGCAGCAACTGATATTCCGGACCTGCCTCAAGGACAAGTTTATTATGAGAAAATAAATATTAATGTTATCACTCCAAAACTGCCTTTGTGGTTTTTATATCTGTTTATTGACGGTTTGGTCACTACTTTTTTAGGGCGTAATTTCAATGCTGAGCAAAATATCGCTGAGCGTGATAATTGGTCCATTGAGCAATTACATCAATTACTCGAAATTGAGCAGACAGGGTTGGGAAACCAACTTATGTTTGCTCTTTTTGATCGACAACAAGTACCAAAATATTACAATCGTTATTTTAATACTGTTTTTGCGATTAGAGGGTTGAAATTATATATAACTGAAAACTTAGAATGGTTTAAATCTTTACCAGATCAAGAATTATCCACAATTGGTCAATTGCAACAATTGCAATATATTGCCAGTCATACCGAACTTAAAGAACAAGTAGTGGATTTGTTAGTCAAACAATCCACCAGTAGCATCAAAAAAATAAGAGAGTTAGCGACAACGCTATTGTTTAGTGTTTCTACAGAAAGTGCGCAAAATCATTTAATTGCTTCATTCGCACAAGGTACACCAAAGCAACGTTGTCAAAAAATTGCGCTATTAGTTAAATTGTCTGTTGATAAAGTAATATTAGAAAAAATACTAACTGAAGAAACGAATAAAATAGTAATTAAAAGTATCGAAAGTGCTTTATTTTCCGTTAACGATGATAAGTTAGTTAGGCAGCAAGAGGATGAATTTATCATTCCTCCTTTTATGCCAATTACTGAAATTGATTTACCTGTGAAAGCGCGCGATATATTGAAACAAAATTATCAAGAATTGTTAATACAATCGCAAAATAGAGCACAACAAGAAAAACTCGATAATCAAAGATATCATTGCCGATATACGAATGAGCAGGAACGTTACGAGCAATTAACTACTTTCACTGACAATGATTTAGATACGATTTTTAATTATCTAAACGCTAAGGGGGAATTAACGCAATCTGATATTAAAAATAAGCTAACTAATGAAATTATTTTACATAAAGGGCGTTTGCAAGCATTTCCTGAATTTAATTTGTATCACTTATTACGCGCAGAAAAAATTACTTATACTAAGATTGAAGCGTTTTGTTTAGCTTTAAGTTTTTTAAAACATGAAATATTGCTGCATACCGATTTACGCTTGGTCGCTCAGGTTTTAAATAACATATCCGATATGCCCGATGTCAAACGTATTGTTGCCGCAGCATATTTGATGAATTATTATTATGATCTAACCTTAGAGAGTGACGCAAATTGTGTTTGGCCTTTTTTTGCTGAAAACCTTATCTATCTTGATGAAGCATTGGGATTAATCCCCAGCCTTGAGCCACAAAATAGTGGTTATACTTTTGATAAAAAGCGTGGACTAAAAATCTTAACTTTTTTTCCAAAACTTCCAGCTAAATATAATATTCATTTATTAGAGTTAGCATTAGGCGATACCAAAATACCTCGCTTATTGGCCCAACAAGCATTAAGTAAATCACCTTGTATACATCGTCAAGTTGAAAAAGCATTAACTTCTAATAAATTTAAACAGCGTATTTTAGCAGCTAACTTGTTGGTAATATTGGGCAATAAATCTTCGATTGCTGCTTTAAATACCGCTTTAAATCAAGAAAAACAAGAAGCGGTACAAGCAGCACTATTATCCGCGCTAGAAAGTTTAGGTGAAAATATTGGCCAATATTTAACACCATCTCGATTACTTGATGATGCAATCAAAGGCTTAAAAAGTAAAAAACCGACGGGTATTGAATGGTTAGTTAGTGATACTATCCCTGCTTTAACATGGCAAAATGGTGATCAGGTTGATCGCAGAATTATTACTTGGTGGATGTGGTTAGCTGTAAAACTAAAAGAGCCAGCCAATCCTTTATTAACTATTTATATTAGTCTGTTAAGTGATAAAAGCCAAAAACAGCTTGGTTTATTTATATTACAAAGTTTTATCCAACAAGATACCTTAACCCCAACCTTAATAGAAGCAGAAAATGAGGCAAAATTAACCGCACCAGTGCGACTACAGTCCTATTTAAATAGTTATAAAAATCATCCTGACTTATACCCTGAATATCAAAATATCACTCTCCAACAAGTTATTGAAAGAATCAAAAAAGAAGTGCAAACTCGTTTAATTGGTTCGGCAATTAAATCAAAAGGTTTATTGGCTTTAACGGGTGGAATTGAAGGCCATATAGCCGTATCGATAATAAAAGCTTATATGAAAAATCATTACACTAGACGAGAGCAAATTGAAGCAATGTTAGAAGCGATCGCCGTTAATGATGATTTCATCATAATACAATTTTTGTTATCTATTCCTTACTGTAATCCCAAAAAAACTATTCAAGAAAAAGCAAAATCTTTGGTAAACCAAATTGCTGAGCAGAAAAAATGGACAACAGATGATCTTACTGAACGTACTGTTTTAACTGCTGGGCTGGATGATTCTGGCAAACTTATACTTGATTACGGCGCACGAATGTTTACGGCCAGTATTGATGATAACTTTAAATGGCAATTAAAAAATTCGGAAGGTAACAATATAAAAACCTTACCAGAAGGGCGTAAAGATGAAGATCCAACAGTGATCAAAGAAGTGAAAAAACAGTTTTCACATTATAAAAAAGAACTCGCACAAATTGTTACAATACAAACCGAACGCTTGTATGAAGCCATGTGCACCCAACGCCGTTGGCAAGTAAGTAATTGGCAACAATATCTATTTGCCCATCCAATTGTCGGTCGGTTGGTGCAAAGATTAGTGTGGTTAGCGGTTGATGAACAAAGTAAGATTTGCAACAGCTTTAGGCCAACTGAAGATGGTAGTTTGATTAATTTACACGATGAAGAGATCACTTTGAATCAAAATCACTATATCACTCTAGCTCATAATGTTTTGTTACCAGCCAGTCATACAAAACAGTGGCAAGTACATCTTAAAGACTATAAAGTTACGCCATTGTTTGACCAATTTGCTAACCCTTTACCAAAGAGCCAATGGATTGATGATGGTATAGTAAATAATTATACAGGTTGGTTAACGGACGCGTTTACCATTCGCAATGTCCTTACTAAAAGAGGTTATAAACATGATTATATTGAAGATAGTGAATGCTTAGATTATTATTGTAAATACTATAGTAACCTAAATTTGTATACCATCATTCAATTTAGTGGGAATTATATTTCTCAAGACAATATTTCAGTAGAACGTTATTATCTCTCTTTTCGTCAAAAAAGGGTCTATACAAAACCCAAAATTGATGCTAACAACATCCCCCCGGTGTTATTAGCCGAAAGTTTTGCTGATTATATGGCTGTCGCTAATGCTTCAAGCAAATTTGATTCAGATTGAAAAGATAAAAAAGATGGTAAATAAGAAACAAGTAACGCAACTAACTGTATAAGAGCGTTATAGTTAAGAACTGGCAACATAAAGCAAAGTCGATAATGACAATAATAAGCCTTAAGATTGTTTTTTTCATTAAAATCAGTTCCTCAATTTAGTTAGGTTGGGAACATTAGGCATTAGTGGTAATTTATTTGTGACAATCTGTCTGTAGACCGTGCAATTTATCACTATTAGAAAACAAGGTTTAATGTAAGTGGAGTTTAACGTTGTTTTGAAAGATAGGGCGGATGATATCAAAAGAATCTAATTTTATAGGGATAATATAGTACATGAGTGCGTCCAAAAATCCGATATATGGTGTAGTGATTATCAAGTATAAAAAACTTTTTGAAAATAACCAATCGCTATGATACCCAATTACAAATGGATACCCAAGATTTGAATCTTAATGGAGAATAAAGGAATATGAATGAAATAGAACAATTATCACCAGAACAATTAATCAATACTATCTTTAAACCATTAAGTGAATTAGACAAATCTTTACCAGAACGGGTCACACAATATATCTTGCATGGTGAAGAAATTGATGTGTTGGACGATTTTAATAAATTGTGTCAAATTTCGGGTAATGCTAATAAAATTAGTCAGTTATTACAAGGACCAGCATCCTTTCACAGTTCATACAATTATCGCAAGTTTAATCCGTTAGTCAAAGCACGTATTGATTTTTATAAGCTTTGGACGGATGCCTATACACCAGAACAAATAATTCGATTTGCCCAAGTCCTAGCTACTTTATTTGACCATTTAAGTTATATTAAACATATAAGCGAACAAATTCCTTCATGGTTTATGTATTTGTTATATGATGGACTAATTACTACGTTATCCTCTAATACTGTATACAAAGATAAAATTGATGATCGTGAAAATTGGTCAATACAACAATTACATCAATTTCTTGAAATTGAACAAGCGGGATTAGGTGAAAAGTTGCTGTTCGCGATTTTTGACCGTCAAAATATTAGTGTCGATTATTATTATAATTTTCAATATTTTACTCGATTAAATGGATTATTGAGTTATATTCAAGACCGCATTGAACTCTTTAAGCAACTTCCCTCACTTGGTTTAGCACTTTTGGGACAGGTAGAACAACTTAAATACATTCAACGATATCCAGAACTTCAGTTGCAATTGGCTGATTTTATTACAATCCAGGCGTTAAATACTTCCAAGCAGGTGAGTCGATTAGCTACAAAAATACTACTAAATTTACCATTGGAGCTGGTTCAACCACCATTACAATACTTTTTAATTTCAGGCTCGGCTAAAGAGCGTGCTCATGCAACAATATTGCTTTCTCGAATCATTTCTGAACCAACAATTTTACAACAAGCTTTAGCTAACGAAACCAATAAAACAGTTATTGCTACCCTTGAAAGTGCTTTATCGAGATTAGAAAGTGCCAATGCAGCCAAACAGCAAGCTGAGCTAGTTATTCCTGATTTTGAACCAATTATTGACACACCATTACCAATAGCTGCTCGATATGTTATACAGCAAAATTTTGACGAGTTTATTACTGCACTTAAAATATTGAAGGAAAATGAGCAAGAGAAAAACCAAAAATATAAAATGGAATCGACCTATTATTTAGACCTTTATAAACCGTTGCAAAAGGTGACATCAAAGTCTCTGGATCATATCTTTGAATATTTGAATGGTAAAATCGATCGTTCAGCATTATTCAAAAAAATTGATGAGAAAATTAGTTTTCGCTTTTTATTTATTAAAAATCGACTATCAAATTTACCTGAATTTTCTTTGTTTCATTTATTTCGAATGATACGATTGGTCAATCGTAAAGATAATATTTATTATTATAATATAATAGATGAATTCTTTAGCTTTGTTAAAAACTTCGATCTTAGACAAATTGCTGATGTCATGTTAAAAATAAACTTCCACCCACAGGTTGAACTTACAATTGCTTTGCCGTTTTTAACCAGTGATTTTTATCATGATCTTTACCATGATATTTTTGAAAATGAACCCTATAAATTATGGGCTTTTTTTGCTGAGAATGACTTTTTAATTGATCAAGGATTGGGTTTAGCTCCTTTACAAATTACTCACTATTATGCTCATGTAGATAAAGTTCGCACCATAAAAATATTGCAACTGTTTCCAACGATTCCAGCTAAATATGTCGCTTACCTGTTTGAATTAGCTTTAGGTGAAAATAAGCAACTACGTTATGTTGCTCAAGATGCTTTAAGACAGATCCCCAACATACATAGTCAAATTGAACAAGCTTTATCGTCCACTAAACAAGAGGTACGTATTACCGCAGCTAATTGGTTGGCCGAGTTAGGACAAAAAAGCTCGATTAAAGCACTAAATGTTGCGCTAAAAAAAGAGAAACGCGAAACAGTCCAGGCAGCAATATTGGTGGCGCTGGAAAAAATTGGTGAAGATATTAGTCAGCACTTAACCCCGAAAAAGTTATTGGCTGATGCCCAAAAAGGTTTAAAAGGTAAAACACCAACCGATTTCGATTGGTTTGATTTTAACTTAATACCCACTTTGACTTGGCAAAATGGTAAAGCTGTTGATCCACAAATTATTCAGTGGTGGATCTACTTAGCGGTCAAATTAAAAGATCCGGCTAATCCGCTGTTAACTATTTATAATCAATTATTAAGCATCCAAAGTCAGCAACAATTAGGCGAATTTATTTTACAAAGTTTCATTAAGCAAGATACCCGAAAACCAACATTAGAAGATGCGGAAGCGAAAGCCGGTTTAGAGGCTGATAAACGGTTGCAACAATATATTGGATATTATCAACGCGATCCGGAATTTTATTCTATCTTTAAAGATACTACTTATGAGCAGGTTTTTGAAGAAATCAAAAAAGAGACATTAGCAACCTATCTTGGCTCAGCCATTAAAGCCAAAGGGATATTAGCGTTAACTAGTGGTATTGAAGGTCGGGTTGCTGTATCTCTCTTACGTACGTTTATGAAAAATCATTATCTACGTCGAGCACAAATTGAAGCAATGCTTGAACCATTGGCAAACAGTGATGATCCTATGATCATTCAACTATTATTATCATTAGCACGTCGTTATCGCATGGCATCCATTCAAGAAAAGGCCAGATATTTGGTAGATAGCATTGCTGAGCGTTCAGGCTGGACTATTGAGGAACTAACTGATCGCACCATATCAACCGCAGGTCTAGATGATAATGGCTTGTTAATTCTTGATTACGGTGAGCGTAGCTTTATTGCTAGTTTGGATGATAAATTTAAATGGCAATTAAAAAATGCTGATGGAGAAAAGATCAAAGCATTGCCAGAAGCACGTAAAAGCGAAAATCCTGAACTCGTCAAAGAAGCAAAAAAACAGTTCAGCAACAGTAAAAAAGAGCTTAGCCAATTGCTCACTATGCAAATAAGCCGTTTCTACGAAGCCATGTGTGCCGAGCGTCAATGGCGAGTAGAAGACTGGCAAAAATATCTGCAACCACACCCAATTGTGGGACGATTGATTCAACGTTTAGTATGGTTGGAATTAGACAATAATGGTCAGATCGTCAATAGTTTTAGACCAACTGAGGATGGCCGTTTAATAACGAATCAAGATAACGAAATCTTACTTGATCAAAATCACTTTATAACTGTTGCCCATTCGGCGTTACTAGCAAGTGATGATATAGCACAATGGCAAGCGCATCTTGAAGATTACAAAATAACTCCATTGTTTGAGCAGTTTAGTCATGCATTTCCAGAGATAAGTAAATTTAATGATAGCGTTATTGATGATCGTTTAGGCTGGTTGACCGACAGTTTTACTCTACGTAGTGTTTTAACAAAATTAGGTTATGGGCGTGACGATATTGAATTTCGCGGAAGTTTTTATGGTTATCATAAATACTTTAGTAGTCTAAATATTTATATCAATATTGAATTCAGTGGCAGCATGGTACCTGAAGAAAATATCCCAGCAGTACTCTATTATATTTATTTTAGTAATAAAAAGGGGTTCAAAGATAGAGCAATTCCGCTCGATAAACTACCTAAAGTGTTATTAGCAGAAGGTTATGCTGATTATATGGCGGTGGCAAAAGCCTGTAGTGGTTTCGATCCTAATTGGAAAGATAAATTAATATGGTAAAACATGGTCAAAATCTGATGAAACACATCATTCTTGATTTAGTTATAGGTATATGATTGTCGAAATTAATGTATCAATGGAGTGCTGCTAAAGATAGTAATGCTTATTTATCATTTTCGATGTTAAACATTTTAGTTTTAAGTAGATAACACAAATGGATCGAGTACGAATAATATGTAATGCATTGCAATAAAGTCAAAAAATAAATTTATTAAATGAAACTAAAGATAATGAGGAATATAAGATTCGAACTCGTAGCCATTTTTTGATAACGTCCAATAAACTTATCAAGTTTTAAAAATTGATTTGTATTGATTTAAATAGTTTTATATTTATTTAAATGGCTAAATTGGATTAAAATGAGTAGCGATTAAAGTTACAAATATGTTGCAATTGCAAATGGATACCCAAGATTTGAATCTTAATGGGAGAATAAGGAAATATGAAAACAGCTGAACAATTATCAACAAGTCCACATGCATCTAAACAGTTAATCAATACTATCTTTAAACCATTAAGTGAATTAGACAAATCTTTACCAGAACGGGTCACACAATATATCTTGCATGGTGATGAAATTGATGTGTTGGCCGATTTTGATAAACTATGTCAAAAGTCAGCTAATGTTGATAAAATTTATGAATTATTGCGAGGACCCGCTGCCTTTTATAGTTCATATAATTATCAAAAGATTCATCCGTTGCAAAAAGCACGCATTAATTTTTATAAGCTTTGGACGGATGCCTATACACCGGAACAAATCATTCGATTTGCCCGAATTTCTGCTATTTTATTTGATCATTTAAGTCTCATTAAACGCATAAGCGAACAAATTCCTTCTTGGATTATGTATTTGTTATATGATGGACTGATTACTACTTTACCCTCTTATAGCGAAAATAAAGATAAAATTGATGATCGTGAAAATTGGTCAATCCAACAATTACATCAATTTCTTGAAATTGAACAGACAGGATTAGGTGAAAAGTTACTGTTCGCGATTTTTGACCGTCAAAATATTTTTGAAAGTTCTTTGCGTGATTTTAAATATTTTACTCGGTTAAATGGGTTATTGACTTATATTCAAGAACGCATTGAATTATTTAAGCAACTTCCCTCACTCGGTTTGGCGCCTTTGGGACAAATAGAACAACTTAATTACATTCAACGACATCCAGAATTTCAGTTGCAATTGGTTGATTTTATTGCCATGCAGACTTTAAATACTTCCAAACAGGTAAGTCAATTAGCTACAGAAATACTATTTAACTTACCAGTGGAGCTGGTTCAACCTCAATTACAACACTTTTTAACTTCCAGTTCTGCTAAGGAGCGAGCTAATGTCGTAATATTGCTCTCACGAATCATTTCTGAACCGACAATTTTAGAGCAAGCTTTAGCTAATGAAACCAATAAAACAGTTATTGCTACCATTGAAAATGCTTTATCGAGATTAGAAACCGTCAATGCAGCCAAACAGCAAGCTGAGTTAGTTATTCCTGATTATGAACCACTTGTTGACACGCCATTGCCCATAATTGCTCGAGATGTTATACAGCAAAATTTTGACGAGTTCCTTATTGAACGTAAAACATTGATGGAAGATGAGCAAGAGAAAAACCAAAAATATAAAAGACGATCAACCTATTATCTAGACCGTTATAAACCGTTGCAAACGGTGACATCAAAGTCTCTGGATAAGATCTTTGAATATTTGAATGGTAAAATTGATCGTTCAGCATTATTGAAAGAATTTGATAAGAATATTGATTTTGACTTTTTAATTACCAAAAATCGACTAGCAAATTTACCTGAATTTTCTTTATTTCACTTACTTCGCATGACTCAGTTACTGAGCGGTCTAAATAGTAATTATCCTTTTAGATATATATATAATTATTATGAAATTGTTAAAAACTTCGATTTAAGACAGATAGCGGATGTCATGGTAAAACTCAACTATCCACAGGTTGAGTATGAAATTGCTCTGGAGTTTTTAACCAGTGATTTTTATCATGATATTTATGAAAATGAACCCTATAAATTATGGGCTTTTTTTGCTGAAAATATATATTTAATTGATCAAGCTTTGGGTTTTGCTCCTCTACAAATCCTTAGTCGTCTAGAGAGTGTCATAAAAATATTACAACTTTTTCCAACCATTCCAGCTAAATATGTTGCTTACCTAATTGAATTAGCTTTAGGTGGAAGTAAACCGGTACGTTACGCAGCACAACATGCCTTAAGACAGATACCTAATATACATAATCAAGTTGAACAAGCCTTATCTTCTTCAAAACAAGAGGTGCGTATTGCTGCAGCTAATTGGTTAGCTGAGTTAGGACAAACAAGCTCGATTAAAGCACTAAATGCTGCGCTAAAAAAAGAGAAACGCGAAACGGTACAAGCGGCAATATTGGTGGCGCTGGAAAAAATGGGTGAAGATATTAGTCAGCACTTAACTGCAAAAAAATTATTGGCTGATGCCCAAAAAGGGGTAAAAGGTAAAATGCCAACCGAACTAGATTGGTTTGATTTTAACTTAATTCCATCTTTGACTTGGCAAAATGGTGATAAAGTTGATTCACAAATTATTCAGTGGTGGATCTGTTTAGCGGTCAAATTAAACGATCCGGCTAATCCGTTGTTAACTCTTTATAATCAATTGTTAAGCCCTCAAAGTCAGCAACAATTAGGCGAGTTTATTTTACAAAGTTTCATTAAGCAAGATACGCTAAGTCCATCACTAGAAGAAGCAGAAGCCAAAGCCGGTTTAGAAGCTAATATGCGATTGCAACAATATATTGGATATTATAAACGTTATCCGAATCTTTATCCTCACTATAACAATATTACTTATGAGCAAGTTTTTGACGAAATCAAAAAAGAGACATTAGCAATTTATCTTGGCTCAGCCATTAAAGCAAAAGGTATGTTAGCTTTAACTTGTGGTATTGAAGGCCAAATTGCTGTGTCACTTTTAAGTAGTTTTATGAAAAATCATTATCAACGTCGTGCACAAATTGAAGCGATGCTTGAACCACTGGCAAACAGTGATGATCCGATGATCATTCAACTATTATTATCATTAGCACGTCGCTATCGTACGGCATCCATTCAAGAAAAAGCCAGACACTTGGTAGAAAGTATTGCCGAGCGCTCAGGATGGACAACAGATGAACTGGACGATCGCACCATATCGACCGCAGGGTTAGATGATAATGGTTTGTTAATTCTTGATTACGGTGAGCGTACCTTTACTGCTAGTTTAGATGATAAATTTAAGTGGCAATTAAAAAATGCTGATGGAGAAAAGATCAAAGCATTACCAGAAGCACGTAAAAGTGAAAATCCTGAACTCGTTAAAGAGGCCAAAAAACAGTTCAGCAACAGTAAAAAAGAGCTTAGCCAATTGCTCACTATGCAAATAAGCCGTTTTTACGAAGCCATGTGTGCCGAGCGTCAATGGCGAGTGGAAGATTGGCAAAAATATCTGCAACCACATCCGATTGTAGGACGATTGATTCAACGTTTAGTGTGGTTGGAATTAGACAATAATGGTCAGATCGTCAATAGTTTTAGACCAACTGAGGATGGCAGCTTAATAACCAATCAAGATGACGAAATCTTACTTGATCAAAATCATTTTATTACTGTTGCCCATTCAGCGTTAATATCAAGTGATGATACAGCAAAATGGCAAGCGCATCTTAAAGATTACAAAGTAAATCCATTGTTTGAGCAGTTTGGTGCTCTATTATCCGATATGAGCAAATTTAAAGATGGTATTATTGATGACCGTTTAGGCTGGTTAACGGATAGTTTTACCTTACGTGATGTTTTAAAGAAACTGGGTTACGAGCGTGATAATACTGAAGATGGCGGATATTTTTATGGTTACTATAAATACTTTGACAGTCTCAATATCTATATCAATATTGAATTCAGTGGCAACATGCTACCTGAAGAGAATATTCCAGCAGTGCTTTATAACCTTTATTTCAGTAATAAAAAAGGTTTCAAAGATAGTGCAATTGCGCTTGATAAACTACCCAAAGTGTTATTAGCCGAAGGTTATGCTAATTATAGGGCTGTTGCAAATGCTAGTAGTGGTTTTGATCCTAATTGGAAAGATAAATTAATATGGTAAAACATGGTCAAAATCTGATGAAACACATCATTCTTGATTTGGTTATGGGTTATATGATTGTCGAGATTAGTGTACAAAAGTATTGCTACTAAAAGTAGTAATACTTATTTACCATTTTCGATGTTAAACATTTTAGTTTTAAGTAGATAACAGAAATGGATCGCGTAAAAATATTATGCAAAACAATAAAGTAAAAAATAAATTTATTGAATAAAACTAAACATAATAAGGAATATAAAATTCCAGCTCGTAGCCATTATTTGATAACGTCCAATAAACTTATCAAACATTAAAAATTGATGTGTATTAATTTAAATAGTTTTATGTTTATTTAAATGGCGACATTAGATTGGAATGAATAGCGATTAAAAGTTATAAATATCCTGAAATTATAAATGGATACTTAAGATTTGAATCTTAATGAGAAAACAAAGGAATATGAAAACAACTGAACAATTATCAACAAGTCCACATAAATCTAGACACTTAATTAGCACTATCTTTGGCCGATTAAGTAACTTTGACGAATCTTTCCCAAAAAGGATCACACAATATATCTTGTATGGAGATGAACTTGATGTGTTGACCGATTTTGATAAATTATGCCAAATACCCGATAATGCTAATGAAATTTATCAATTATTGAGAAGCCTTTATGGTTATCATGATTCATGGGATAAATGTGAATTAAAGACTCATGCGTCGACACAAGGCTGTATTGATTTTTATAAGCTTTTGACGGATGTTTATACACCAGAACAAATCATTCGATTTGACCGGTTTTTTGCCATTTTATGTAAGCATTTAGGTTTTATTAAACATATAGATAAGCAAATCCCCTCATGGTTTATCTATCTGTTATGTGATGGACTACTCATTACTATCTTTAACCCATTAAGTGAATTAGACAAGTCTTTACCAGAACGGATAACGCAATATATCTTGCATGGTGATGAACTTGATGTGTTAGACGATTTTGATAAATTATGCCAAATGCCCGATAATGCTAATGACATTTATGACTTATTGAGAAGACCTTCTGATTATTATAGTACATGGGATGAATTTGAACCAAAAACTCATCCGTCGAAAAAAGCCCGTATTGATTTTTATAATTTTTGGATGGATGTTTATACACCAGAGCAAATCATTCGATTTGCCCGGGTTTTAGCCATTTTATGTGACCATTTAGATTTTATTAAACATATAAGTAAGCAAACTCCATCATGGTTTATCTATCTGTTATATGATGGACTGATTACTCAGTTACCACCATATTATGAAGAATATTGTATAAACGGAATTTATTTGCGCAAAAGTTGGTCAGTCCACAAATTACATCAATTACTTGAAATTGAACAAGAAGGATTAGGCGATAAGTTGCTGTTCGCGATTTTTGATCGTAAATATATTACTTTTATTGCGGTTGAACGTTATCGATTCTTCGGATATTTTACGCAGTTGGATGGGTTATTGACTTATATTCAAGAACGCATTGAATTATTTAAACAACTCCCCTCACTGGGTTTAGCGCCTTTAGGGCAGATAGAACAACTTAGATACATTCAACGATATCCAAAGCTTCAGTTGCAATTGGTTGATTTTATTGCCATGCAGGCGTTAAATTCTTTCAAGCAGGTTAGCCAATTAGCCACAGAAATGCTATTTAATTTACCACATGAACTGATTCAACCCCAATTACAACACTTTTTAACTTCAGGAACGACTAAAGAGCGTGCAAATGCCACAATATTGCTCTCTCGAATCATTCTTGAACCGACAATTTTAGAGCAAGCTTTAGCTAACGAAACTAATAAAACAGTTATTGCTACTATTAAAATTGCTTTATTGAAATTAGAAACTAGCAATACAGTTAAACAGCAAGCTAATTTAATTATTCCCGATTTTGAACCACTTGTTGACACGCCATTGCCAATCACAGCTCGTAATATTTTACAGCAGAATTTTAACGAACATCTTATCGAATGTAAAAAATTGATGGAAAATGAGCTAGCGGAAAACAGAGAAAATAATACATCATGGGATTATGAAAAAAAACGTTATAAATTGTTGCAAACAGTGACATCAAAGTCTCTGGATATTATCTTTGATTATTTGAATGGTAAAATCGACTACTCAACATTATTCAAAAAACTTGATAAGAAAATTGATTTTAGTTTTTTAGCTACTAAAGATCGACTATCAAATTTACCTGAATTTTCTTTATACCACTTATTTCGAATGACACTCTTAATTGAAGATAGACATGATTATTACTATTTTCAAAATGTATATACAAAATATGACATTGTTAAAAATTTCGATCTTAGACAAGTAGCTGATGTGTTGTTAAAAATTAATAATATTCCTGATGTTAATTACAAAATCGCTTGGGTGTTTTTATCTAGTGATTATTTTTATAACATTTATGAGAATGAACCCTATAAATTATGGGCTTTTTTTGCTGAAAATGAATTTTTAATTGATGAAGCATTGGGTTTGGCTCCTCAACAAACAGCTTATTTTATTAATAAAGCTTATCCCATAAAAATATTACAGATGTTTCCAACGATTCCAGCGAAATATGTCGCTTACCTGTTTGAATTAGCTTTAAACGAAAGTAAATATACACAAGAGCAACCATATTTTATCTTAAGACTGATCCCCGATATAGATAATCAAGTACGATATGCAGCGCAAGATGCTTTAAAACCGATCCCCAATATACATATTCAAGTTGAACAAGCTTTATCTTCTCCGAAACAAAAGGTACGTATTGCCGCAGCTAATTGGTTGGCCGAGTTAGGACAAAAAAGCTCAATTAATGCATTAAATGCTGTGCTAAAAAAAGAAAAATGCGAAACAGTACAAGCGGCGATATTGGTTGCATTGGAAAAAATGGGTGAAGACATTAGTC
The DNA here is from genome assembly GCF_016101285.1 of Gilliamella sp. W8136. Classification (NCBI taxonomy): domain Bacteria; kingdom Pseudomonadati; phylum Pseudomonadota; class Gammaproteobacteria; order Orbales; family Orbaceae; genus Gilliamella; species Gilliamella sp. W8136. Next base: position 54,445 of record NZ_JACFQU010000003.1, read on the forward strand.
AGCACTTAACCCCGAAAAAGTTATTGGCGGATGCCCAACAAGGCTTAAAAGGTAAAATACCCACCGGGCTTGATTGGTTTGATTTTAACTTAATACCAACGTTAACTTGGCAAAATGGTGATAAAGTTGATTCACAAATTATTGAGTGGTGGATCTGTTTAGCGTTCAAATTAAAAGATCCGATTAATCCGCTGTTAACGATCTATAATCGCTTGTTAAGCACCCAAAGTCAGCAGCAATTAGGCGAATTTATTTTACACAGTTTCATTAATCAAGATACCCGAACGCCAACACTGGAAGAGGCGGAAGCCAAAGCCAGTTCAGAGGCTGATAAACGATTGCAACAACGTATTTTAAGTTATCAGCGTTATCCAGAATTTTATTCTGACTATAAAGATATAACTTATGAGCAGGTTTTTGAAGAAATTAAAAATGAAACATTAACAACCTATCTTGGCTCAGCCATTAAAGCAAAAGGAATATTAGCGTTAACCTGTGGTATTGAAGAAAATGTAGCGGTGTCACTCTTAATTAACCGTTTTTACCAAGCCATGTGTACCAAGCGTCGATGGCGAGTGAAGGATTGGCAAAAATATTTACAACATCATCCACTGGTAAGTCGATTAATTCAAGATTTAGTTTGGTTACAATTAGATAAAAATGGTCAGATCATCAATGGTTTTAGGTCTAATGAAAAAGGCTACTTTACGACAAATGAATATGGTGCAGAAGTTTTACTCTATGAAAATCAATTTATTACCGTTGCTCATTCAGCTTTACTCTCAAGTGATGATACCGCACAATGGCAAGCGTATCTTAAAGAATACAAAGTAAATACATTGTTTGATCAGTTTAGTACTTCATTACCCGATATGAGTAAATTTAAAAATGGTATTATTGATGACCGTTTAGGTTGGTTAACCGATAGTTTTACCTTACGTGATGTTTTAAAGAAATTGGGTTACGAGCGTGATAATGCTGAAGATGGCGGATGTTTTTATAGTTACTATAAATACTTTGACAGTCTCAATATCTTTATCAATATTGAATTCAGTGGCAACATGCTACCTGAAGAGAATATTCCAGCAGTACTCTATACCCTTTATTTCAGTAATAAAAAAGGTTTCAAAGATAGCGCAATCGCGCTTGATAAACTACCCAAAGTGTTATTAGCCGAAGGTTATGCTAACTATATAGCAGTAGCCGACGCATCCAATGGTTTTGACCCTAATTGGCAAAATAAAGTGATATGGGATACATGACTAGAAGTTGCGGGATCATGTTTTTCTTGATTGCAATGCGGGTTTACATGATTTAGAACAGTTAATACCTGAATGGATTTGTCATTAAATTTTATATGACAAAGATGCCATGGTTCTTGATGATCTAAAGGTATTATCAAAAACGAATAAATATGATAAACGGATTTATAGACTGTTTAGTATGCCTGATATTGTTGCTCAAAGTAATGATAACAGCAAAAATCGATACTAATGACATCTCGCTTGGGTTATTAGCCGAGCGTTTTGTTGATTATATGGTGGTTGCCAACGTATCAAGCGAATTTGATTTAGATTGAAAGGATGAAAAAGATGGTAAATCAGAAACAAGTAATACGATTCACTGCAGAAGAGCGTTATAGCCAAGAATTGGCAACGTTAAGCAAAGCCGATAATGACAATAATAAACCCCAAGGTTGGCTATTATCACCAAAATCCGTTCGCCAATTTATTTTAGGTAACGACACATTAGGCATTAGCCGTAAATTTTTTGGTGACGACCCGTTAGTTGATCGTGCAATTGTATCACTATTAGGAAAACAAGGTTTAATGCTCGTGGGGCAACCCGGCACAGCAAAATCCATGTTATCTGAATTACTGGCAGCAGCAATAAGTGGTGATTCGAATTTGACCATTCAAGGGACAGCAGGTACCAGCGAAGATCATATTCGTTATTCATGGAATTATGCTTTACTGCTTGCCGAAGGACCAACTGAACGGGCATTAATTGGCTCACCTATCTATCAAGGTATGTTACAAGGAAAAATAGTCCGCTTTGAAGAGATAACCCGATGCCAACCTGAAATTCAAGATATGCTGGTATCGATTATGTCCGAAAAACAAATGATGATTCCCGAAATGGGGTCTAACAGCGTTATTAAAGCTAAACCTGGATTTAATATTATTGGTACAGCAAACTTACAAGATCGTGGTGTGCATGAAATGTCTGCGGCATTGAAGCGTCGTTTTAACTTCGAAACCGTTAATCCTATTGCTGATAAAAGTTTTGAAATTGAATTAATACAACGCCAGCTTAATCAAGAGTTAGGCGAATTAACTTCACAAATCGTTATCCCTATTGATGTCATTGAATTGTTGGTAACTACCTTTCAAGAACTCAGACAAGGTCAAACCACAGAGGGTGCTAAATTAAAAACACCCGATGCAGTTATGTCAACGGCCGAGGCAGTGAACATTGCCTATGCATCTGCGTTAGATGCCCATTATCTTGGTGATGGAACATTGACAGGTGAACAAATTGCCAAACAACTGATTGGCGTTGTTTTGAAAGACAATGCGGATGATATTAAAAGAATCCAGTTTTATATGGATAATGTGGTACGTGAACGTGCTAAAAAATCCGATATTTGGCGTAGTTTTTATCAAGTATCAAAAACTTTTTGGAAATAACAAATCGCTATGACAATCAGCCATTCACTATTACCAGAACGGTTATCAAAAGCGGTAGAAAGCCTAAAAGCGCTACAGCAAGAGCAGATCTATTTTGCGCCAGTGCGCCATCATAGTCCCGCATGCAGCTATGCATTAAAACAGTTGATAAAGGAAGTTCAGCCAACACATATATTGATAGAAGCGCCATCTAGCTTTGAGGCTATTATGGCGCAATTATTACATAGTGACACAAAGCCACCTATCGCCGTACTATGTCAAACCAAAAAAAACATTGATCAACTAATAACAAGTTCCGAGCCAGAAACGGAAGATGATACTGATGATACCGACGATATAACACCTAAATCAATTACCTATTCAGCATTTTATCCATTTTGTCATTACTCACCGGAGTGGTTGGCAATGCAAATGGCAAAAAAGCAACAGGCTGATATACAATTTATTGATTTGCCTTGGAGTTTACAAACGGATCAAAGTATTGATTATGATTCGGATTATAATCGTTCTCTACTTTCTGAAACTTATCTTAAACACAGCCAATATATACAACGTTTAATGCAAAAACTGCACTGCCGAGATCATGATGAAGTTTGGGAGCATCTATTTGAATTAAAAGATTATGATGAAATCGCTGATTGGCAGACGTTTTTTGTTGATACGTTTGTTTGGTGTGCCATGTCAAGGCTTGATTACACACAAGAGTCGCTAATTGCGGAAGGATCAGTCCAGCGCGAACAGTATATGTTAACCGCTATTGGTCAGCTAAAAAAATCCAAACCACAAGCCAAAATTGTCGTAGTAACAGGGGGATTTCATACTTTAGCGTTAATAGAGGGATTATGGCAAAATCAGCTTGTATTACCTAAAAGATCAGATGTTATACAGTTTAACCGCCAACAAAAAAATAGTGCGAACGATCAAACATGGCTAATTCGTTATAGCTTTGATCGTCTTGATGCGTTAAATGGTTATGCTTCGGGTATGCCATCACCCGCGTATTATCAAGCAGCTTGGCAATCGATATTGCATTATGATAAAGCGACTAATAAAGATCAATCAGGGCGAGAATATCGCCAACGGCTAACCTTAGCTTTACTGTCTGAAATTGCCGATAAATTACGCCAACAACCAAATTATAATAGTTCAACTGGATTTGTTCCTTTAAAATCAGCCATTGAACAAGCCACATTACTTGCGGATTTGCGTGGACATGTTGGAGCAGGGCGATATGATTTATTCGATGCTATTCAATCTTGCTTTATTAAAGAGAGCATTGACACTACGCATAGTGAGTTTTGGTTGTCAGTGCAAAGTTGCTTATCAGGCAATCTACTGGGCGAAGTGCCGACTGGTACGTCACAGCCACCACTGGTTAATGACGTCTATTCAACTTTAAAAAAATATCGTTTCAAATTGGATGATACCAACCCAAAACTTACTCATATTGATATTTATCGCAAGCCTAATCATCGACAACGGAGCCGTTTTTTGCACTTGATGACCTTTTTAAATGTTGGTTTTGCTAATCGACTTGATGGTCCGGATTACATTCATGGCCAACGTTTAAATGTAATGTTTGAAGATTGGCGTTATGCTTGGACACCAATGGTTGAAGCAAGATTGATTGAATTATCTCAGCAGGGGACTAAGCTGGAACAAATTGCTATAAATAAACTGCAATTGGATGCCAAACTATTTATACACAATAACACTGGGTCGGTAAGTCTTTCAGCCGTTGAGCAGTTAACCCATGCCGCTTTAATGGGGTTAGATGATTATTTTAACCATTTAGTTGATAATTTTGCAGATTTTATTGAAAGTGATGGTGAATTGAGTTCACTCATCCATTGTGGACACCGTATGGTTTACTTATGGCAAGGTCAAACTTTTTTACAACTTAAAGCCACATCCACTTTACTTACGTTATTAACTAAAATTGTTAAACAGAGTTTTTTCTTGTTAAATAAACTTAAACAACATGAAAATGAACAGCAACAGCAAAATTTAAAAGTATTACTTTCATTTAGAGATTTATTAAATTATCTGCCCGATGAGCTTGATGTTAACCAACTTAAACAGGATTTTTACCATAATTTGTCCCGTTTGCAACCAGAGTTAACTCAGGCACCTTTGATTCGTGGTGCTATCGATAGTATGAGTTATTTAGATTCCTATTTAAGCCAACAACAATTGGAAGATAATATAAAAATTAACTTCAGTTTAGGTACTAAAAATGAACAAGCAATTAGCTATTTTATTGGCATCATGCAATGTACACCTGAATTAGTAATACATTCATCCATTTTATTGGAGAGTTTAGATCAATTACTGATTGATTGGTCACCTGAGCAATTTATCGAAATTTTACCTGATTTACGTTATGCCTTTTCTCAATTAAATCCTAAACAAACGGCTTCGTTAGCCGAAAAAATTGCTAAAAAATATCAGATTGCTGATGCTGATTTGCATTTTCAACAGCATCAATTTAGTGAAAATCAGCTACAAAAAGCGCTCTTGCTGGAATTGTTTATTACGGAAAAAATAAAACAGCAACATCTTACCGATTGGTTCAAACAGTAGGCATTGGCATGATTAACGATAAACAAACTAAAAACAGCAAAACAGACGAGCAAGTCAAGCGTTGGCGTTTGATATTAGGTCAATACGCCGATGAACATCTAAACAGCAATAATAATTTAGGCATATACGATAAGCAAATTGATCAAGCTTTAGATTACCTTTATCAACATGAATATCGTTCTCGGGGCTTATTAATGGAAGACAAAAACCAATCAAGCTCAAAATCTGGCGGAAAAGAGAGTTCTGTCTATAATACAGTAAATTGGTTGCGACAATCCCGCAAATTATTTCCTAAAAGTACTTTTGAACGAATGCAAAACCAAGCTATTGAACGATATCATCTTGAAGGTATCTTAAACGATCCTAATGCCGTAAAAGAGTTACAACCTAACTTCAATTCTGTACGACTGTTAATCAGCTTACGAGGTAAGCTCAGTAACAGTGTTCAAGATGAGGTAAAAGCACTTATCAAAAAAGTGGTGGATGAAATTTTACGAAAAATCCAGACGAATTTTATTAATGCCATGACAGGCAAAAAAAATCGATTTAGACGCTCATTAATTAAAAATAACCAAAATTTTGATTGGCGAGCAACCATTAAAGCTAATTTAAAACATTTTGATCATGATAAACAACGCATCATAATTGAAAAGGCCATTTTTAACTCTCGCGCTGCTCGTCAACTTCCTTGGGATATCATTTTATGTGTTGACCAAAGCGGTTCAATGGATAGCTCTATTTTCTACTCGGCGGTGTGTGCCAGTATCATTACACAGTTGCCGGCTGTTCGTTTACATTTATTGGTTTTTGATACTCAAGTGGTGGATTTAACTCATTTAGCGAGCGATCCAGTCGAAATACTCATGACAGTACAACTCGGTGGTGGTACTAATATTGGTTATGCACTAAATTATGCGGAACAAAAAATAATAAATCCAAGTCGTACTGTCATGGTTGTGGTCAGTGATTTTTGTGAGGGGGTGAATTTAACTAACCTTTATACAACTGTTGCACGCCTTAATGCTAATCGAGTTAAAATGCTGGGTTTAGCTGCATTAGATTACTTGGCAACCCCCGTTTATGATCTGCAAGTAGCCCAAGAACTCGCCAATCGGGGAATGGAAATTGCGGCTTTAACACCCGAACATTTTGCTACTTGGCTTGCAGAGGTGATGAAATGAGTTGGTCTCAAATCTACTTAAATTACGATCAAGATGCTTTGGCTGTCTATGCTAATGTTGGCGTCATTCGACGTGCACTCAAAGATATTGAAGCTAATAAAGTTAAATTAATCGAACACAATCAATCACATTTGATATTTGAGGTTGATAACCAACAAGTCAAACTGACACCACAAGGTATTCAAGCGGCAAAGTGTAGCTGTCCAGCTAGTGATCATTGTAAACACATAATAGCTTCTGTGTTATGGTTACACGAAAATCCACTTATCGATGAATCCAAAGTTACCCCAAATTGTGACACACTTAATCAACCACTTGAATCCTCTAAATCACATAGTGATCCTTTAGCCGAGCTATTAGCAATTGAGAGTAGCCAGTTATTTAAAACAGTGGGCAAAGCCAATATACGACTGGCTTATCAATTACTGTTTGATTGGTTACAAAGCGATGCGGTAACAGTGCAAACTCAGGGAGTTCAACTTCGTATTCAAGTTCCACAAAGTACCACCCCAGTTATTTACACAGCGGGTACGGGCTTTGCTGGCATCATTTCAGAATTACCCGATAAGCAAAAACAGGCCGTACATTTAGCCGTTATTGCTTATCTATTCCAACAAAATCAAAAAAGCTGGCAATGGCCTGAACAGATTATTTCAGAACATCAGCAAAATAATCAGCAAGATCAGCTTTGTGATGATGAAATTATCTTGATAAAACAGATACAAAATCAAATCAACACGTTAATAGAGCATGGCTTGTCGCATGTAAGTGCCAGCCAAGCTAACCAATTACAATTACTTAATATGTCAGCCCGAGCACAAGGTTTACCAATGTTGGCTGCCATGCTTAGGCAATTGTGCCAATTAGTTGAGATGCAAGTTAATCGGCATTTCGCTATTGAAGAGCAAGATATCATCTTACTTTTAGCTCGCTTAACCGTTCATTTGCAAACAATATTAAATAGCGAAGGTGAACAACTTGCCAATTTACGAGGAAAACAAAAACGCCAATACCAGACCAACCAGCAAACGTTAGATTTATTGCCATTAGGTGCTTATTGGTGGGAAAGTAAAACCGGTGCACAAGGTGCCACTTTTTACTTTTGGAACCCTAACGATAATCAGTATTACCAAACAACGCTAGCCAGATCCAATAAGGCTGACATTAATTTTAATCAATATTCTATATGGCATCGTATTTCATTATGGCAATCAATGCCAAATATATTGATGAGAAAACGATTCTCACTGAATAATCCTCTTCTTGCTGAAGGCAATAACTTATCAAGTACTGGAGCGAGTGTGGTGATAAAATCGATAGGATGGACTGATCTGGATTATCAAGAATTTCGAGCCTTTAATGGTTTTCGAAACTGGAAAGAACTGAGTCGTTATCTAGAAAATAGTGATGTTAGTGACGGCTTGTTTGATCAGGTCATCGCTATTCATATTACCAATACCCAAAAACCGGTATTAGATGAAATTAAACAAAGTTTAATTTGGTGTATAAAAGACAATAAAAATAATGATCTTTTATTACGACTTTTTTGGGATGGAAATTATTCACAGCGCATTGATACGCTAAACCTCTTGCTAAGAACGGCTCATCAACCATTGACAGTATTGGTAAAATGCATAAAAAATGACAGTAATTTAGATCTTGAACCTTTTGCAATCATTTATAAAGAGTCGAAAACCGACCAAATCAACATCGCCAATTTGGATTTTGATTATGAATGGTTATATCCAAAAGGAAAAAATTATAAAGCCTTTGAAGCATCCAAAGAACCGGTATTAAAAAAACAGATGACGCAAATCAATTACCAACAAGATCCTATTGCGACATATATCATCAAACCTACACTGGCATTACTTGAAGCAATCACCAGTTCTGGGCGATTGATCTTATCTAACGCAGATAAACAAAAAATAAACCAATTACAATACCAATGCGATACACTTGGCTTAACTACGTTAAGCCACACCCTAAACAAATTAGCACAAAACCAACCGATAGAAATCAAACATATTCTACAAACAGCCTATCTATGCCAGCTAATGAACAATACACACTATCAATTACCAATAGTAATAAGGGAAGATGAAACATAACCAAAAAGCAAACAATACCAACGGATAACGTGATTCAAACAACAGAAAATAGTTTAGGAAAAAATCGCTTATTGAGATTTTGATTAATGTCATATGCATTTTATATTGAATATCATTTATCAATGCCATTTGAAATGGCATTGACTCCTGAATAATTTTTACAAAATTATCTGACTTTAGTAAAAAAATCTTTGTGATAATTTAAAATATTGTAGCAATATTATGTTTATAGAATTAAAATCTTCTTAATTGAGTAAACCTGTATTAAATTGATCCATAGCAGTATTTACTGAAAGTTTATCTGATTTTAATAAACTATCCCAAATATCGAGCCAGGTATTAATAGCAGTGCCATTTTCATCTTCTACCACTTCATCATATAGCCTTTTTAGCAAATCAACCAAAAGCCTTTCATTACGATAAAGGTCTGTTTTATCATAATGGAGCATTATATTTTCGAGTAATTTGAATATAGGTTGCCCAAAACTTAATAAACTCTTAGGTGTTTTATTTAAATAATCAACCAAATATTCAAAACAATAGATTGCTGCTTTTGATGTGATAAATAGCTCAAATAGTTTATTACTGTTTGGTTTTTTCCAATAGTTTTCATCATTTATGCAACGACCAACTTCTTTTAAGATATTTGTATCGTTATCATTTAATAATAATTGATAAGTATTCTCAATTTTATGAATCTTATCATTATAATTATCTTGCCGTAATAAATGACACAACATGGATGCACACCCTTTTTTTAAAATAGTATCTTTTAATAGATGTTGTTTTTGTTCTATAAACAAATCATTAAAAAACCAGCGAGCATAAATTTGTTTTCCAGCTAATTCTTTAACCTCATCCATTTGTGAAGTAAGCATTTTTATAACTAAATCAATATAATGTGATTGGTATTTTGTTTCGAAACCTTGATTAAAAAATCGATAAGCGCCATTAGCGCAAGTCATACGAAGATCTTTATGACATAATTCAATAAATTTTTGATGAGCGTAATCATCATTATAATTGAGGAGTGGTGCTAAGAGAGAAACTGCTGCAATATTAACTGCGGGATGAATGTCATTGATTGCGTTGTCAATTATGCTTAAGTGTTGTAAAGGAAACTCTTGGTTGTAACAAAAAATTTTTGAGATAGCCAGATATGCTTTGCCTCGAACACAATTAAACATAGTACTTGTTAGTGAATCGGCATTAATGTTATTCATAGAATATTCGTCTTTAACATGCCTAACACTAAATTCGTCGGCTTCTGGATCGCTAGAATTTTTAGCAAGATTTATTAATAAATTAATTACAGATTTAGAATAACGCTCAGCTCTACTTTCAATTAATTGGACTAAAGAATATTCACATTTTGGGTTATTAAAATGAAGAATCACTTGTTCAATTAATGATATTGGGCAAGTTTCTTTCTCATCACTGTCATTTTGTTGGTTGTTGCTCTCTACTAAACCAACAAATATGGCATTGATATATTGGGGATCAATATTCTGAGGTAATGTTAGTGCAAATTGAGCAAAACGGTCGGGTTCTTTTATTACACTTTCTGTTAAACTAAAGCTAAATTGTCTAATACTTGCTTCAGAAGCTAAATCATCAGTTATTTGAACACATCCATCTGATTTTTGATGAATTTTTGATGATAAAACTATTTCTTTCCATGCGTTGTTAGAAAGTTTATTGTATTGAGGTAAAGGTGACGTTATAAAAACACTTTTAGGTATATTATTTTCATAAAAATCAGAGTTTGTATAAGAACTAAATTCACGATTTAAAACGCCTATTAATTGTTTTGATTTTACGGAAATTCGATGCTTATCTAATGTCGGTAATAGAAAATACTGTAACTTTCTGCAATAATTGAAATTTTCCCACTTTAGATTTAAATTAAGTTGCTCTTTTGTTTCGTTGATTTTTTTAGTTGGTGCAAAGCTATAAATTTTTTCTTCTAACCTCCTAAATAATTCATCGGAACAAAATGGCGAAAACTTACTGATAAGTTCACTAGGGAGTAACCAGATCGATTCTTCCGATCCATTGCCACACGTTAAACGTTCATTTGGTGACTCTAATAACCAACTAATAACTTTATCAGCATATTCTAGAGATAAATTTAATAGTAATTTTGCAATTAGGTGAGTGATAACCTTATTATTTTTATCCATATAAGGTAAGATTACGCGCAATAAAGATTCAGATTGTACAGAAAGTTGTTTTCCGGAATTTTCAAGTATTTCAATTAGACCTTTACGAAAACTACTAGCAAAGCCATTGTTCATATATCTGTCATTAATCAGCCACTCATCAGTGAAACTATCGCAATCTGAGTTAAAAATACTGCTTAGATAATTCAAAATCAATTCAATCAGTAGTATGAGTATGGATTGAGATGGTTGTTTTATTTCTTCAATATCCTCATTATCCCAATAAAATAAATTTGTTGCACTATTAATATTATTTGGGGCTTGTAAACATGAATCTTTATCTACAATATTTTTATAAAGTTCCATTACTATTTTGAGGAAATCAAATGCACGTAATGGTTTTATTTTAATTAATGTATTCCAGTCAGTATAATATGGTACATAACCCAAAATAACTAATTTTTTTCTAAATTCAAACAATTCATCGCTGTCTTTTTCAACTCTCCAAATAAGAGCAGAGTATACTCTTTCATTCCATAAATCAGACTGTCCAACAAAATCTTTTAAATTGTTAATAATTAGGTTAGGTTCAACTGTTGAAATAGATCGAAGCAGTTCGATAGCATCATTGATTAACTTTTCATTATCACTTTTGAGCCAATTTTCTATAATTTTTTGCTCAGATAGATAAGAAATAATAGTAACATTCGAATCACAGGTAATATTTAAAAATTTGTCAAATAGTTCAGGTGTATCAAGAATTTTGTCAATAAGTAATTTTATCGGTTGTTTGATATGTTTAATTTCTTTGATTGTATTTAAAACTAAAATTTTTAAATGGAAACGAATATTGTTATTAAATAAAATAGCCTCAGCACAATTGCAAAAAGCTTTTTCGCTATGGTCAAGTAACATAGTTAATGCATATTTAAGATGTTCTCTTTTGGTTAGCGTTTGTTCTTCATAATTACCAATATGATTTAATAAAGTTTGAGGTGATTGAATTCCAGCTTGAAAAAGGGCAAGACCGACGTGGTAATCAAATAACGCTTGATGGCGAAAGCTGATTCGATTATTTTGTTTACTAAGTAATCCGACTGAAAGGCTCGCACCAAGTTGTTCTTTTGTAGCTGGATCGAGTATATTTTCCGAAATGGATAATTGTGATGAACCAGTCATCAATGAAACTATTGTATTAATAAAATCCGAAGCTGATTGTTTATTGATACCAAGTTGATTAATCTTATCTAATCTATCTTCCAAAAATTTCTTAATTAATTCTAATTTATTACTAAACTGAGGTGCCTTTTGGTTGCGTTGAGCTATTGCTAAATATATTCCCAACCATAAAGGAATTTTTAATATCTCTTGTTTTTGTGTAGAAAGCGAACTAAAAGGTTCATAAGGGGAAATTAATGGTTTAATAGTATCTTCATCTAACAGTATTAACTTGATGTCAAAGCGATCCTTTTTAACGCTTTCTAACCATTTCGATAAAGCAATATCTTCATTTAAATCAAAGTCCCTTGATGCGAGAACGATACTAATATCTTTTCCTACTTGTCTTAATCGTTGAACTTGATCCACCATTTTACGACAGATTTCTAAAGCATTACTCGAATGAGTGCCGGTCCATCTTATGGCATCAAGTTGGTCGAGGATAAATACAATTTTTTTTTGTGAAGAAAATTTACTGCAACTACCGATTGGACTATAAGGAAAGCCTAGCGACTTACCAAACTCATCAATATTATTTTCGGGACGGCGTCTATCTAATCGAATAGGTACTGAAATAATTTTGTTTGTCGTTAAGTAATTATGTAATTCCAACAGTAGCGCACTTTTTCCACTGCCTGCTTCTGCTGAAATTAAAGTAATGGCATTACTTTCAATTGAGTTAAGAACTGAGGTTAATTCATTTCTTTTAATTAATGTATCACCAATAAGAAAAGGTTCTATTGATTGTTGAAATTCATCGGATAAAGAAGAGATTACCGTTGATATTCTGTCATCATCAGGAATAATTTTGGGTTCAAAACCATTGTCTTTTAAATCAGCTAATAAATCGGTAGCTGTTATTGTTCGTCGTAATTTATTAAATTTTTCAGGATAGTTTTTTAGAAAAGCGATAAGTTTGCCAGAATCATCCATAAATAAATTACCAGCTCTACTCTCAAGTTCTTCTATGGTTTTAATATTTATATCATAAGAAATAATATGAAATTTTTGCAGAAAATTTATAGCCTGTAGTAAATCTGATTCAATCTCAGCATCTAAATTCAAATATTGGCAAATGCTATTAAAATCTTTCTTCCGCTCTTTACTGGCATTGATTTGATATGTTAAAAAATCCTTGGGATTATTACTATTAAGAGCACTTATTCTAAGATCATTGATCTTTTTACATGGTAATGGCGATATTAAGTGGTATTCGCTTTGTCCACGTTGAATTTGGAATAGAGCATTTTTTAAAATATTGTACTCATTGAGTTTAGGTAATGTCCAATATTCGCTATTACCCGCACCAATTTTACATTGGTAATATCGTTTTTTACCATTCTTAAGTTCGGTTAAAACATCAACACCCACTTCATCATTTCCAATAGGTTCAACAATCACCGAATTGACTTTTTCTTCAAGTAAAAGAAGTAATTGATAGGCTATCCAATTTTTTTCATATTGATTGCCAATTTTTTCAGCGAATCCACCAGCTTCTGATGCCATTATTTTTATACCTTAAACTATTCCTAATCTTATAAAATATAAGTTCAATTGATTAAATTTCAAGTAATTAGCCAAAAGTTTTTTAACATAATTTATTATACTCTATGGCTTGGGATTTTAATATATTATCTATTTTTTATCGATAACTCTTTAAGATTAATTGGGTTCAAGGTTGTTATAGAATTATTGCATTCGTGTTTAATTGAATGGAATCACAAGTCGGTAATTAATAGATAATAATATATCTAAAAAGGCTTTTATTAATGGTCATGATTATACGTGTAGGTGGCTAACTTTTAAGTTTGTATTAGCTCTTTTAATATCTGATTGTTTGTATTAATTATCTGACTATTTATTAGAAAAGGCATTTTATTGAACCTATTTTGTATGATTCTACGTATCCACATTTTTCAAATCAATGACGATTTTATGAATTGATAAAACCAGCAAAAATGGATTTTTAAGTGCCTTTCTATTGATATGTTAGAAATCTAAAACAGCTTTGTTAAGCTGTCTTATTATCCAACTCACTAACAAGTGTGACGATTTCCGGCAGAATATCGAGTATTAAAGCTAATTGTTGCATTACCAGTAGATCGCTATTGGTCTGATCGTCATTGATTGAGATCGTTTCAACATAATCGGTAACTAACTGTTTAATGGCTTGATATTCACTGTCTAGTTTTTTATCACTGAGAAGATTAATAATATAAACCGTTAAATCGTCAAATAGGTCAAGGGTTTTGGGGGAGATACTTTTATCTCGATGTGCTCCTAACGTTGATAAATAGCTGATAAGTATATGATTTAGGGTGAGCAGGCGAAAGCCTTTATCGATGATTGCCTGATTCATATGAGGCTCTTTAGTCATTAAACTGATTAGTGATGACAAATCGGCACTGCTATCGTGTGCGGCACGGCGTGCGACGCGATATTGAGGATCATTGGTTTTACCCGATAGATATTGCTGTCCAATTAATGCCAAATAGTGACTGTCGTCATGACAAACACGATCCACTAATTTAGGTAGGTTTCTGAACTTCCAGTCAGGCCAGATAAAGCTCACCGCAAGCCAAGCAATAAAACATCCAATTAATGTGGCTATAATTCGTGAAATAGCAACCGATATGCTACTTTCACCAATCAAACTGAAACTAAAGAATACCAATAACGTAATAAACGCGGTGGCATAAGCATATTGGGAATTTTTAAATAAGAAAAACAGCCAGCCAGTTATAATAATGAGCACTAACTGTTCAGGTACACTCGGGAACAAAAAGGTTAACGGAATGCCAACCACAATCCCTAAAATAGTCCCAATAACGCGCAATTTTAATCGATGTTTTGTGGTGGAATAGTTAGGTTGACACACAAACAAACTGGTTAAGATGATCCAATATCCATGCGATAAATCTGAACAGAGAATTGCCATATATCCCACAAAAAAGACTAAACTCATTCGCACTGCATGGCGAAATAGTGGAGACTTAACGGTCAAATTACGCTTAATTTTAGCAAATAGATCGTGAAAGCTAGTTAGCTCTTCGTCAATCAATTGATTATCTTCTTGCTCTTTAGAGAGGTGCTGTTCAGTATCAATGTTTGTTAGCAGCAGATCGATAGAGAGTAGATTCTGATGCAAATTTTTTAAGGATTTAATCAAAAGCATGTCAGCTCTATTGCTGAATTGATATTGAGCGATGGCTTCCTCAAGATAAGTAAAATAGCGCGCAAACAGTGAATCATGTTGATAGGTTTGGTTTAACTTGATAGCTATTGCTAACTGCGTGCAGGCTTTCGCTTGCAAATTTAAAATTCGCGCAAAGCGAAATAGAATATCGCTATGTTTAAAATGTTCACTTAATGCTTGATATTGTCCATGTGCTGAACTTGCACGTTCATGAATATCTTGCGCTACAAAATAGTAACTTAGCAGTTTACGAATGTAAGATTGTCCGCGATAACTTTTTAAACGGTTAAATAGAGAGCGTTTTGTATCATTAAACGCACCAATTAACTGATTATTACTTTCGGTTAATTGCAAGGTTTGCTTTTTAAATCCGTCAGTTTCATCGGGATCGAACATTGCTGCTTTGGCATCCAAATATTGCGCTAACTTCATAAAGCAGATAGAAAGTGACTGTTGAGTCGTGCGAATAGGTTGAATGATTGATTCAATTAGCGATACTACGTTGTACCAAAGTGCACCGAGTAATAAAAAGCAGGGTAGCGTGAATTTATCATCAAATAAATTATGGCCAAGCATTGTATAAGCAGCAATCAATAACGATCCAAAGGCAATTACTCCATAACGCTGCCCGAGTGAACCCAGCATAATAAAAATAAAGGTAGAAGACACTAGCCCAATCATAAACAGTGCAGGGTAATCAAATAATAACTCGACCGAAAACGTACCCAGTGCAAAACAGAACAACGTCAACACTAGATTAATACAACGGCTGAGTAATCGAGTATCAATCTCGGTTAATCCCGCAGCCACCACACCAAGCGTGAGCGGAATAACCAATGTTGTCTGACCAAAATACCAAGGCACTAGAGTAGAGCCAGTTAAGCTAATAAGCATGCGGATGCTAAACAGAAGGTTACTGCTGTAAAAGACTTTACGCAAAGTCAAAATAAAAGGATGCACAAATGTTGGTTTTCGTAGAGTTAATAAGATGGAGGGTAGAATACTATATTGTTGACAGTTATTAAAGAGGGTGGAATTTTTTGGTTGAAAATAACAATAACTAATATACATATTATTAATTATTTTAACGTCATCTGAATTGAATGTTTTTCCTTAGATTAATGAATTTGAGTGTTCAAATATGAGTCAATTTTTCTTAGATATTTTTAATAACTTGATAACTCATTACTTATTAAATTTGATAAAGAATCTGAAACGGTATAGACTCCTGAATTATTTTTATAAAAAATCTATTTTCATCTATTATTCATTTTTAATAGAAAATTTTTCATACTTTTGGTCACAAAAAATATTCATGTCTGCGTCACGCACTAACTGATAATTACATATTCATCAATTTCAATATAGGGCATTTCGTTGTGTTGTTTAGTTACGTGAAAGTTAACTAAGTATTTAATTGGGTAAAAAAGAATCTGAAACGGTATAGACTCCTGAATTATTTTTACAAAAAATCTATTTTCATCTATTATTCATTTTTAATAGAAAATTTTTCAGACTTTTGGTCACAAAAAATATTCATGTCTGCCTTGCGCACTCACTGAGAATTATATATTCATCAATTTCTATATAGGGCATTTCGTTGTGTTGTTTAGCTACGTGAAAGTTAATTAAGTTTTTAATTGAGTAAAAAAGAATCTGAAACGGTATAGACTCCTGAATTATTTTTACAAAAAATTATATTTACATCTATTATTTATGGGATTTTAAAAAATCTTTTAATGCTTTTGAAATCTTTTAATGCTTTTGGTTACCAAAAATATTCATGTCTGCGTTGCGCACTCACTGAGAATTATATATTCATCAATTTCAATATAGGGCATTTCGTTGTGTTGTTTAGCTACGTGATAGTTAATTAAGTATTTAATTGAGTAAAAAGAATCTGAAACGGAATAGACTCCTGAATTATTTTTACAAAAAATTATATTTACATCTATTGTTTATGGGATTTTAAAAAATCTTTTAATGCTTTTGGTTACAAAAATATTCATGTCTGCGTCACGCACTCACTGAGAATTATATATTCATCAATTTCAATATAGGGCATTTCTTTTTGCTATTTTGTTACACATGATAGTTAATTAAGTATTTAATTGAGTAAAAAAGAATCTGAAACGGTATAGACTCCTGAATTATTTTTACAAAAAATTATATTTACATCTATTATTTATGGGTTTTTAAAAAAATTTTTATGCTTTCGGTTGAAAAACATCCATGCCCGTGTTGAATAGTGATTGATAATTATATATATTTATTCAAAATCTTGTTATAGGTCAAAAAAATGGCTTATTATCGGTATCAAGCGCGGATAATCTACGTTAAGATAATAAGCTAGCAATTAATTACCAAGGAAAAACGTTTATGACGACTGAAGAAATGACAACACTTGATAAAATCAAAAAGCAGATTGCTGAAAATCCTATCCTTTTATATATGAAAGGTTCGCCAAAATTGCCAAGTTGTGGCTTTTCGGCTCAAGCAGTGCAGGTTTTATCTCAATGTGGCGTGCCGTTTGCTTATGTAGACATTTTACAGAATCCTGACATTCGTGCAGAACTACCAAAATTTGCTAACTGGCCTACTTTCCCACAATTATGGGTTGAAGGTGAATTAGTAGGAGGATGTGATATTATGATCGAAATGTTCCAAACTGGTGAGCTGCAAACGCTAATTAAAGAAACAGCGGAAAAGCATCCAATTTAGGATAGTTTTTCTCAACTTAATTTAGATTCAAAGGTCATTTAAGAGCGCATATGCGCTCTTTTTATTATTCTGTTTGTTGATCGGACTCTGGGCTTAATTGTTCACCATTCAACTCATTATCTAACTCTGCTTGTGGTGATATATTAGCAAGCGGCCATCCTCCTAATCGTTTATATCGATTAACAATTTCACAAAATAAAATAGCCGTTTTTTGGGTATCATAGAGTGCTGAATGGGCTTGTTTGTGGTCAAATGGGATTTTTGCCGCTTCACAGGCTTTAGCCAAAACCGTTTGTCCAAATATTAAACCACATAGGGATGCGGTATCAAAAGTTGCAAATGGATGAAATGGATTACGTTTTATTCCTGCACGCTCTGCGGCTGTCATTAAAAAACTATGATCAAAGTGAGCATTATGAGCAATAATTACCGCACGGTTACAATCGTTTGCTTTAATACCTGCTCTTACCATTTTGAAAATTGCTTCAATTGCAATTTTTTCGTCCACTGCGCCACGTAAAGGATTATTGGGATCAATCCCATTAAATGCCAGCGCGGTAGGCTCTAAAATTGCATCAGCAAATGGATTGACATTAAATTGTAAGGTTTGATCAGGCTCAATCCAGCCATCTTTATTCATTTTTAACGTAATGGCGGCGATTTCTAAAATTGCATTTTGTTTAGGATCGAAGCCAGATGTTTCGATATCAATCACTACAGGATAAAAACCCCGAAAACGTTCACATAATTTTGCGTTTGGCACAATAGTTATCTTATTTGTTAAAAAATGAAAATTATTATGCCAGTTTTTAATGTATTCGCCTAGTTTTACCTTTACTGAAGTACTTTCCTAAATCAAACAAATGGTACGCATTGGTTAAATCAATTAACATCTTTGCATATGAATCAATTTTCGTTTAGATCGTTCAATATCTTTGATCCATTGAGCATTTAAACGTTTGGTATGTTTGGGTAGGTAACTCAAACGATGCTCTATGATTTGTAATACATGATTTGCTTTATCAATTTGGTTCCAGCCAATTAAGGTCTGTAAGTAAAATGAAATTGCTTCTAAACTCGGGAAATAGCTAATTAAATTTTCTAATTCTTTTTTAGCTTGATCTCTTTCGTTAAGTGAAACCAAAACTCTAGCATAGAGTAAATGACATTCATCAGAATTATAATTGGGATTTTTTTCACTTAAAAAATTTAACGTCTCTTTTGCTTTTGTATACTGATGATCCATAAATAACGCAAAAGCATATTGCATTAAAATATCGGGTGAGGTTGCATTATTACCAGTTAATGCTTGTTGGTAGTATGTCAAAGCTTCATCAGCTCGATTATTGTCAACCAATGCTTTGCCTAAATTGATTCGTGTTTTGGTGGTTTGTGATGCTTCATATTTTTTTTGGGCTTCAAGTAATTCGCGCTCAGGATCCTGTGTTTTAAGTAGTTTTGTTTCAATTTGGTAACCAACTGGCGTCGAGCGTAACTTAGGAAAAAAAATGACAGCAAAATAGATCAAACTGCCTAAAAATGGCACCAAAAATAATATATAAATCCAATATCTACCCTGTTGAGTACGAATTGCATGGAATACAAAAAATAATGCAATAACGCTACTTAATCCAATTCCTAAAAATGGCACAATAATATCCTTTTAGTGAATGTACATAAAACAGCATAACTTGACACGGCGTTAAGTCTAAATAAACTTTCATAATTTAGCAATATTAGCAATAAACAAATGTTTAGGATTTTTGTAAATGTCAGAAGATTAAATAACTTAAGGTCACTTAATAAAATATATTGGTGAGATAATTGACAAAAGTGATTATAATTATTAACTATCACTTCTTTTAATAAGATAGATAAAATGCATCGTAATGAACTTGAACAAATAATTAATAATGAATTGCAAATAAGTCGATACCGAGACTATGCACCCAATGGATTGCAGGTTGAAGGTCGAAATGAGGTTAAGAAAATTGTTACAGGCGTTACAGCTTGTCAATTATTGTTAGATAAAGCTGTGGAATTGCAAGCTGATGCCGTGCTGGTACATCATGGTTTTTTTTGGAAAAATGAACCGCAAACCATTACGGGCATAAAATATCGACGAATAAAAACGCTTTTGTCACATGATATTAATTTGTACAGTTATCATTTGCCATTAGATGGGCATCTTGAATTGGGTAATAACGTTGAACTGGCGAATTTGTTGGATATCAAGGTTGATAAACACGATGATATAACCGATTTCATGTTCACAGGTTCCTTAAACAATCCACTTACAGCCTTACAGTTTAAACAACAATTAGAGCAAGTATTACATAATGGTAAACCCCAAGTGTTGTTTTGTGGTGATAATGCACCGCAAATCATTAAGCGTATTGGGTGGTGCAGTGGTGGTGGGCAAGACTTTATTGAGCAAGCAGCTCAACTTGGTTGTGATGCATTTTTTACAGGTGAAGTATCCGAGCGCACTATTCATATTGCCCGTGAATATGGTATTAATTTTTATGCAGCAGGTCATCATGCCACCGAACGTTATGGGATAAAAAAGTTAGGTGAGTGGTTAGCAAGTCACTATGGCTTGCAATGTATTTTTATCGATATCGATAATCCAGCGTAACAAAAGTTGAATTTAACTTAGAAATAACGCATACTTATTCGTAGTTATTATAATCTTCAAAGCTGTTTTGAAAACAGATAATATGAGAGGTCATTTTATGTTTACAGGAAGTCTGGTCGCCCTTATTACACCAATGGATTCAAAAGGAAATGTAGACCACGTAAGCTTAAAAAAATTGGTCGAATATCATATTGCTAATGGTACATCAGCTATTGTTTCTGTTGGAACAACTGGTGAATCAGCAACGCTCGATCATAATGAGCATATTGATGTTATTAAGCGCACCATCGATTATGCTGATGGTCGTATTAATATCATTGCAGGAACAGGCGCAAATGCGACCAAAGAAGCAATTGAATTGACTAATAAAGTTGAAAATATTGGTGTAATTGGTTGTTTAACTGTGGCTCCTTATTATAATAAACCAACGCAAGAAGGTATGTATCAGCACTTTAAAGCCATTGCTGAAAGTACCGAATTACCTCAAATCCTATACAATGTACCAGGCCGTACTAGTAGTGACATTAAACCCGAGACAGTCGGACGTTTGTCAAAAATTAAAAATATCGTTGCTTTAAAAGATGCTACCGGTGATCTTTCTCGCGTTTATAAAACCCGAAGATTAGTCGGTAACGAGTTCAAACTTTTAAGTGGTGATGACGCAACTTTCTTAGATTTTATGATTTTAGGTGGAGATGGCGTCATTTCAGTTACGGCTAATGTTGCAGCAAAACAGGTTGCAACGGTTTGTAAATTAGCTGCAAATAATCAAATTCAAGAAGCACGAGCGGTAAATGACAGTCTATTAGCACTGCACAACAATTTGTTCATTGAGCCAAATCCAACACCAGTGAAATGGGCGTGTACTCGATTAGGTTTAATAGACAATGGTACAATCCGTTTACCAATGATATCGCTGTCTGAATCTTCAATTCCAGCGGTAGAGCAAGCATTAAAAGATGCTAATTTACTGTAATTTATTTTCATACAACTATTAATTTAAAAGCAGATATCTATGTTTGATAAAACTATATTGCGTAATTATGTCGTAAAAAAAACCGCTATTTTGACGGCTATCGTTTCTCTATTCCTTGTAGGGTGTGGTAGTGATCAAAATTATAAGCGCGAAATTGATGGTAATGAAGATTATTTAAACTCACCTGCTTTAAAGCCTTTAATTGTTCCCAAGGGTATGACAATACCAGCAGAAGTAGCTGATTTTTATATTTATAAACTTGATTCTAAGGGTAATTTAGGTAAACAAGTTGATATTCGAGCACCTGTTGTACCTATTCCAACCGTTTCTGATTCCTTTGTTATTTATAATAATGGTGTCGTTACTTTTAATTCACCACTCAGTGCTGATGTTTGGAATAAAATTCCAAATACTTTAAACAACAAAAATATTCCTATAAGTAGTAGTGATAATTTAACGATAAAAACAGGCAAAGCTTTTATTGTTCGAGCGGATGAAACTCAAACAGCGGAAGCTTCGTTTACTTTTAAACGTAAAATTGTTGGTGATACCCAAACTATTACACTTAGCTTGGATTCGTTAGCTCGTGGTGCTGAAGATATCTCTTCACAACCAATTGAAGTTCAGCGTTATGTTGTCGGTTTATTTAATTCATTAATGGATGATATTGCTCCGCAATCTTTTCGAGAACCACAAGTGAAAGACTCGAACGGGAATGAAGCGAAAAAAGGAGCTAATAAAGATACTGAGTCCATGAAAAGGATTAAAGAAGATCTTAAAGATCAGATCCGCGGAAAGTGATAAAACAGTTTTATTTTGTGGATATGAAAATTTATAACTTTCTAATTCACAATAACTTTAATTCATAGTGTGGCTTGAAATTTGTAGCTTTTGTGACTCGATCTTAGCTATAAACTGATACCCAGTTGCTATTTATGCTTAAAAAAGTAATAGCAAAAATAGTAGCAATGAGTTTGAATTTAAGGAGCGCGTAGCTCCTTAATTATTTGTTGGCAAATTGATATAAGGTTATAAACATGAAAAAGTTGGATGAGCTTTATCGTGGTAAAGCAAAAACTGTTTACGCAACAGACAACCCTGAGTTATTAATATTGGAATTTCGTAATGATACTTCTGCTTTTGATGGTTTACGTATTGAGCAGTTAGATCGTAAAGGAATGGTCAATAATAAATTTAACTTTTTTATTATGACTAAACTACGTGACGCAGGTATACCAACTCAAGTTGAAGCCTTGTTGTCGGACAACGAAGTTTTAGTAAAAAAACTCGATATGGTACCAGTTGAATGCGTCGTTCGTAATCGTGCTGCAGGTTCTTTAGTTAAACGCTTAGGCGTTGAAGAAGGTAAAGTACTGAATCCTCCAACGTTTGAATTATTCCTAAAAAACGATGCACTTCATGATCCTATGGTCAACGAATCTCACTGTAAAGCTTTTGGTTGGGCGACAGATGAGCAATTAGCTACGATGAAAGAACTCAGCTTTAAAATTAACACTATTTTGACAGATATATTTGATAAAGCAGGTTTAATTTTAGTTGATTACAAACTTGAATTTGGGTTATTCAAAGGGGAAATCACTTTAGGTGATGAGTTTTCACCTGACGGTTGCCGTCTATGGGAAAAAGAGACATTGAAAAAAATGGACAAAGACCGTTTTCGACAAGGTTTAGGTGGGGTTATTGAAGCTTATGAAGAAGTGGCAACACGAATTGGTGTTCCGTTGTAATGTTTGCGCAGTTTGATATTTCTTTTTTTCTACTTTTAGGTCTCGCAGCACTGTGTTATTTAACTCATAATAACACAGTGACTTTTGCAGTACTCTTACTGCTAATGTTTAAACTTACACCGTTAGCGGCTTACTTTCCATTTTTAAATAAATATGGTTTAACTATTGGTATTGTGATCCTAACTGCTGCTATGATGGTTCCGTTAGCCGATGGTTCATTAAAAGTCGCTGATATTTTAAAATCATTCACCACATGGCAATCTCTCGTTGCCATAGCTGTAGGCATTTTAGTGTCATGGCTAGGTACTCGTGGCATATCGTTAATTGGTGCTCATCCTACTATTGTTAATGGTTTAATCATTGGCACACTTATAGGTGTGGCGTTTTTCAAAGGCGTTCCTGTCGGACCTCTCATTGCCGCTGGCATATTGTCACTGTTGATTGGTAAAAATTAACTCATGTCATGCCTTAAAAGCACACGAACATTATGGGTGTTACAGGGTGAAGCAACACAATTATTTGAGCAACTTAATCACACCATAACGACAAATTTTGGCGATTGGATAACCGTTACCAGTCAGCCAAATGTGCCTGATTTTTTGCCAAATACTCTTTTACCTACCAAAACCAAACAGCTATTAGGGCAAGAGTATCTGCATGCAATATTTGATGCAACAATAGGATTTAATCTTGATGCGTTTGCAATGTTAACCGGTACATTGGTTAAAGGCAGTCTGCTGATTTTATTATTACCGAAGCAACTTGAAACTTGGCAAGACCAAGATAGTTTACGCTGGAATGAAGCCAATATCCCCATTACTGTGCCGAATTTTGTAAATCATTTGCTAAAAACACTTGCAGAATTTGATATAGCAATTGAGCACACTGTCTTATCATCACGCAGTAATCTGCCATTATCAAAATGGTCGGACATCGACACGCAAGCTTGCGATTTAACTCAGCAGCAAATGACGTTACAAAAATTATTGAACAGTAAACAAAACATCAATGTCGTTATTGCTAAACGCGGTCGTGGTAAATCGGCTTTGGCAGGATTATTTAGTCATAACAAGAACTGTATTGTGACTGCACCGAATAAAGCGGCACTCAATAGCTTTTTTGTCTTTGCTAACTCAAACACTCCGTTTTATGCGCCTGATGAGTTAATCGCTTGGCAACATAACGATTTTGCTGATTATTTAATTATTGATGAAGCAGCCATGATACCGCTTCCCATGCTTGAACAATTACTGCATTTAGCTAAGACTAAAAACAGTCGAATATTACTCACTACCACGGTTGAAGGATACGAAGGGACAGGGCAGGGTTTTTTATTAAAATTGCTCGAAAATAGATCATATCAGTTTTTTTATCTTGATAACCCCATCCGTTGGCAAACGGGTGACAAATTAGAGTTATTTTGCGATCGGTTATTGTTAAATGGAATATTGGAAGAGAAAGAAAACCAAATAGCAATTGATTCATCCATAAACTACAGTATACTCGATCGACATAATATAAACGCGTTAACATCGATCTTTTACCTTTTAAAAAGTGCTCATTATCAAACCACATTAGTCGATTTACGGCGCCTTTTTGATGCGCAAAATTTATCGGTTTGGCAAGCCACGGTCAATAATGACTTATCCCAAAATCATCCAATAACAACTCAACAGATCGCTGCGGCAATTACGTTAAATGAAGGCAATTTATCCGATTCACTCATTGAGCAAGTGTGGCTTGGTACGCGCCGTCCTAAGGGTAATTTAGTCGCGCAATCATTAGTCGCCCATGCAGGTGAAAAACTGGCAGCCAAATTACGCTCGGTACGCATCAATCGTATTGCGGTGATTGACTCTTATCGTCGACAACATGTTGCTAAAAAACTGGTACAAGCGATATACGATGAAGCGAATCACCAAAATATCGATTATTTATCGGTGAGCTTTGCGTACAGTCAGCCTAATTATCAATTTTGGATGGCATGTGGGTTTAATTTGGTGCACGTTAGTAGCCATAAAGAGACCCGTAGCGGCAGTTATTCCGTTATGGCGATTAAACCTTTAACCCAGTTAGGACAGCAATTATCTGATCAATTGCAACAGAAACTTGTACGCAATGCTTACTGGCTTAAAGATATTATCGAATTACCATTTAACGATATGATTACTTTTGATAATAATCAATCCTTAACTGCACAAGACTGTAGTGAATTAGCTGGTTTTTGTGATTACTATCGTCCATTTGAAGCGACTTATCCTGCACTTTGTCGATTAAATCTTTATGCACATCAACATCAGCAATACTTAACATTACCGATGTTATCAGCCTTAATTGATAGCAAAAATAATCAGATGGATGTTATTAATCGTTATCAATTAGCGGGAAAAAACGCGTTAATGCAAGCCATCAAATACGAAGTTAAAACTTGGTTAGCGAATAATCAACGGACTTTAATACTAAAATAATGCAATAGTAAATAAAATAGCCAGTAAATATAATTAAACGTTATTGAGCTTAGTAGGCGGTATGTTTAAAATATCGCACTGTTTATTTAAAACGATATATTAATGTATTACCAGTTTATACCTACTTGAGGTATTGACTGACTTGTAAATAAAAAGGAACCAAATGTGACGTCTAATCAATTAGATAATAATACCCAGCATCGACATTCCCACACGCAATCACGCCCGAAAAATTATCAAGCTAGAAATGGGTTTGAATATTTTTTTAAAGGTTGGTCGTTAGCTTTTAGTCCAGGTATTAAGAAATTTGTTTTTTTACCCCTACTTGCCAATATTGTATTAATGTCGGCGCTGTTTTATTGGTTTTTTACCGTTCTTAGTGGCATGGTCGATTGGGGATTGTCTTATGTACCAAGCTGGTTACAGTGGTTAGGATACATCATTGTATTTATTGTAATCCTAACGCTGGTGATTTTATTTTGTTATTTTTTCAGTACGGTGACTAACTTTATTGCTGCTCCTTTTAATGGAATATTAGCAGAACAAGTTGAAGCGCAATTAACAGGTATGCCTGCACCCGATACAACATGGATGAGCTTAATTAAAGATTTACCGCGAATATTAAATCGTGAGCTGCAAAAATTAGGTCATTATCTTTTATGGGCTATTCCTATTTTACTTACCTATTTTATCCCCGTCATTGGACAAACGGTTACGCCAGTGGTATGGTTTTTATTTACCGCTTGGCAAATCAGCATTCAATATGCGGACTATCCATTTGATAACCACAAAATTAAGTTCCACCGCATGCGCGAACTTTTAAAGCAAAACAAAGTCGACAATTTGATGTTTGGTGGTTTAGTTAGCTTTTTTACTATGGTACCGCTGCTGAATTTGATTGTGATGCCCATTGCTGTCTGTGGTGCAACAGCAATGTGGGTAGATCGTTACCGTCATCAAGCTGTATTTGAAAGTGCCAACCAAGATTTTCGGTAACGTTTAGTTTATTTGTTTGATTTATTTGATGATGACCAATCGTCATCATCATCACTATAAGGTATGGGTTTTATCCCGTTCTTTTTTTCCAGATAATTTTTATAACTCAGTCGATTCAGTGCTTTAATGCCGTTGATAAAAATTCCAATTAAGATAATTAAAATAATCCACCAATAATCTTTAAGCCATGCCATATTATCTCCTTTTAGATAAGTGAAACGGGCTTAATTATGCCAGTAATAAAATCTCTAAAATACGTCTATAGATTGCGGTTAAATTAATAATATCTTGGCAGTGGGTATTTTCGTTGACTTTATGGATAGTTTTGTTAACCACACCAAGCTCAATGACTTGGCAACCCATTTTAGCAATAAAACGCCCATCTGATGTCCCACCACTGGTTGAGAGGCGGGTATCTGTTCCCGTAATGTCCTTAATAGCATTGGCAGCGGCATTGGTTAGCTCGCCTTGTGGGGTTAAAAAAGGATGACCTGAAAGACGCCAATTTAAAGTATAGTTTAGATTATACTTTTGAAGAATCTGTTCAACACGTTCTTTAATTTGTGTGTCGGTAAGTTCACTGCTATAGCGAAAATTGAATTGAACACTCAGATCGCCAGGTATTACATTTTCTGCCCCTGTTCCGCCATTGATATTTGCAACTTGCATGGTAGTTTGTGGAAAATAGTCATTGCCATTATCCCAAATTGTGCTGACCAATTCATTTAAAGCAGGAGCAAAGCGATGCACTGGATTATCTGCTAAATGAGGATAAGCCACATGACCTTGCACACCATGCACGACTAAATTTGCGGTTAATGATCCACGGCGTCCATTTTTAATTTGATCGCCAAGTAAGGTATCGCTTGAAGGTTCGCCAACAATACAATAATCAATGCGTTCATGGCGATGGATTAGTAAATCGACTACTTTAACGGTGCCGTCGGTTGCGTCAGCTTCTTCATCAGACGTTAATAAAAAAGCCACACAGCCGTGATGATCAGGATTGTTTTTAATAAAATCTTCTGCTGCACACACCATAGCCGCAACGCCACTTTTCATGTCTGCTGCACCACGACCGTACAGCACACCATTTTCATCAATGGTAGGCGTAAAAGGCGGATAAAGCCATTTAGTTTCATCACCTGCGGGCACTACGTCAGTATGACCTGCAAACATCAGTGTTTTACTTTTACGATCACCATGAAAAGCCCACAAATTTTTGGTTTGCCCAATATTGATTTCTTCAATGGTAAATCCAATTTTTTTTAAACGTTCGATAATGATGTTTTGACAGTTTTTATCATCAGGACTTATCGATTTTTCAGCAATAAGCGCAGTAGTCAGCGCAATAACAGGTTCATTCATCATAGTTTTGTTCTTATTTTGATTGCGAAATAAATTGTGAATAACTTTCGTCAGAAAATCCTAACAAAGCACGCTGACCATCGATCAGTAAAGGACGTTTTAAAATGGAGGGATTGTCTAACATAATTTTTTTGGCGGCTTGTGCATTATTAATTTGGGCACGAACTTGTTCATCTAATTTGCGCCATGTTGTACCGCGCGTATTAAGTAAACTTTGCCAATCAACTATTTGTAAAAAAGTGTCGAGCAGGTCAGCCGATAATCCATCGGTTTTATAATTATGAAACTGATATTGGACATGATGATCATCAAGCCAAGTAAACGCTTTTTTCATTGTGTTGCAGTTTTTAATACCATAGATGATATACATAATTGGGGGGATCCATTTCTTTAATATATTAAAAGATTATAACAGCTATAAGTTATTATCAGCAATTAGGATGATTAATGAGAATATCCGTTCTGATTTTGTTTTATTATATCTAATAAGATTAACGGGTGATAATTGCACCAACCTTAAAAAAGAGGTTAAAATCGTTTTTTCTGAAGATAAGCTGCATTTTTATTTAAAAATAATTGAAAATTTTCTAATTACCCCCATTATTTGACCATTATTTCCATTTTTTACATGAAAATTTGTTTTTTTCTACATTAATGTGTATTAATATTGCGAATCGTTCGCATTTTAATTTGTGCGATAAAAATAAATAAGCTAAATAAACGTAGGAAGTATGATGTCATCTTTAACTCTTAACCACTTGCCGATAGGGCGTGAGGCGGTTATTTCTAGATTTTTACCTAAATCGTTACCTTATCGTCGTAAATTACTGGCTATGGGCATTACACCGGGTTGTAAAGTCGAGGTAGTACGGACTGCGCCACTCGGTGACCCCATTGAGATTAATATGCGTGGATTTTTATTATGTTTACGCCGCCAAGAAGCTTCTTTTATCGAAGTGTTAGAGGTCGGAGTATGAAGATCGCGCTAATTGGTAATCCAAATTGTGGCAAAACAACATTATTTAATTTGTTGACCGGTGCCAAACAAAGAGTGGGTAATTGGCCTGGCGTTACTGTCGAACGTAAAACGGGTCTGTTTGCCTATAATCAGAAGCAATACGATATTGTTGATTTGCCGGGAACCTATTCAATTGAATCCGATCCCTTATGCGTGTCGCAAGATGAGTTAATTGCAAGACAGTTTGTTTTGAGTGAAGATGATTGCATGATAGTCAATATTATTGATGCGACAAATTTGCAACGCAGTTTATATTTGACCTGTCAATTAGTTGATTTGCAATTGCCTATGATCGTTGTGCTTAATATGATGGATGCGGTTAAAGCAATGGGTGAACAGATTAATGTTGCAAAGTTATCTAAATTGCTGGGTTGTCCAGTGGTGGCGATATCATCAAGTAAAAAAATAGGATTGCAAGCACTGTATCAGCAAATTGAAGCGATGACAGTATCTTCCCAAGTAGCTAATCCTTCAATCAATTTGTTGGGGGATGAACAGCAAGCTACTATTGATAGATATATTAATGAATTACCTGAAGACAGTGAACTACGTCGATTTAACCCATGGCAGTTGCAAGATGTGTTATTAGATGATTCACACTACAATTTGGCCCAACTTGAGAGTGAAAAGCTAACAGCTTGTCGTCTGTCACTTTCAGCATGGTGCGATAACGAAATTGATGTAGCGCTAGCATCTGCGCGCTATGATACGATTGATGCGATTTGTAAAACGGTCATTGACAAGCCTCGTGAATTAAATGTTCGCTTTTCAGATATGCTTGACAAAATTACTTTAGGACGCATTACAGGTATTCCATTGTTTTTGTTAACAATGTATATCATGTTCATGTTGTCGATTAATTTTGGATCAGTATTTGTTGATTTTTTTGATGGATTATGTGGCACGTTGTTTGTGGATGGTACAGCACATGTGTTGCAAACCATACAGGCTCCTAGCTGGCTTATTGCCATTTTTGCCAATGGTATCGGGCGCGGTATTCAAACTGTTTCAACCTTTATACCTGTAATTGGGGCAATGTTTTTCTGTATGTCATTTTTAGAAGATTCGGGTTATTTGGCAAGGGCCGCGATGGTTGTCGATCGTGGTATGCGCTGTATCGGTTTGCCGGGTAAGGCATTTGTACCCATGTTAGTCGGTTTTGGTTGTGGTGTGCCAGCCATTATGGGAACGCGTACATTAGAAAGCACGCGCGATCGCATTATGTCAATCTGTATGATTCCATTTATGTCGTGCGGAGCAAGATTGCCAGTATATGCGTTGTTTGCGGTTATCTTCGCACCTAGACATGCTTCATTTATCGTTTTCAGTTTGTATATGTTAGGTGTTGCAGTGGCAATTATCACAGGATTTGTGCTTAAATTTACTTTATTAAAAGGTTCAATTACGCCGTTTATTATGGAAATGCCCGTATATCGAATTCCTACTTTAAGCAGTATGCTCAGTTTAACTTGGCAACGTCTGAAAAATTTCATTTTCAAAGCAGGAAAAGCCATTATAATCATGGTAACTGTATTGAGTTTGCTTAACTCATGGGGACGAGATGGAACATTTGGACATGAAGATTCACAAGATTCCATGCTATCTGTAGTTAGCCAAAAGATTACACCAGTATTTGCCCCAATGGGTATTAATCAACAAAATTGGCCTGCTACAGTTGGTATTTTTACGGGTATTTTTGCCAAAGAATCGGTTATTGCCACCTTAAATTCGCTTTATTCTATGGATGAAACGGATACCACACAACAGGCTGAATCATTTAATTTGTCGCAAGGGATTTTAGATGCACTTAAAACGATTCCTAAAAATCTAGTTGATTTGTCTGATGCTGTTTTAGATCCTTTGGGGTTATCTACTGTTAATGATGATATTGACTCATTACAATCCGATTTAGCAGTGGATTCGTCAGCAGTATCACAAATAAAAAATTCCTTTATGACGCCATCGGTCGCCATAGCTTATTTGATTTTTATATTACTTTATACTCCCTGTGCTGCTGCTTTAGGGGCGGTATATCGTGAAGCAGGTATAAGATGGATGATATTTGTTGGCATTTGGACTTTTATCATTGGTTGGTTATCTGCAACAATTTACTATCAAACAACTTTGATTGGACATTCACAATCGGCAGTTTGGTGGCTTTTAGGATGTGGGGCATTTATGCTAATTATGATTATCACTATGCGGATATTAGGGCGATATTCCATTTTTAATCAAACAATCGTTAGTTCATCATCTAACTCTAAAAATTCATCCTGCTGTTATTAAATAGCAGATCCTTAAAACATCTTATTTAATTAACCATTCAATCATAAATTAAGGAGAAGATGCAGGACATAAACCTGCATCTTTCATTATTATGCTAGTAACTTCAATTCGAGATTATGTGCAACTAAAAGGTCGTGCTGAGCTGCAAGACATTGCCCGACATTTTCGTATACCTAACAGTGCCACAGCACAAATGTTGGATTTTTGGATTAAAAAAGGAAATATTGAGCAAATTACCATAGGGGACAATCAAATCGCATGCACACCTAATCAATGCAAAACGTGTACAGGTTGTAATATCACTCAGCAAAGAGTTTATGTTTGGTTAAATAAATGAGTCATACCTTTTCAAAATTATTATGTTCAAATGTATTTATATTTAACCTTTGATTGAATCATGCAAAAAATTTTACTATAGACACTCTGGTTAGGCAGTACTCTTTGTAATTAATAGCATAAATTATTGCTATATTTTCTTAAAAAATATTTTATTTTCGAGACTTTCATCACATAATTGAATTAATTTATATCTCAAAATATCAAATGATATTAATATGAACTTATGTTCATTTTTTGAATTAAATTGAGGTAAAATAATATGAAACCAATAGCCATTGGCGCTGATGATGCCGCTTTTGAATTTAGAAATAGCATAGTTGATTATTTGACTAAACAAGGTATTGAAATTATTGATTATAGCAGTGACAAACAGGTAAAAAATGCTTTGTATCCTGATGTTGCAAATGCCGTAGCCTGTTCTATCAAAGAGGGTAAGCATGAACGAGGTATCTTGATTTGTGGTACGGGTATCGGTGTTGCCATTGCTGCCAATAAGATACCCGGCATTCGCGCAGCTCAATGTCATGATGTATTTTCGGCTGAGCGTGCTAGAAAGAGTAATAATGCTCAAATTATGACAATGGGTGCTAGAGTAATTGGTGTTGAGCTAGCTAAAAAACTTGTACAAGCATGGTTAAATTCTGAATTTGAAGGTGGTGGTTCGACAGCTAAAGTTGAGCGCATCAACCATTATGATCAGCTCTATAGTAAATAATCACTATTTGTTAGAATTTTTTTGGTTAAAAGCAGATTAAATTTGCAAACAATGAGAACATTTCGATATTTAATTTTACCTTATATTTGTCTGTTTTTTAATCTATTATGTATGCGAAATAGCAATAGGGCACTGTCGTTTTATTTTTGAATAAATGCTATTATATTTTTATTAAACTAAAAGCTGTAGAGGATAAAAGAAGTATGAGTCAATTAGATGAATTTAAAAAATTTACTGTAGTTGTTGCCGATACTGGAGATATCGATTCAATTAAACAATTTTCCCCTGAAGATGCCACTACCAACCCATCCCTTGTACTGAAAGCAGCTCAACTTCCTCAGTATCGCTATCTAATCGATTCTGCTGTAGAAACCGCTAAAAAACTGGGTGGGAGTAAAGAACAACAATTAGTTAATGCGTGTGATCAAGTCGCTGTTAATATTGGTGCTGAAATTTTAAAATTTGTTCCTGGTCGTATCTCGACAGAAGTGGATGCCCGTTTATCATTTGACACACAAGGTTGTATAGACAAAGCACGTCGTATTATTGAACTTTACCAAGCAAAAGGTATCGATAAATCACGTATCTTAATTAAAATCGCTTCTACGTGGGAAGGGATTAAAGCAGCAGAAATTCTTGAAAAAGAGGGGATTAACTGTAATTTGACATTACTTTTCTCATTTGCACAAGCAAGAGCATGTGCTGAAGTAAATGCCTTTTTAATTTCTCCATTTGTTGGCCGTATCTATGATTGGTATCAAGCTAAAAAACCAATCGATCCTTATGTTGCAGACGAAGATCCTGGTGTAGTTTCGGTTCGTAATATCTTCAATTATTACAAACAACATGGTTATAAAACGATTGTGATGGGCGCAAGTTTCCGTAAAGTTGATCAAATTTTAGCATTAGCGGGTTGTGACCGTCTAACCATTGCACCGAGTTTGCTTGCTGAAATGCAGCAATCAACAGCTCCTGTAACACAAAAACTTAATCCAAATCAACCGGTAGTCGATCGCCCAGTACCGATGACCGAGGCTGAATTTAGATGGCAACACAATAGTGATGCCATGGCAGTTGAAAAACTTGCTGAAGGTATCCGTGCTTTTGCTGTTGACCAAGGCAAATTAGAAGATATGATTAGTGCATTACTTTAAACATATAGAATACAAAGGGGAGCTAGCTCCCCATTTTTACATTATTCAATTCGATTTGATTAACAAATTTGGCAGGTGACAGCATTTGTTGCTAAGAATAGTAACTTGCTAGATTAGGAATTTTTAATTAAAAATATTTTGGAGATTACAACATGAATGCAACGACTTTATCTCACCGCGAACTAGCGAATGCGATAAGAGCATTAAGTATGGATGGTGTGCAAAAAGCTAAATCTGGTCATCCAGGTGCACCTATGGGTATGGCCGATATGGCGGAAGTACTTTGGCGTGGATTTTTAAAACATAATCCAACTAACCCTAATTGGGCTGATCGCGATCGTTTTGTATTATCAAATGGCCATGCATCTATGTTGATTTATAGCTTGCTGCATTTAACTGGCTATAATGTCACGATTGATGATCTTAAAAACTTTCGTCAATTGCATTCAAAAACCGCAGGTCATCCTGAATATGGTTATGTTCCGGGTGTTGAAACAACAACAGGCCCGTTAGGACAAGGTATTGCTAATGCGGTAGGTATGGCTATTGCTGAAAGAACATTAGCTGCGCAATTTAATAAACCAGGCCATACCATTGTTGACCATCATACTTATGTCTTTATGGGTGATGGTTGTATGATGGAAGGTATTTCACACGAAGTATGTTCATTAGCAGGTACGCTTAAATTAGGCAAGCTGATTGCATTTTATGATGAAAATGGTATCTCAATTGATGGTGAAATTGATGGTTGGTTTACTGATGATACGGCAAAACGCTTCGAAGCTTATGGTTGGCATGTAATTCGTGGCATTGATGGTCATGATGCTAAAGCTTTAAAAGAAGCCATTGAACAAGCACAAGCAGTAACCGATAAACCGTCATTGTTAATGTGTAAAACAATTATTGGTTTTGGTTCACCAAATAAAGCGGGTAGCCACGAAAGTCATGGCGCGCCTTTAGGTGATGCTGAAATCGAAGCAACACGTAAGGAACTTGGTTGGAATTATCCTGCCTTTGAAATTCCAAAAGAATATTATGATGCTTGGGATGCAAAAGCCAAAGGTAAACACGTTGAAGATGAGTGGAATGCACGTTTTGACGCATATGCTAAAGCTTATCCTGATTTAGCTCAGGAATTTAAACGTCGAGTAAGTGGCGATCTACCTGCTAATTGGCAACAAGTAGCAAAAGATTTTGTGAATAAACTACAAGCAAATCCAGCAACAATTGCAACACGTAAAGCATCACAAAATGCGATTGAAGCGTTTGCTCCTACCTTACCTGAATTTTTAGGTGGCTCTGCCGACTTAGCACCAAGTAATTTAACCATGTGGTCAGGTTCAAAAGAGATTTTAGCCAACCCAAATGGTAATTATATCCACTATGGTGTACGTGAATTTGGTATGTCAGCGATCATGAATGGTATCGCATTACATGGTGGCTTTATTCCTTATGGCGCAACTTTCCTAATGTTTATGGAATACGCACGTAATGCTATCCGTATGGCTGCGTTAATGAAGATTCGTTCATTATTCGTTTATACTCATGATTCTATTGGTTTAGGTGAAGATGGACCAACACATCAACCTGTTGAACAAATGGCAAGTTTACGTGTTACACCAAATGTCAGTACTTGGCGTCCTTGTGACCAAGTTGAATCAGCTATCGCTTGGCAATATGCGATAGAACGCAAAAATGGTCCAACAGCGCTAATCTTCTCAAGACAAAATCTTAAACAACAAGAACGTAGTGCTGAGCAATTAGCTAATGTTTATCGTGGTGGTTATATTCTTAATGATTGTACTGGCACACCAGAATTAATTATCATAGCTACTGGTTCAGAAGTTGAACTTGCTGTTGAGGCATATCATAAACTTACCGAAGCTGGTAAAAAAGTAAGAGTTGTCTCAATGCCATCGACAGATGCATTTGATAAACAAGATGAAACTTATAAAGAATCTGTATTACCATCTTCAGTGACGGCTCGCTTAGCGATCGAAGCAGGTATCAGTGATTATTGGTATAAATATGTTGGTCTTAACGGTAAAGTTGTTGGTATGACAACATTCGGTGAATCAGGCCCAGCCGATCAACTATTTAAAGAATTTGGTTTTACTATTGATAATGTCTTAAATCAGGCGAAAAGTTTATTGAAATAAATTATACTCTGCTTAACAGAATAAAACTTCGCTAATAACTTTAGCGAAGTTTTTTTATGCTTATTTTATGTTCTTTAGAAAACTTATCCTATTTATGAATATTCTCTTATAGATTATTGGGTAATCAATATATCTTAATCTCATGCTTGAAACTGATTATATAAATTTCTATTTTTTAATTAGTTGAAATTTTTCAAACTTCTGCATACCTCAAATACCATACAGTAGAACCCCAATAATTATCTCATTGTTTCAAGGTGTTTTAGAATTCTTATAGAAAAAAGAATAAGGTATTTGATAAATGTTTTATATAAAAATAACTTACCAAGCTTGAATCTTGTCATTTATGTAGCTCAATAAAATACCCTAGGGAATTTTATGTTGTGTATTATCTCAATATCATTCAACTGATCGCAACGTGTGATAATTATCGTTAACTATTATTTTAATTCATTATAGTTAGTGTTGTTTATCGACGTTTTTAAATACTAATGGTGATTAAAATTTGATTTGATGTTTGATTTTTCAATTTATGCTACTATTAGTTAAACATTTGTTATGTTGATTGACTATTGTTAATTATAAAAACTCAATAGGAGTGAGTTATGAGATGGGAAGAAAAGCGAGATTTAGTTAAAATTGCAACTTGGTATTACCAATACGGTTGGACTCAGGCTCAAATAGCTCAGAAGATAGGTATATCACGATCAATAATTTCTAAAAAATTACAAGATGCTAAAGAATTAGGCATTGTTGAAATTTTCATCAAAGATGAAACTGCATATACAGTTGAATTAGAACAGAAGCTTGAAACTAAATTCAAACTAGAAGAAGCGATTGTTGTTGCTACACATAATCTATCTTATGAAGAATCTACAAATTGGTTAGCTAAAAAAGCGGCTTATGCATTGAATAAACGAATTTTAAAAGTTAATAAATTAGGTATTTCGTGGGGAAAAACAATTAGGAAATTTGTTAATGAATTTCCTTATATTACCAATAAAGAATTAGTTATTGTACCTTTGATAGGTGGTATGGGTGCTGAGGAAGTTGACTTACATTCGAATCAAATTTGTTATGATCTTAAAAAAAAGATGCAATGTACGTGTAAGTACCTATATGCACCAGCATTAGTGGAAGATCAAACAATGAAAAATGATCTATGTAAAAATAAATATATAAATGAAGTACTCAATGAAGGTAAAACGGTTGATATGGCGATCGTAGGTATCTCTAATCCTTATCAAAATAGTACTATGGAAGAAATTGGTTATATTAATAAAAAAGATCTTGAAGAGTTTCGTTATTATGATGTAGTTGGCGATTGTAATTCACGTTTTTATACTTCTGACGGGAAAGAAGCAAATAGTCCAATAAATCAAAAAATTATAGGTTTAAGTTTAGATGATTTACGTGAAATTCCAACAGTAGTTGCTATTGTATCAGGTGAAAATAAGGAAAAAGCAGTTATTGCAGCTTTAAATTCTAAGATTATCGATATTATCGTAATGACAGACAAAATGGCTGAGTATGTCTTAAATACTAGTCACTAATGATTCTTTAATTTTTATAGTTAAAAAGCCTCTTTATTTGTATAAAGAGGCTTTTTTTTGTCCAAAATTTAAATTTGTGACAAATGACAATTAGTGTGACAAAAGTCACATAATGTTGATTTGTCAATTGTGGTTATGATTTATTATGTTATCTTTATGATAAATAGTTAATAAACCTATTTAATATTAAATTTAACAAGGAGAATACAAAAATGACCATTTATAGACAATTGTTACAAAGAGAAGAAAATGACAATCCAATTCGAGTTGGGGTTATTGGTGCAGGTCAAATGGGAACAGGAATGATAGCGCAGATAGCAACCATTCCGGGAATGTGTGTAACTGGAATTAGTGATATTAATTTAGAAGCTGCGATACAAGCAGCAAAAGATTATAAAGCAAGCGCCAGTAAGGAAAATAATATTCTTGTTTCTAAAAATTTTAAAGAAGTAATTCAATCAAAAGAGGTTGAAATAATTGTTGATGCTACAGGAGTACCTGAAGTAGGTGCAAAAATTGCTTTAGAAACATTATTAGCCAAAAAGCATTTAGTTCTTCTTAATGTGGAGATAGATATCACAATAGGCCCTTTGATGCATAAACTGTTTAGTGCTGCTGATCTTATCTATACCGGTTCTGATGGAGATGAACCAGCAGCAACACTTGAGATGTATGAATTTGCAAAATCAATGGGAATGGAAGTTCTTGTTGTAGGTAAAGGTAAAAATAACAAATTAAAAATAGAAGCCAATCCTGATACAGCACAAGCTGAGGCTGATTCAAAACATATGTCATCACACATGTTAGCGGCATTCCAAGATGGAACGAAGACTATGGCAGAAATGAATTTACTTTCGAATGCAATGGGTTTTGTTCCTGATGTAGTTGGTATGCATGGCGTCAAAGGTGATTTAGATTCAGTCCTCAAAGATTTAAACCTTAAAGAAAATGGAGGCGTTCTTAATAAATTTGGTGTCGTTGAATATGTTGATGGTTTAGCCCCAGGTATTTTTGCTATCGTTAAAGGTCAAAATCCTAATGTGAGTAATGAATTAAATTACTTAATGAAAAAAGGTGATAGAGATCATCACATTTTATATCGTCCTTTCCATTTAGCTAGCCTTGAAACACCAATGACTATTGCGAAAGCTATTTTAAATCACGATACCGCTATTGTCCCTTGTGGTGCTCCAGTATCTGAAACAGTTGCAGTCGCTAAAAAGGATATCAAAATTGGCGAACGACTTGATGGAATCGGTGGTTTTTGTGTTCGTGGTGTAATTGAAACTCATGCGGATATGAAGAAAAACAAAAATATCCCAATTGGTCTAATCAGCGGTAATGTTGTTGCCAAACGAGATATACCAAATGGTAAGTTTTTAACTGAAGATGATGTTGTTTTAGATGAAACAACAACAGTTTGGAAATTACGTAAACTTCAAGATGAAGTCTTTAGTTAAAAATATAAGAACTGCTGACTAATAAGATTCAGCAGTTCTTAGCGTTATAAATTAAGTTGTTTTTATGGGGTTTGTAAACATGAATATTGTAATCATCGCCAGTGTTGTTTTTGTTTTACAGTCAATATTGAGTTTAATGCAAATTAGGTATTATCAAAGATATATGTACAACATCACTCAACAATATTCAAATTCTAAAAATTATCATCTTTATTCATCTATTGAACGTAAAAGGTTAGGTTCAAGTGCGATTGTGGTTATGGTGATAGATGAAAACAAAATGGTTAAAGAATGCCAACTTTTAAAAGGAAAATCAATCTTTGCCAAATTTAAACCATTACCAAGATTCTATGGATACCAATTGTCACAAATTTTAACCAATTTAAGAGAAGAAAGTGAAACCAGAAAACTTTCTCTTGAAGAAAAAGCAATTATAAAAATGGGAACAAACCAACTTCCTGTTTAATTTAACTTATTAAAATCTTAGAAGACAACAACAAAGGAGATAATAATGGAATATATTGAATGGTTTGGAACCCATTTTATTGGGTTATTTCAAGCTGGTGGGAAAGTTTTTGTTGGTTTTATGACAGATATTGTCCCGCTTTTGATTGTGTTATTAACATTTACCTATTCTTTAATTGCTTTTATTGGTGAACAACGAGTCACTAAGGCAATTCAATTTTCGGCAAAAAATATGCTATTGCGCTACAGTTTAATGCCAATTCTGTCTGTTTTAATGTTGACTAATCCAATGGCTTATACTTTTGGTCGCTTTGTTAAAGAAGAACAAAAACCAGCTTTTTATGATTCGGTTGTTTCTTTCTTGCACCCTGTAACCGGTATGTTTCCTTATGCCAATGCTGGTGAGTTATTTGTATATCTGGGGATTGCAAATGGTGTTATGAATGCAGGTTATAGCATTTCAAGTCTTTCTGTTCGGTACTTTTTAGCGGGTATTATCATTATTTTAATGCGTGGTGTTATTACCGAAATTATTACTAAATTTTTGATGCGTAAAAAAAATCTGTAGGAGAGTGATGCTATGTATAAAACAATTATTATAGATAAAGGACAAGGTGGCTGGGGAACAGGTTTTTCTTTAACGCCAACGACTGAAAAACATAAAATACTTTCTGTAACAGGCGGTGGTATTCATCCAGTTGCCCAAAGAATTGCTGAACTTTCCGGTGGGGAAGCGGTAGACGGTTTCAAAAATGCAATTCCAGAAAATGAAATTCTGTGCGCAATTATTGATTGTGGTGGAACCGCTCGAATTGGTGTTTATCCAATGAAAAAAATTCCTACAATTGATGTTATTCCATCAGCACCAACAGGTCCTTTAGCAAAACATATTACTGAAGATGTTTTTGTTTCAGGGGTTAAGCCTCAAAACATAAATCTATTAGAAGGTCATAATGAACAACCAACAGCATCTGCGCAGAATCAA
Organism: Gilliamella sp. W8136; assembly: GCF_016101285.1. Taxonomy (NCBI): domain Bacteria; kingdom Pseudomonadati; phylum Pseudomonadota; class Gammaproteobacteria; order Orbales; family Orbaceae; genus Gilliamella; species Gilliamella sp. W8136. Next base: position 94,635 of record NZ_JACFQU010000003.1, read on the forward strand.
CAACAGCAAACACAAACGGCTGAAAATCCAGTTTTGGATCGCGAAAAATTTAAAGAAAAATATGCACAAATAAAAGAAGAACATCGCCAAAATCAAAAAGAAAGCTTATTGATTAAATTATCCCGAAGTATTGGTAAAGCAATGGGAATCTTTTATCAAGCAGGTCGTGATTCGACTGATATGTTAATTAAAAATATTATACCTTTTATGGCATTTATTAGTATGTTAATAGGTATTATCAATTACACAGGTATTGGCCATGTAATCGCTACAACATTGTCACCTTTAGCTGGCTCAATATGGGGTATGATGGTAATTGCATTTATTTGTAGCTTACCATTTTTATCTCCAATTCTTGGACCGGGCGCTGTTATTGCTCAAGTTATTGGGGTCTTGATAGGTTCACAGATTGCAATTGGTGCAATTCCTGTTGCTTATGCATTACCTGCGTTGTTTGCTATTAATGCTCAAGCTGGATGTGACTTTATTCCAGTTGGACTATCTTTAGGGGAAGCAAAACCTCAAACTGTTCAAATTGGGGTACCCGCTGTATTGTATAGTCGAATGATCACTGGAATATTGGCTGTTATTGTTGCTTGGATTATGAGTATTGGAATGTACTAAGTTATAAAAGAGGTAAATATGTCAAGAAGTGTTATTACTGATATTGGTGCTATTGTTCCGGAATTTGAAGAAGAAAAAGTTATCATTTTATTTGGTCCAATGGCAACACCTGATTTAAGGGAAATTTGTGTAATACATGAGTTTCATAAAAAGCCTAATCAAACATTGATTGAAGGTAAAGAATTTATGTTAGGTGAACATAAATATATTATTAAACAAGTTGGTAGCGAGGCAAATAAAAACTTTGAAGAATTGGGACATATTTCTATTTATTTTAAACAAAGTGATAGTGACATTCTGCCAGGTGCAATTGCAGTTGAACCAGATGTTTTTCCAAAATTGAATATTGGAGATAATATTTGTTTTGATTTAGGTTGATTGGTTATTTATTGTTTTTTCTTAATTTTGTTATTTTCAATTAAATTTAAAAACCATCACTAGTAATTTAGTGATGGTATGTTTTTTTTAGTCAAAAAATTAAATCTTTTAATATGGATTAGGATCTTTTTTCAAATCATTAAATGGAAAAAGTTTATTATTCCAATCTTTAATTTGAATATTTTTTTGTTCAGGTATATCCATCAAATGATATTGCATGTAATCATGTTGGATGTTCAATTTAATCCCCATCCAATGACTTAATAAATAAACGAATTGATATCCTGAAATTTGTTTATTGATTTTAATTTGACTATTTTCTGCTGAATCAAAAAATATTAATGGCACTTGGTAACTATTTTGGTTTTCCCAATTATGTCTTAAATCTTGGTATTGTTCAGTATGAGAAAGCCCATGATCAGCAAAGTAAACCACAGAATAATCTTCATTATGTCGTTTTAATATCTCTATTGTTGATTTTATAAAATCATCCGTTTCTTTAATACTACTGACGTAACATGATAAATTTTTATTGTCGAGATCAAATTGCACATCAAATTGTAATCTTTTACAAAAATGCGGATGGGAACCAATTAAATGCATAACAATAAGTTTTGGTTTGTCATTCTTTTCTGCTAATAAGCTATCTAGTTTAGGTAAAAGCAAGGTATCGTATTTACCTTTTGACGAGCGACCGTTATATTCCCCTTTTTTGGTGTAGAAAATATTTTTGCTATAAGCGGTAATTCTCGGCACAGTTATTTCCATTCTACCTAATTGGCCTTGGTTCGAAAGCCAGTAGGTGTCAAATCCAGCATCATTTGCAATAGTAATAATATTATTGTTTATTTGTGCATTAACTTCTTTATTATCTGAATAAGTAGATTGACTAATTAAATGAGGAATTGATGATTGAGTATTGGATGCAGGAGCAATTAATCCATCCCAAATTAGTGAGGCATGTTCATTTGTAAACGGAGTATTATCATACTTGAATCCATAAGCGCTCATATAATCTTTACGAACACTTTCACCGATGATAATAACATAGGTTTTATATTTAGGATTGACTGAAACAATAGGGATTGTATTAGTTTTTTCAATTTGTTTAAGCTGCTCTTGTTTCTCTGTTGTATATAACTTATAGCTTGAATATAAATCTACGCAAAATTCAAAAGGTGGATATTTAAAATTATGAACTAAAATTGTTGGAATTGAGGGATTCTGACTTTTAAAAAATATTTTGATTGGTTTATAACAACATAGTAACAAAAACAAAATAATAACATATTTGTTATTCACTGTTGGAAATTTAACTTTATAAAATATATATGTGAATAAAATTACGAGGGTTATTGGTATAAAATAAAAATAAATAGGTAATTGATTAAAGAATTCTAATACTTCATCAAAATCGGTTTCTGATACCGCACTGATAACTGCAACATTTGGACTTCCATAATAAAATCCTATCGGAAAATAAAGTGATGCAATGACAAATATCGCCCCAAAAAAGAAACGAAATAGTGTGAATCTAGCTAAAAAAATTAGAGAAAAATAAGTAAGCATTGCTCTATCAAATCTTTTTTCATAACCTAATAGGTAAACCAATGCTATTGAGAGACAAATACAAATAATATGTGTAAATAATTTTCTTTTTATAAATATCACAAAAACAAATCCATTTTAAAACAATCAATTTATAAGCTGCAAAATTATATTAGTAATCTAATTTTAATCAACTTATATTTATTTAAAATGAACATAATATTCATTATACATTTAGACAGCAGTTATTTAATTAGGAAAAAATAATATATTAGGGTTATTTGTCATTATACAGTAACTGTTTGGGATACCTGTAAAACCGCTTGAATATCCAATAAATTATGCGTCTAGAATCGAGCCTAATGTGGCTGAATCATTTATAGCACCAATTAAAATGGCAAAATATTTTTAGATATGAGTTCTGGAACATATATTAAGAGTGATCCATTTGGAGCAACTGTCAAGCGGGCTTATTTGCTAATTAAAAAAACAGATATTGATAAAGGAAAAGCAATGAAATTTAATTTACTAGGTTTACCATCATGGACTATTGCTAATGCTCACTCTTAATAAAACAATAGGGTGTCCATAACGAATAAAGGATTAACATATTTTTGTATAATTGAAACAAAAACTATATTAATCCTTTTCATATTATATATTATCTTGAAGATTTATTTAAAATTACTTCTTTGGGTTGTTTTTGAACGTAGATCATTCTAGCAATAAGTAAAAATGCAGCAAGCGCTAGTCCTAATATAATTCCTATCCAAAAACCTGCAGCACCTATTGGCTGCATAATTAAATCGGTTAATCCTAAAATGTATCCAACTGGCAGACCAACGCCCCAATAAGAGATAAACGTAATATAAAAAATACTTTTCGTATCTTTGTAACCACGTAATACATTACTTGCTACAACTTGAAGATAATCAGATGCTTGATAGATAGCGAGTAAAATGATTAGTTGCAAGCAAATAGTAATAACATCTACTTCATCTGTGAATATATGAATAATTGGCGTTCTAAAAATAACCAGAACTAATGCCACTATCACAGCAATCATTAACGATATCGCCAAACTAATATAAGCCGTTTGTTTTGCTAATGATGTTTTTTTATTACCAAGTAAAAAACCTACTCGGATACTTGATGCTACACCTAAAGATAATGGTATTGCAAATGTTAAACTGCTGATAGTAAAGATAATTTGATGTGCAGCAACAGTGACTTGACCAAGTGGAGCAATCAGCAAAGCTATCACAGCAAACAAGCTCATTTCGAAAAAGTAGGCTAGTGCCAGAGGCATGCCGAGCACAACAATATTTTTGATTACACTAAAATCAACCCATTTGGTCAATGGTGTTTCACGAATATCACGTAGAGTTGGAGTGGTTAAAGTATATAAGCGGATTAAGCCAAACATTAGCCAAAAAATGATGGCAGCAGTAATACCACAACCAACACCACCAAATGCAGGTAATCCTAACTTGCCATAAATTAAAACATAGTTAATTGGAATATTAGCAAGTAATGCTATGAATATGATTACCATAGCTGGTTTAGTATTAGATAACCCCTCACATTGATTGCGATAAACTAAAAACAGCAAGAATGCTGGTACTCCCCACATGATTGCTCGTAAAAATTTTACGGCCACGTCCATCATTTCGGGATCAATAGCGTGATCTACGGAACTTCGTAGACCGATTATTTGGTCTGAATGATATAAAATCAACATTATCAACACTGATAAAAATAGAGCGATTATCACACCTTGACGTGTGTGATTCGCAACTTGGTCTCGTTTAGCTGCACCATTTAAGTTGGCAATGATGGGGGTTAAAACGGTTAATAGTCCTTGACCAAACAAAACGGTTGGTAACCAAATTGATACGGCGATAGCAATACCAGATAATGCCGTTTTACTGTAGTGCCCAGCCATAATGGTGTCAACAACAGTGATGGATGTTTGTGATACTTGTGCAATAAGTACTGGTACAGCCAATTTACCAAGATTTTTTATTTCATGTTTATAATGTTGTTTCATGATTTATTACCGTTTAACCGTTCCCCATAAGTCATATTCATCAGAATGCTCAATAATGACTTGAACAACATCCCCGACGTTGACATCTTTTTCTTCATTTAAATATACAACACCATCAATTTCAGGTGCATCAGCCATACTACGACCTATTGCACCTTCTTCATCAACTTCATCAATAATAACCGCTAAGGTTTTCCCTATTTTAGCTTGTAATTTTTGCATTGATATCTTTTGCTGCAACTGCATAAACCTATCAAATCGTTGTTGTTTGATTTCGTCTGGAACTTGGTTAGCTAATTCATTCGCTGCTGCACCTTCAACAGGGCTATAAGGAAAGCAACCAACGCGATCTAATTGCGCTTTTTCTAAAAAGTCGAGTAATAATTCAAAATCTTGTTCAGTTTCGCCGGGATAACCAACAATAAACGTTGAACGCAGAGTGATTTCTGGGCAAATTTCACGCCAATGATGAATTCGTTCAAGTGTTTTTTCAATTGTCCCAGGACGTTTCATTGATTTTAAAACCGTTGGGCTGGCATGCTGTAACGGGACATCTAAATAAGGTAAGATTTTTCCTTCCGCCATCAATGGAATTAAGTCATCAACACTCGGATATGGGTACATATAATGTAATCTCACCCAAATACCAAGACTAGACAATTGCTCACAGAGTGTTTGGATATTGGTTTTTAAAGGCATACCATTCCAAAAGTTGGTACGATTTTTGATATCAATACCATAAGCTGAGGTATCTTGAGCAATGACTAAAAGTTCTTTTACTCCGCTGTCAACTAATCGTTTTGCTTCATCAAGTACATTACCAATAGGACGACTGACCATCTCACCACGTAAAGAAGGAATGATGCAAAATGTACAGCTATGATTACAACCTTCTGAAATCTTTAAGTATGCATAATGTTTAGGTGTTAACTTTACCCCTTGTTCGGGTACTAAGCTGGTAAATGGGTTATATGCCGGTTTTGGGGCATATTTATTTACATGACTTAGCACTGCTTCGTAACTATGAGGACCAGAAATTTCAAGCACTTTTGGGTGTACACTTCGGATTTGATCTTCTTTAGCGCCAAGACAACCGGTAACAATCACTTTACCATTTTCATCAAGTGCTTCACCAATGGCTTCAAGCGATTCTTGTACCGCACTGTCAATAAATCCACAAGTGTTTACAATCACCAGATCAGCATTTTCATAAGTAGGTACCACTTGATAACCTTGGGTACGCAGTTCAGTTAATATTCGCTCTGAGTCAACCAAATTTTTAGGACAACCGAGGCTCACAAATCCAATTGTTGGGGATGATATATTCATAGTATTGTAATAATTTTAAAATTTATAGAGGTATTTCTCGAGAATCTAAAAGTCTGTCAATTTAGATTTAGACAATAGGCGTGTATTTTAACATATTTAAATAGATGCTAATAAAAATTTTTAGGTTGTTATGATTTATATAAAATAAAATTATTAAAGGCATATATCTAACATGACCGCTAACCATATAAATAAATTATAATTTATCTTCAATAAGAACTGAGGGATTGGTCTTGTATCATTGTTTAGGTATATAATCTGCAGCAGGTCAAGTCGATAATCCATTTTATAACGGTATAAAATTTTGTAATTGGAGAGCACTATAAACTTGTTCATTTGCAACCACATTTATTAAATGTATCATCTTAAGAATTTAAAAGTATCATATTGAAATCGTATTTATAAGAGTTTAAAAAAAGACTGCTTGAAAGTTGAAGTGTTGATAAGAGAAAAAAGATTATTTCTCAATAGGAAATTTACTCATGTTAAATAGAAGATTATTTTCACATATTAATTATTGGTTGAATAATAAAATTTAAACTTTTGGCATGCCATCATTTAAGTATCAAATAATCCACCATTTAATAGCAATTTTTGGTACTGTTTTCAGTAAACCCAAAGTTGTGCAACATCGATAGTATTACCATGTATTACAAAACTCTAAAATACCAAAAACAGTGATAAAAACAATCAAGATAGCTATATAATAAAAAAACCCTTACTGACAGCATAAGGGCAAATAGGAAGTTAAACAATTAACAATAAAAATGCTATTTTAGACCATTGATTACTTCATCAATTTGACGATCTAAACTTTCTGCACCACCGCCAGATAAGTACCAAAGATCCGGCGTTAGATAAACCACTTCAGTATTGCTTGCAGCTAAAACTTTTGCATCAAAAAAGTCTTCTTTCATAGCCGCTTGACCAATTGCTTTACTACGATCAACAACATAAATAATGTCAGGTTTAACGCTATTGACGTAATTATTGTCAATAAAAGTTGGTTTTGGTCTTTCACCATTATTTACTGGTTGAATAAAAAATGGAACGGCTCGTTTTACTTTTAAAACATCATGAATTAACGCGGCACTTGAACTTGCGTTAATTAGAATCATTTTACCATCATTATGGATTGCAACAATTGCTTTTTTAGGACTGGATTGAGCAACAGATTGAGCATTTGTTATTTTTACATCAAGGGTTTGAATTAAATTACTTGCGTTTTTTTCAGTGCCAGTGATGTCTGCTAATACATTAATATGATTTTTAGTTGATTCAAGATAGTTTTTTGCATCAACGCTTAAATTAATTACCGGCGCAATTTTAGATAGCTCTTGAGTTCGGCTGGCTTGACGACCATCAATAATAATCAATTGTGGTTTAGCTTGTTTGATTGCATCTATACTTGGTTCTTTCATATTACCCGTATCAGCAATGTTTGCATTTTTATACTGCTCAAGATAAGAAGGCAGAACAGAAAGAGGTGCTCCAGCAACAATTGAACCCTTACCTAGAGCATCTAAAGTGTCTAGTGCACCATAGTTCATCACGACAACTTTACTTGGTGATTTAGGCACAACAACTGATTGATTATTATCGGTTGTTACCGTCATAGAGGATTGACACCCTGTTAATCCTAAGACAAGTGCAGCTAATGTGCTTAGTAGTAATTTTTTCTTGGTATTCATCTTGGTTCCTTGGTTTACTCTGCAAATGATAACTATTATTGTTTAAAGTGTATAAATTGTCTAGTAATAAATAATTTTATGAAAAGATATTGATAACTATTCTCATATAGTATATTGTACTTTTGCACTTCAGTTAGAAATATCAATATAAATAATAGGGTTAAACAAATGAATACTAAGTTTAAATTGGCAACACATGTCATTAACACTAGTCTTTTATTATCTTTGTCTGGCATAGCTGTGGCTGCAAGCGATAAAGACACGGATACCATGGTGGTGACAGCATCAGGATTTTCACAACAAATTAAAGAAGCACCGGCGACAATTTCAGTAATCACGCCAGAAGAAATTAGCAAAAAACCTTATCGTGATGTGACTGATGCTCTTAAAGATATCCCGGGTGTTACTATAACTGGTGGTGGTGATTCGACCGATATTAGTATTCGTGGTATGGATGCCAAATACACTCTATTATTGATTGATGGTAAAAAAGTAAGCACACGTGAAACAAGACCTAATAGTGATAACTCAGGTTTTGAACAAGGCTGGCTACCACCGTTAACGATTATTGAGCGTATTGAAGTCGTTCGTGGACCAATGTCTTCTTTATATGGTTCGGATGCAATGGGTGGGGTAGTCAATATTATCACTAAAAAAGTATCTAACAAATGGCACGGTGGTTTACGCGTTGAGTCAGTGATTCCTTACCGTTCAGATGAAAAAAATACCTATATTGGTAGTTTTTCCACCATGGGACCCATTATTGATGATGTTTTGGGTATTCAGTTATATGGTCAATATAGTAGGCGTCATGAAGACGAATTCCTAAATGGCCATTCAGGACAAAAATTACGTAGCCTGAATGGTAAAATATCGCTTAATGCAACTGAAACACAAACATTTGATCTCGACTTTGGGCGATCTTTACAAAATAGTAATGCTACAGGTGGAAAAACAAGACCAGTTAATCGTGGAGATTTTAATCGAGATAACCGTCGCAACTCTTTTGCCTTGACTCATAATGGTTTATTTGGTGATGTATCAACAACATCTTTTATTGCTCATGAAAGTAATAATAATCCAGAAAGAAAAATGAAAATTCGTAATACCAATGTTGACTCTCGCGTGACCATTCCTTTCTCGATCAATATGTTAACCGCTGGCGGAGAATATACTTATCAAGAACTACACGACAATGGTAATCAGTTAAATAAAAAATTAACAAAAATCGATCGTTGGAGTTATGCATTGTTTGCTGATGATGAGATCAGAATCGTCGATAATTGGAGTATAACTGCCGGCGTACGTTATAATAAAGATGAAAATTATGGTCATAACTGGAATCCAAAGATTTATAGTGTCTGGAATATTGATGATAACTTTACTTTAAAAGGTGGTTACTCAACTGGATTTGCAACTCCACAACTACGCCAAGTTGTTTCAGACTGGGGACAAGTTACAGGTGGATCAGGAACAGGTAATAAAGGGATGATAATGGGAAATCCAAATTTAAAACCTGAAAAAACGAATTCATTTGAAGTGGGTGTTGGTTATACTAATGAATATGGTGTTGATGCATCTGTAACCGCTTTTTATACCAAATATAAAGATAAAATCCAATCTTATTATATTTGCCGAGGTGAGGCTGGATCTAGAAAATGCCAGATCAATGGTTATCGTGAAAAATTTGATTTTGTTCAGGGGCGTGAAAATGTGGATAAAGCAGATCTTAAAGGTTTAGAGCTATCATTCAAAACACCACTCTTTACTGATTTCTTGTTAAGTTCTAACTATTCTTGGAATAAATCAGAACAAAAAACCGGAAAAAATAAAGGTAAACCTTTAAACCGTACACCAAAGCAAAAATTCAATACTCAACTTGATTGGTATGTTACTCAAGAATGGGATTTATGGACTAAAGTTGCTTATTATGGCGTAGAAAGCACAACAGATCGTAGTGGTAAGAAAATAGAATATCCGGGCTACACTTTCTGGGATGTGGGTGCATCTTTCCATATAAATAAAAATGCTAAGATTTATGGTGGAGTTTATAACTTATTTGACAAAGATGTTTCAAACGCTGACTTTGGTAAAACTCTAGAAGGTCGACGTTACTTTGTAGGTACCGAGATTAACTTCTAAATAAATTGAATTAATAAATATTTTTCTGTGAAAAAAGATGGCTGCTTTAACAGCCATCTTTTTATTTATAGTAATCTAACTTATTTATAACCTAAATATAAAAGTCACTTGTTGAACCTGCCATAACGTAACCTAGTGCAATATCACACACCATTTTTTGCTATTCAAAAAAATCACAATTCTACATTTTATTGTTTTCTATTTTTTTAATTGTATGAAAAATATAAACTTATTGTTAGAATCCCGTAGAATCTAATTTTAATTTCTATCAATTTTAATTAATCAAATAAAAACATAGTGTTATAGAATGTGATTTTAATAAAAAATAACCTAAAAAATCGGTAGAAATTTGACGGTCAATATTTTAATTATAAAACAGTATGTTATAATTGGGGAGTTCCCTGTATGCACAGGGATAAACCGTTCCATTAGTACTCTAGCACCCCTCTAATTGAGAGTTCCCTGTATGCACAGGGATAAACCGGACTGTGATTTCGTGGTGTTTTACGTCATCTAGTGTTCCCTGTACACACAGGGATAAATCGGCGGAGCGTCAATATTACATAGCATTTTTTGCTATTCAAAAAAATCACAATTCTACATTTTATTGTTTTCTATTTTTTTAATTGTATGAAAAATATAAACTTATCGGTAGAATCCCGTAGAATCTAATTTTAACTTACATTAATTTTAATTAATCAAATAAAAACATAGTGTTATAGATTGTGATTTTAATGAAAAATAACCTAAAAAATCGGTAGAAATTTAACAGTCAATATTTTAATTATAAAACAGTATGTTATAATTAGAGTGTTCCCTGTATACACAGGGATAAACCGCAAAAAATGGATAATTCATTTGGTGGAAAAATTGTGTTCCCTGTATACACAGGGATAAACCGTGCAGTCAGTTAATCCGCGAGTAAAATTTTTGGTGTTCCCTGTATACACAGGGATAAACCGCACTACCTACAAATTTTGATACCAATGATAAAGTGTTCCCTGTATACACAGGGATAAACCGGTTCAGATTTGAGCGGTGCACTCTTGGTATTTGTGTTCCCTGTATACACAGGGATAAACCGGAGATCGCCAACATGAAAATCGCGATCGTTAAGTGTTCCCTGTATACACAGGGATAAACCGGGCTATTTATCAACTGGCGCAATATTGTGATCGTGTTCCCTGTATACACAGGGATAAACCGGTCCGATTCATACGCGAATCGTTAATAAATCTGTGTTCCCTGTATACACAGGGATAAAATATAAAACTACTACAAACCGCTTCCAACTTTATGGGGTCACTTCATTCTGGCGGATTTTTAAAAAATCAAGTTTTCAAGCTTAAACAAATTCAATTAATAGTAAAAAACAATTATCAAAATTTGTAAAAAAGATGCACTGTATAAAAATACACTGTTTGTATAAACATAAAGAAAATGCATTCTTATTTATATATAATCACGATTATTGATTATATATTGTGTGTTATTTATGGCTATGGATAGTGGTGGTGCTTATAGTATAAGAGGTTTTAATTACCAGAAAGCAGTAATTGCTCAAATTGCTATTAATAATTTTAACGTGGATAATTTTTATATCATTGTTGAAAATCAAGAGGACATTGTAGTTTTTTTCTCAGAAAAAATTTTTCACCTGCAAGTAAAAGGGCAAACATTAAGTATTAAAAGTTTAGTTAAAGTTCCAAAGAATAAACATTCGATTTTATATAAACTTTTAAATAAGGAAGAAAAAGTAGATTATTATAAAGTTGTGACTCTAGATACTTTTATTAAAAAAGATAAAGACTATTTAGATAAATCTAGTTGTAATATATTCGATAATTGTGTTTATGATTATTCTGAAAAACAAAAGGAAGAATTTTTAAAATGTTTGCAGCAAGAAAATTTATTTTCTGGTGATAAAGAGAAAATTCAAAATGAATTAAAAAAAACTAAAATAGTATTTTCTAATTTTAACAATGATTTATCAAATGCGCAGACATATCTTCTTGGTTATATGGTAGGTAAGGGTATCGTGGTAGATGACAATGTTGGAATTACTGCGCTCAATGAACTATTTAAACAAATAGATTTAAAAAGTGAAAAAAAAGCGAGTATTCATAATAAAAATGTGATTGAAAGTAAAAAAATAACTCAAGAAGAACTAAAAAACATTTTTAGACTTTGTAGTGTAATTAGTCAGATACCAAAGCTTAGGATTGAGATTTTAGAATCATTAGTTGAATATGAATTAATAAGTAATAAAGAAAAAAAAGATATAGAGTTTAAATTCTATATGCTTAATAGCAAATTAAGGGATTTAAGAAAAGATATATTTGATAAAATTTCTGGTAGTGATTTCTATATTCAAAAGTTAGAAAGTAATGGTTTTTCATTTATACATAGTATTTATCAAAAATTAAGTGATGATTTTCAATCAGATATTTATGCCGTTCTTATAGATATTGTTTCGGAAAAGTTTTTGGAGCGTAATAAATGATTATTAAGCGTTTTGTCATTGTTGACTTAAATAATGGATTAGCTAATGAGTTCAATTTTTCACCCAACTCAAATGTTATATTTTCCAGAAATGGTACTGTAGGTAAATCAAGCTTGCTAAAATCAATTTATTATTGTCTTGGAATGGACATAAAAAATTTCACGAAAACATGGAATTATAACCAAATGATTTTTAAGATTTATTTTAGTCATAATAATCAGGATGGATGGATAATACGTCATAAAAATTTTTACAAGGTATATGATACTGACGCTCCCTTAAGTGAGTCGGAATATTCTAGATGGTTTACCAAACTGTTAGATATGCAAATTAAAATTCGCATCAAAGATAGTGAGAATCTAAGTCAAGTTCATGCGGCTGCAATTCTTAGCTTATTTTATGTTGATCAAGATTCATCTTGGAAAGGAGTACCATTTAGAAATACAGCTAATTTAAATTGGTATAACTCAAAAGATATGCCGCAATCTATTTTTGAATATGTTCTAAACTTAAAAAGTAATGAACATCTTGAAAAAGAAGAGAAAAGGGGAATATTAAAAAATGAACTTAGTCAATTAAGAAATACTTGCAACTCATTGATAGCACTAAAAGATCAGTTTATTTTAACGAATAAAAGAAATTTAGTTTTAGATGAAGATGGTTTTAAAGAAGATTTGAAGAAGTATTTATTAATACTTGAATCTCTTAATGATAAGATTTCCACTTACAATGAACAAATATATAAAAAGCAAGTTGAATTAGATTCTCTTAAATTAGAACTAAGAGAACTTAATGATATATTAAAATGTAATAATAAGTTGTATAAAAATAACTCAATCAAATGTAGTAAATGTAATTCTTTCCTGACAGAACAACAATCTGAAGAAAGAATGAAACTAGATTATAGTTCTTTTTTATTATCTCTTAATATAAAGGAGATAGAATTAAAAATAAACGAAGCTGAACAAAGCATAAGATCTTTGTTGGATAAAAAATTAGGGCTTGATAAAGAATATAATAAATTATCTAAACAACTACAAATGAAATCAAGTAGATCATCTATTAATGAATTTATCCAAAGTTTAGGCGAAGCAACATCTCAAGATAAATATTATAAAATACTAGGTGATTTAGAAATTAAAAAATCTGATATTGAAGATGAGATAAAAAAAATAAATACAGAAATAAAAAAATTGACTGAAGAACAAAATAATAGGCGTTCTGAAATAGACTCGTATTTTACTGATACTTTTAATAAACTAGCTAGTAACTTACCATCCGTAGATCGTGATTTTAAATTTTTAAAATTTAATCAAATTAAAAATAGTGGTTCAGCATTAAACCAAATATTTTTGGTTATTTATTTAACTTACATAAAAATATTAATGGAATATTCTTCTGTTGAACTACCTTTTGTCATGGATTCGATAATAAAAGATGAGCTTGATGGTGATGTATTATCAGGGGCTTATTCACTTGTTAATAAAATCTTTTTATCGTCCAAAAAACAAACTTTTTTTGCGGCTCTTGATGATAAGTTTCAATATTTAACTGGTAAATGTAACAAAATTGAGATTAAAAGTGATCAGAAACTTTTAAATAAAAAAAGTTTTGATAGATTAAAAAAAGAAATTGGTTTGCTTAATGTTTAATCACTATATCTATTTCATTAAGCTATCTAAATTAACTTTAGAGCTCTTAGCTGAGAGTTCCCTGTATGCACAGGGATAAACCGGGCAGGTTCGCATGCGAACTATATTCGAACAGGCGTTCCCTGTACACACAGGGATAAATTGGCGGGGCGTCAATATTACATAGCATTTTTTGCTATTCAAAAAATCACAATTCTACATTTTATTGTTTTCTATTTTTTAATTGTATGAAAAATATAAATTTATCGGTAGAATCCCGTAGAATCTAATTTTAACTTACATTAATTTTAATTAATCAAATAAAAACATAGTGTTATAGATTGTGATTTTAATGAAAAATAACCTAAAAAATCGGTAGAAATTTAACAGTCAATATTTTAATTATAAAACAGTATGTTATAATTAGAGTGTTCCCTGTATACACAGGGATAAACCGCATTGTCAATTTCTAACCAGATTGATTCAGTGGTGTTCCCTGTATACACAGGGATAAACCGGCGGTAGGATTATCACGGCGTCGGGTCAGGGGGTGTTCCCTGTATACACAGGGATAAACCGAGAAGCATAAGGGGAGAAAGATGAGCGATTTAATGTTCTCTGTACACACAGGGATAAACCGATTTGTATGCACAGATACCAACCAATAATAACATGTTCCCTGTAAACACAGGGATAAACCGCCCAAACGGTTTGGGAAAATTTTCCAAAAGCAGAGTTCCCTGTATGCACAGGGGTAAACCGTGTCATAAAACTGGACTTCTGACTTGTATTTGGAGTTCCCTGTATTCACAGGGATAAATCGGCGGGGCGTCTATATTACATAGCATTTTTTGCTATTCAAAAAAATCACAATTCTACATTTTATTGTTTTCTATTTTTTTAATTGTATGAAAAATATAAATTTATCGGTAGAATCCCGTAGAATCTAATTTTAACTTACATTAATTTTAATTAATCAAATAAAAACATAGTGTTATAGAATGTGATTTTAATGAAAAATATCCAAAAAAATCGGTAGAAATTTGCCAGTCAATATTTTAATTATAAAACAGTATGTTATAATTGGGGTGTTCCCTGTACACACAGGGATAAACCGGCTTGAAACATTTTTTAGGTTACCTAATAATTGTGTTCCCTGTACACACAGGGATAAACCGAGTTACCTCATCGTTATCACACTCAGACCATTGTGTTCCCTGTACACACAGGGATAAACCGCATCGATGCTTAATCCTCGTGATTTAAACAATCATGTTCCCTGTACACACAGGGATAAACCGGGGATACCAACAGGACTGACGTGTCAATGTCCGCGTTCCCTGTATACACAGGGATAAACCGTGACGCGAACAATTCAACTATCAAAATTACCGGCGTTCCCTGTATGCACAGGGATAAAATACAAAACTACTACAAACCGCTCGCGTGGCGGTTTTTCATTGCCAAACTTTATCAAATAACATACCATTGCAAAAAAACATAAAGAATAAGGAAATGGTATGGAAAAGATTATTTATTGTTTGTTGTTATTCCCATTTTTTGTATTTGCTGATGATTTCTATAATTGTAAATATGCAATGGGTATTGAAACAGAAGAAAATCTAAACTATTTGGCGAATGGAACTGTTCGGGTAACCAATGATAGATTTGTTGCTCAAGATTTAACACACAAGGAGCATAAATCGCCTAAATTTACAGAGTTTACAGAATTTGCAGATAATTTATCTATTGCAGAGGACTCAGAGAAAGTATATGTTCTTGCAAATGATAGAACAAAGTATGTGATTACGACTAAAATAAGTAATCTTGTTTTTAAATGGGGTAATTGTACTCTTGATTTATCTATTGACTTCGAGAATGAAAAATTTGGTAACAAACCAGTAAATTTTTTTCCTAAGATAAAATCGTATTTTCGGGACGTATTGAAAGATCCTGATTCTGCAAAATATTCTAACATTTCTAAACCTCAGAAAGATTTCATAATTGAATATGGGGAGGTTGTCACCGGATATTCGGTCTGCCTATATGTCAATGCTAAAAATTCATTTGGCAGTTACACAGGAAAAAAATTATATTGGGCTTTCTTAAAAGACAATAAATTATTAAGAGTAAATGATGCGCAAGATTCAATAGTAATAACCCGATGGCATAATATTAGTTGTAGCTATTAAAAATATTGTTTTTTAGCATAAAGTATCAAATCAATTCAACCCTCTAATGAGGGTTTTTTATTGCCAAAATCTATTAAATAAAATAATATTGTAAATGAATGTAAAGATTAAGGAAATGGTATGAAGAAAATTTTGTTTTGCTTGTTGTTTGTCCCCTTTTTTGCTTTTTGCGGCTCAGTAAAAACCGGTAACTGGATAGTTGATATCAATGAAGACCCTATTACTGATGAGAAAACAGTTAGAATCTTCACGATTGATAAAACAAAATTGAATAATGAAACTGCTACGTTTTTATTTACTTGTAATTCAGTTAGCCTCTTATCATTTGATATAAATGATTTACCAAAAATAAACGAGAGAGGAAATTCAACAAAAGTCGTATTAAGAGTGGACAAAAAAACTCCCATTGAAATGGATTGGACTAAAGAAGAGATAGGATATGAATTTTCGGATATTAATGAAATTAATAATTTGATAAAAAAAGGGAAAAAGTTAGTGGTTAGAGCTGAATATTCAAAAACTAAAGATTTTGAGTTCTCTCTAGCTGGCTTTGCAAAAGCCTTTAAAAAATTGCAAAAAAATTGTTCTACTAACTAATCAATGTTCCCTGTTCGCGCAGGGATAAACTGAATTTGACGTAATACGTAGTGGTTTATCTCCTATGTTTCCTATACACAGGGATAAACCGCGCAAGTTTCAATGGGCATTCCGCCCACTACGATGTTCCCTGTGCACACAGGGATAAATCAGCGGGGGCGTCAATATTACATAGCATTTTTTACTATTCAAAAATCGCAATTCTATATTTCATTGTCTACCATTTTTTAATTATATGAAAAATATTAACTTATCGGTAGAATCCCGTAGAATCTAATTTTAATTTTCATCAATTTTAATTAATCAAATAAAAACATAGTGTTATAGAATGTGATTTTAATGAAAAATAACCTAAAAAATCGGTAGAAATTTGACGGTCAATATTTTAATTATAAAACAGTATGTTATAATTGGAGTGTTCCCTGTACACACAGGGATAAACCGTGTGTAGGAAAATCATTTTTAAAGTGGGTCGGCGTGTTCCCTGTACACACAGGGATAAACCGGTTAGGCTCGCCCTGCGTTCGACTATGCGCAAGTGTTCCCTGTACACACAGGGATAAACCGCTTTTTCTGAAATTGGCGCGTATCTGCGGGGGGTGTTCCCTGTATACACAGGGATAAACCGACAGCGCAGGAATAACACGCGGTCTAGCAAGCGTGTTCCCTGTATACACAGGGATAAACCTGATAACGGATTGACAATTTCGGCTGGGTGGGTGTGTTCCCTGTATACACAGGGATAAACCGTAATGAAAATTTAACGACATTCAAATAATGGAAAATGAAGCGTTAAGAATTAGGCATAAATCAAAGTGATCAATTAATTATATTGTGTATAATTTAATTACTTTATTTATTTCAGTTGTAACTATTTGGAACTTCAGTGTTAAAAGATGAAAAGAGATTGGGAATTAATTAGAAAAATAATGCTAGCTATAGAAGACTCTCCATGTGATATGAAAATATCGTCATTTTCGATTAAAGGCTATGATCCTGAGATTGTTGGTTATCATATAAAACTACTTAATGATGCACGTTTAGTTGAAGCCATTAATTCAAGTAGTGATCGAATGATGTATGAATATTATACTCAAGACTTAACGTTAGCAGGACATGAATTTTTAGATAATATTAGAAGTGATACAAATTGGAACAAAATAAAGAATCTTATTAAAGGTAAAGGTGGTGAGTTAACCTTTGAAACCATAAAAGCGGCAGCTTCTTATATGATTGTAAATTTGTTTTCGTAAATGTTCCCTGTACACAGGGATAAACCGTATACTAAATTATTTATAATAGGATTTTATAAAGCTCTCGTTTGAGAGCTTTTTGTTTTAGGATACATATCCGATTTATTATAAGTTTTGTTGCATTTGCTCTCTTGTTGTTCATCCTTTTGTTGCTAATTCAGTTTAAAATTTTTAACAATGCTAAAACCCACTTGGTCCATATTTACTCATCAGACCTTGAACTAACCACGTTTTATTACGGTTGTGAATTTCTGTTTAATGGTAAAAAGGGTAATGTTGATTTTATTAGGTGCGGTTATATACTCAGAAAAATCAGGAACGGACATCTTGTATAGAATGGGAGTATGTCATGTTTGCTGAAAATTTTTGGATGTCATTTGCAGTGTTAGTGCAATGGCGGATGTAAAGAGTGCAAAAAGGATGCGACGTTTAATGAGAGAGGGCGATTTGCATCATCTCCAGCCGTCAATCGGTGAGGTTAATGGCGACCATTTTTATTTCCGTTACTCTCAATTTACTAAAACAATGAACCAATATAGTTAATACCATTGATTTTTGCTTAATAGATCGACAATACCTTTTCATATTGTATTTCAATTTGTCACAATTTTGCTTAATTGGCTAAAAATGATTTAACAAAGATAATTATTTAGTAACTAAAAAGCAGTAATAGAAGTTACCAGTTAAAATCAAAACACTTTCCAAAAATAATAGAACATGAATATGTAAGGAGATAAATCATGTCAGTCATTAAGCAACAAACCGGTGAAAGTATACAGCGGATATTAGATACTTTCCCCGAAGACTACAATAAGCTACATCTAATAATGGCAAAAATGGCGGCCGGGGAAGATGTTAAAATAGCATGTTATGGTGATTCGACCACCGATGGTATCAATACAACAAACCATAAAAAAAATATTACAGGAACAGATCATAATCTCAATGCCCCTAATGCGTGGCCAGCTCAGTTACAATTGTTGCTTAGAGAAATGTATCATAATAATAATATAAACGTTTTTAATGCAGGATTTAGCGGACAACGAATAGAAAACGGTTGGGCAACAGATAATTATGAGGCCAATATCACAAAAAATCCGTACTATGGAGTATGTGATATGGTTATCATCAACTTTGGACTAAATGATGCCGCTAGAACTAATCGGCTATATCGATATATTAATCAAACAGAGCTATTAATTAAAAAAGTTATAAAAGATGGTTCAACCCCTGTGTTGCTATCATGTAATCTAACATATCTATCAAAAAAGGACGGAAGCGAAAGGGATAAAAAAGATGTTACTCAACAATATAATCAAGCTAAGGAATATTTAGCCCAAAAATATAATATCCCATTTTTTGATTTATCCAATGCAATGATTAGTTGGTTACAAAATAACAATCAATATAAATGGGGAGAATTGCAACCCGACGGATTACATTTTGGTGATTTGGGGCACAAATATCAAGCAATGTGGCTAGCGAGTCGTTTATATTCAAATACCGTTATTATTAATGATTCCACACAGTATCAATCAATTAATTTTATGGATAGTAAATCTAATTCTCCATTTGGCTATGCCAGCCAATACACTGGCACAGGTACAAAATATTTATCAATTGTACTCGCGAAAGATGTTAAAAAATTCATTAACCAGCCAACCATGGAAGTTTATGTTTGGTGTGAAACTAACAACGTTGCGTGCGTTTATCGTCAAGCTTCATATGAAAATGCCACGGGTAGCTATGTTATGCACAAAGACATTATGACTGATGTAGTTAACTCGTATAGGATCTTACCAAGATTCGATATGACAAACGGGAAAACCAGTTATGGAGGGGTTGATGTTCCCCGGTATCTGTGCGATTTAAAATATGGGTTAAATAAATTGTCATATATTTATGGCAAAGATAAAGAAATTGACACAACTGATTTTTATTTTGGTTTTTTTGATTTCGTTAAAAATTATGAATCTAATTTTAATCCCCGTAATTTATTATATAAATCCGGCCCTATTCGGAGTATTGCAACGGTTCCGGCGCGCAAGAATATAGTCAATTATATTAGAAGAGATCTGTATGATCAGACTGGACAGGATTCACTGCAATTATTTGTTGATGGCAAAAAAACATATTTATATTTAGAATTTGAAGGATCAGAGCTAAATGGAATTGTGTTAACACAAACCAGAGGTATGCGTAAAATGTATAACGATGGCTTTATGCTGTTTAAATTGGATGACTCTAATTTATCGGCGCATGTCATTAGGTCATCGGTTAAAACAAATGAAACAACATATTCAACCGCTGCAGAGGGTATTATCCCAATTTTTATTGATAAAACAAATTGTAAATTATTATTAGAATTCTATATTGATAAATCTAACAATATTATTATGAATTCATTAAACGAACAGTATGGCTTATTAAGTCATCATGTTATTTCGCCACTGTTTGCATTTCCCTTTTCAGGTATTTTTGGAAATATTTTTAGTAAAAATATATCGCGAGATGAGGATATTTCAACACAATTTAATATAACAAGGGCGGAGGTATGGTACAAAGATAACATAAATTAATTAACGGTATTTTTTACCGTATTGAATTTATTATTTAATGCTTAATTAATTGTTATGATGAAATCCTAAAGAAAACATCTTAAGAAAGGATAAATGTGAATGTCCAGCCTGCAATGAAGTTATATATGTTTGCCCGAATCTTGCCAAAGGGAGTGAGATTTATGATGATGAGCTTAGTCCTAAGTGTGTATAAAGGAATTAAACACACAAAAGGTGGTTTGGGGAAAACATATTGAATGCTGCGGGTTTGGCCTGAGAGGTAATTATAATCAAAGACACATTAAAAAAATAATAAAGCGTAATCATTTATCTTGATAAGCAAAATTTCACTTTTTACTTCAAAAGTTTCATTTTCTCTAAACCACTTAATGTGGTTTTTTATTATCTAAACAAAAATAACTAAATTTCTAGCCAAATGCCATTCTAATTTTGTCTTCAATTTCGAGAGAATCATCATTATTCATGTTCTCATATAATTATTTTATTAATGATTCTATTAACTCTATTTTTTTGTCCTGTTCCTCTGTTTGGATTATCATATTTTGGATAGCTTATTCAATGTCTAAATCCAAAAATTTGATTTAACTGTCATAACCATTCCTTATACCTAATTCAAATTCAAGCTCACTGATTACTCACTGAATGGGCTTTGATTTGAATGCTAAACAGCAATTAGCAATCTTTACTTCAGAACTTGATGGCTAGTCGGTCTCTCTCGAGGCTAGGAGTGATTGCGTCGCTCACCCGATGCGTACTCTTGTGATTGCTACTTTCCAAAACCGCAGTATGTTCATATGCCCCTGCTAGCTACTTGAATCTTGCTACCTAATTAGTAACTCGTGGTATTGCTAATTGCTCGGTAGGTTGATTTGTTTTGATGTGATTAGTTTAGTAAGAAGTTAACTAAAGTAAATAATTTAACAAAAACTAAACTGTATAAGCATAAAAAAGCAAATTGTTTAGTTAACAATGAGTTAAGTAATTAAAATAATTGTGCGTTCGCTTTATTTTTAATCAATGTGACGTGCAAAAGTGGAATTTAATGAATTTTAGGGACAAAAAACCCGCCGAGCGGGTGTAAAATATAGCCATGATCCAAAATAACAAAAATTTACTTCAAACCCTATAGTAAAAGAGTTTTAGACTATGATCATGATTTCTTATTTAATAAACTTTTATTTTCAATAGCTGCTAATATCTGTTCTTTTTCTATTTTTGGTATGGTGTTCTGTCGGACCTTCTTTTCCAAATAAGGCTCTAATTTTTCTTTTACATAGGTTGTCATTAACCATTTTCTAAATACTCCTAAAGATTCAATAGGGTATATCCATGCCTGTATTGCTCCAGAGTTGCTTTGTGGGAATGATTGTGGGTAGTAGTGAGGGTGCTTTATTCTTTCACCATAAGTATCGTTAAAATTATTACAACCCCAGTAGTTGCCCCAATGCATACCAACACTAATGTCTGGTATTGAATAAGGATCTAAATTAAATCGACTATTGATTAACCTAACAAGTAAATCAGCCATCTCGCGAAAAACAGAAAAATAATCTATGGGTATTTGGTCATTTAATAAGATCCTTTCTTGGAATACTTGCCACGATTTAGTCATAGTATCTTGAGGGGGTTCAATCCCCAATTGCTCATATATCATTTTTCTCAATGTATATGACGCTAGTTTTCTGTAGTTATCTTTAGCGATAGAATTATCGAATCTTTTAGCTTCTAATGCATAATATTCAAGTATAGCCATACATACATAATCAGGATAAGCATGGGTTTCTTGCCCCTATCAGATGAAACCCTTGTAGACAAGTTTTTTATATCATAACCTTGTTTAAACAATATATTGGCTATGTATTCAGTTCGTGGTTTGCCATCTTCTGAATTCCAGTTAGATGTTAAAGCCCATAAAGCAGATAGTTCAACACCACACAATTTTGCTAAACCAAACATTGTTAAGTAAGGGGTTCCATCATCTAGTATACCCATTATAGATATATTATATTCATCTACAGTTGAAGGAGAAAATAGACTGCCTTGAACTTGAACTTGATT
The DNA here is from genome assembly GCF_016101285.1 of Gilliamella sp. W8136. NCBI lineage: Bacteria > Pseudomonadati > Pseudomonadota > Gammaproteobacteria > Orbales > Orbaceae > Gilliamella > Gilliamella sp. W8136. Next base: position 117,210 of record NZ_JACFQU010000003.1, read on the forward strand.
TTGTTTATTCATTTTATTTGTTAACCTATTCCATTTACCCATTTGAATTTTATGAAAAATTATCGATGCAATAACCGATCTTCTTTAACACCATTAATTTACTAAACACCTAAAATTACCTTGTTTAGATTATCGGCTTAAATTTATTAAAAACCGCGAAAGCGGTTCGTTATTTATGCGCAATCCTGCCTAGCCATGTTTCCTTAACATCATCGACTGGCTTAACATTACTTTGCCATGTATATAAAGCTGATCAATTTCTTCTTCACTAATATCCCAATTTTGATATTTTTTATTATCAGATATAACAATCAGCTTATTTTTTATTAATTGTAAACGTTTTACATACAAACCACGATCAAAAGTAAAAACATAGATACCATCGCTTTGGAATTGATTAACCGTAATATCTATGTATATAGCATCACCGCTTTCAAAAGTTCCTTGCATTGAATCGCCGGAAACATTAATTATTTTTAAGTTTTCGGACGGTATCCCATTAAATAATGTTGTTGCGTGTTCATTGTAAAACTCAATACATTTTATAACTTCTACAATATCGTTATTCAAAAATCCGTTTCCTGTACTGGCGTTTATATTTAAAACCTCAATTACATAGTTATTATTATCAAGTTAATATTGATTATTACAGTTCAATCTTGTTAATTGGGTATTATTTTTATCTAAATAGAATTGAGGCATACCGTAATCGTACTCTAAACGACGAGCCGATTTTTCCCCAAAAGAAGCCTTACCACTAATCAATTGAGAAATATAACTCTTTTCTTTTGGTGGAACTGTTTTATTTGAAAACCATTGTTTTAAATTTTTAGCTCTAAGTTCTTTTAATTCAGTTTTATTCATAGAAGCTCCTATTTTTTATATTTTATTTAGTATTTACTAAATAAGCAAAAAGTAAACTTTACTTTGTTTTTGGTCTGGTTTTAAATAAACTATATTAAACTTTTAACTAAACCTAAGGCGAAGATAAAATTATCAGAGTATCTGTTTCAGCTTCTAAAAGGCGGTAAAAGGAAATTTGCTAAAAATGTCCCCTGTACACACAGGGATAAACCGCTAGTTCGCATTGAATCGAAACTCACCGAATAACGGTGACTATAAAATAATATCAATAGAGCATAACGGGGATTTATATGGTTTTAATTGGCATAGTAAATTAGTTTGTATTGGTGGAAAATTTGACAAGGTTTGATATAATCAGCATTTTCAAAACATTAAGGAATTTGAGATGGCCGTAAAGTATTGCACCCTTTGTCAACGAAATGTTACTCCAAAACGAAAAATCGGGGTGGGCACACTAATTGGCGTTTTTTTTACAGGATTTATTTGGGTTTTATTTATTCCTTTTTATAAAAAACGATGTCCTTTATGCTTGGGCGACAAATTAACAATAATCCCAGCAGTGTCACCAAATAAAAAAGATAATAATATTAAATTAAATCATAATTCTAATTTATCTGTTTCTGATGAACTAAAAAAATTACATGATCTAAAAGAAAGTGGTGTTTTAACACAAGAAGAATTTGATTTTCAAAAAAGTAAACTATTAAATCACTAATTATAAGATAAATGTGTTCCCTGTATGTACAGGGATCAATCCAATTCCAATGCCTCGTCGAATGCAGCTAATTTAATGCTCCCTGTATATCTTGCCATTACAGAATCACAGGGCGCACAAATGTGGTTAGTCAAATTTCTTACTTTTTCAGATACCCGCTCATAACCAAATATCTATTTACACTTATTAACACGAAATATCAGATTAATATAACTATATTGTATAAACTATATACATGTTCACAATGGATATAATGCCACAATGTGAGGATGTGCCATGGGTAAACAAATAGCCGTTTTGGGCGATGAAGTGACCCCATAAAGTTGGACACTTTTATTAAGCGGTTTTTTATGTCTGAAAACCATAAACATTTAAATTAAACTTAAGGTGAAGTTAATTTCACCATAAGAGTAAATTATGATAACCATGGCGATACAATTACCAAAAAAGTAGATATTTGTATTGGTTACCGAGAAAGTCAGGCATTTCCTCTATATAGGGGTAAAATATGTCAAAAAGTTTCAGGTTAACCATACGTTTCAGTATAAATATCAATAAACAATTTAGCTTAACTTTATGTTCCCTGTACACACAAGGATAAATCGGCGGGCATCAATATTACATAGCATTTTTTGCTATTCAAAAATCGCAATTATATATTTCATTGTTTACCATTTTTTTAATTATATGAAAAATATAAATTTATCGGTAGAATCCCGTAGAATGTAATTTTAATTTCTATTAATTTTAATTAATTAAATAAAAACATAGTGTTATAAAATGTGATTTTAATGAAAAATATCCCAAAAAATCGGTAGAAATTTGACAGTCAATATTTTAATTATAAAACAGTATGTTATAATTAGAGCGTTCCCTGTATACACAGGGATAAACCGGTAACTTTTCATTAAAAGAACGCGAAGAATTGGCGTTCCCTGTATACACAGGGATAAACCGTCGACAGTTGTTTTTAATTTTGAATTTTTCCCGCGTTCCCTGTATACACAGGGATAAACCGTCCTAAAATTGTATTGGTAAACACTTTTATCAGCGTTCCCTGTATACACAGGGATAAACCGGCGTTAACCACATCGCCAGCATCCAGACCCAAGCGTTCCCTGTATACACAGGGATAAACCGGCTGCATATTGTGATTTAGGCTGTATTGATTTGCGTTCCCTGTATACACAGGGATAAACCGAATTGTGAAATCACACCGATTCAAAAGGCTATGCGTTCCCTGTATACACAGGGATAAACCGGTCGATGGATTTAGAGAGCGTCAAGTTGACATGTGTTCCCTGTATACACAGGGATAAACCAATATATTCTATAGATAAAACTCGTTATTATTAATAAGAACAATATTGTTAATTTAGGGATAATTTTTCAGGTAAGCGTTTGAGAATGATAACTTAAAAAAATTATAAAAAATCTTCTAAAAAAGGGATTTAATTATCATAAACCAAATGATATGGTTGATTTCTTGAAATTTCGGACTTTTCCCAAATCTTATTGGTCTCACGATAATTTTTTGTGTATCAAACAATTTATTTTGTTAGAAATGGTACTCAAATATGATTTATTGCCAATTTCGAAATTAACCAAGAAAAAAATTATAATGATAAAACATTTAGAAGTTACATCAAACTATTTGCTAAATCTAAAACGTCGAAATTGAGATAATGATTTTTAGTTGAATTAGTTAATGAAGTAAACAATTTAATTAGTTCTGTTAACCAAATAATTACTGCAATAATAATTCATGATGATAATAAATTACTTTTAGCAGAGAAAATAAGAGATTTGCTTAATAAAATTAAGGCAAATGGAGTTTATCTTGACAAAGATAATAACTCGGGTTCAATCATAGCCAGTGCTAAATGGTTAAAAAAAGATTGGTAATATTCGTCCTAGACCTATTTTGATATCTTTGCCGGATTTTAATGCGATAAGCTAGTGGTGATTTATCATGATTATTGATAACAAATGTTGATATTGCCCATATTTAACAATTAGTTTTGGTTTGATTTTTCTTGTTTTTATTAAAATAATTTAAACATGATTATATTAATTTTTTATTTATGACGATGCTTTCCTTTTGTTTTTTGGTTCATAGTGTTACCAGTCTTTATAACAGGAATATTGTCGATGTAGTTTAATAGAAATCAACGAGAAAAGCCGAATAATAGAACTTACTATCTATAAATTAGGATAGTTTACTGTTATTTTAATTGATTTTATTATATCACTGCTTGCTATTTTAGCTGTATTCGATTAGTGAAAATTTTATAGTAAACAGACTTAAGATCAAAATTGCTATAAATTCTTAAGAAGAATGGTACGCCCGGGTGGACTCGAACCACTGACCCCCACCATGTCAAGGTGATGCTCTAACCAACTGAGCTACGGGCGTATATTGGAAACACGCAAATATTAACGGGCAATTCGATTTGTATCAAGTAAAAAATTTAAAAATAGCCGTTTTTTTAATCTGTCGAAACATAACGTTGATAAAATAATCAATAAATGGCATTTAATTGTTAAGTCAAAGATGATTGATAGATGAATGTTTTCTCTTTGTTTCTGTTAACCGAAAAATTTTATGCTTTATATAAACAGCAAATAAATGTCAGTCGGTAGTGGTTTGTTGAAATTATTTTAGCTATACTCCCTGAATTGATAAAGGGGGTTATTTGTTTTGGTTAATATGTCGATAAAAGATCAGATTGAAGATGTTTTACACAATGTATTTGGTTATAAATCATTTAGAAATCAACAAAAAGAAATTATTGAATCAATTATCGATGGACGAGATACATTAACAATTATTCCAACGGGTGGGGGAAAATCGTTATGCTATCAAATTCCAGCGGTACTATTGCCAAGCACTGCGTTAATCATTTCCCCATTAATTTCATTAATGAAAGATCAGGTTGATCAATTGCTTGCTAACGGTATTCCGGCGGCGCTTCTCAATGCTACTCAGTCCTTGGCAGAACAGCAAGAGGTAGTTGAAAAATATTTAAATCACTCGATAAAATTATTATATATCTCTCCTGAAAGGCTTGCCGTAGGTTCATTTATATCAATGATTCAAAGCCATCCCCCTTCACTCATTGCGATTGATGAAGCTCACTGCATATCACAATGGGGGCATGATTTCAGACCTGATTATCGACAATTAGGACAGTTGTCCTCTCGATTTCCGAACGTTCCGATTGTTGCGTTAACCGCCACCGCCGATAAAATGACACAAACGGATATCATTCATCAACTTCAATTGGTCGATCCTTTGGTTGTTGTTCGTAGTTTTGATCGCCCCAACATCCGATATAATGTTGTTGAAAAATTTAACTTAACAGAACAAGTGGTCTCTTTTATTGAAACGCAAAAAGGTAATAGTGGGATAATTTATTGTTCTAGCCGTTCCAAAGTTGAAGATATGACAACTCGACTTGCCAGTCGGGGATTTTCCGTTATGGCTTATCATGCAGGGCTTTCTTATAGTGAGCGTCAAATAGCCCAGGAAGCATTTTTAAAAGATAATGTGCAAATCATTGTTGCTACCGTTGCATTTGGCATGGGGATTAACAAACCTAATGTTAGATTTGTCGTGCATGCTGATTGCCCTAGAACTATCGAAGCCTATTATCAAGAAACGGGCAGAGCGGGGCGAGATGGCGTCCCTGCAGAAGCAATCTTATTGTTTAATAAAAATGATTTGAATTGGTATTATCAACAAATCGCCGAAAAAACAGATGGGGTACATAAAGATATTGAACAACATAAAATTGAGGCTATGGAATCATTTGCACAAAGTTTAACTTGTCGGCGAATTGTATTGCTTAACTATTTTGGCGAAAAACGAACGGAGCCTTGCAATAATTGTGATATCTGTCTTTATCCACCTGAACAATACGATGGCTTAGTTGATGCACAAAAAGTTTTATCTTGCATTTATCGAGTAGAACAACGTTATGGTGCACAATACATTGTTAATGTTTTACGAGGTTCTGCTCGTTCTCAAATTAAAGACAATGGTCATGATAAATTGTCCGTTTATGGTATTGGTAAAAATCAATCTAGTAATTATTGGCTAAGTGTGATTCGACAGCTAGTTCACTTAGGTTATTTGATTCAAAATATTTCAACTTCTTCAAGTTTGCCAACCTTACAATTAACTCAAGAAGCTAGAAAAATACTTAGAGGTGAAATTCCATTATCGCTAGCCAAACCTCGCCTTGAAATTGTTAAGAAAAGCCGCCTAAATCGTTATGCTCGATCAATAAATATGACAGCGATGTTATCCTTTGAAGAGCGTATGTTATTCAATAATCTGAAACGATTACGTAAAGATATTGCTGATAGTGAAGATGTACCACCTTATATTATTTTTAGTGATGCAACATTATTAGAAATGGTGCAAACAACGCCAGCAAGTAAAAAAGAGCTAATTAATGTTACGGGAGTTGGAAAAATCAAATTGGAAAAATATGGCAATCTATTTTTAGAGGAAATTAAAGATTTTATAGTAAAAAATATATAATCTGATGAATAATTCCGCCATAATAACGATTATCGAAAAAATATAGTATTTCAAAATAGTAAATAAAAATAGTAAAAATGGAGTTTTTATGTCACCAATGAATGACATGCCACAAATGTTGGCATTAGTGCTGTTACTGGTTATTCTTTATCTTGGCGATATCGTTTCGATCCGCACCAAAGCATGGGTTCCGTCTGTATTTATCTGCGCTGTTCTTTTTTTATTAGGATATTGGACATTCTTTCCTACCGATATTGTGGCACGAGCAGGAGTACCAACAGTCGTTGCTGTTATGTTTATGTATTTACTCATTGTTAACATGGGTACTCTTTTATCAGTTAAAGAATTATTATTGCAATGGAAAACCATCTTAATTTCTCTTGCTGGAATTGTTGGTATTATTATTATTGCTATCATAGTTGGGTATCTGTTCTTCGATTTTAATACGGTAGTGGTTGCTATTCCTCCTTTAGTGGGTGGTATTGTTTCGGCAATTATTATGGCTAATGGGGCAAAAGACGCAGGATTGCCTGATTTGGCTGTTTTTGCCATTATTATTTATGTGATGCAAGGATTTATTGGTTATCCACTTACTTCTATTATGCTAAAGCGCGAAGGGCGAAAAGTTTTAAAGCAATATTATGCAGGCACTTGGCATGTAAGTGATGACCCTAAATCCTCCATTGATAAACAACAAGCAATATCGTCAGACGAAAATCCAATGCCAAGTTTGTTTGCAAAAATTCCCTCAAGCTATAATTCATCGTATTTCATTTTTTTACGTATTGCTATCATCGGTTTTTTAGCTTACTTTGTTTCAGACGTTTTAAAACCGATAGTTAGTGTAAGTCCATTTGTATTATGTTTGTTATTTGGTGTGATTGCTGCGTCATTTGGTTTTTTAGAACGCCATCCATTAAAAAAAGCAGGTGGATTTGGAATAACCGTGATGGGGTTAATGTTATTTATTTTTGATACATTAAGTCGAGCAACACCCGAAATGCTTATGCGTTTGCTAACGCCTCTAGTCATCTTTATTTTATCTGCAGTTGTCGGTATGTTTATTTTTTCAGTTATTGTAGGCAAAATATTAAAAGTGAGTAAAGAATTGGCTTTTTCAATTGCGCTTACAGCGTTGTATGGTTTTCCTGCCGATTACATAATCACTAATGAAGTCATTAATAATTTAACTAAAGATCCAAAAGAGAAAGAAATACTAACTAGTCATATGTTACCGCCAATGTTGATTGGAGGATTTATATCGGTGACTATCGTTTCAGTTGTATTAGCAGGAATAATGGTGAATATGATAGTAGGCCCTGCATCAGCAGTGCAATAATTAATTATAAAATCCAAAAAAAATTTGATAATCACCTTTATTAGCATTATCAATAGCAATTAATGTAAATTAACAGTATTTATTTAATGATAGCTCAACAATGGCTAGTGTTATAAAAGTAGAACAAATTGAAATATTAAAGGTAGTGAAATGACGAATCCAAACATAAAAAAATTAATACAACAAAATATTGATGAGATGGTCGCTTTTCGTCGCGATCTTCATCGTCATCCTGAATTACCGTGGGAAGAGTTTAGAACCACAGATAGAATTGCTCAGGAGCTTGATAAAATAGGAATTGCTTATCGACGTACGGAACCTACAGGGATTATTGCTGAAATTCAAGGAGGCAAGCCAGGTAAAAGAATTTTATTAAGAGCTGATATTGATGCGTTACCCGTACAAGAACTGAGTGAAAACATTGATTATAAATCAACGATTGACGGTAAAATGCACGCTTGCGGTCACGATACCCATGCTTCTATGTTACTGACAGCGGCAAAAGCGCTTTATGAGATTCGCGATCAACTAAAAGGTAACGTAAGACTTGTTTTTCAACCCGCTGAAGAGGTTGCTCAAGGTGCCAAAGGCATGATTAAACAAGGTGTGCTTGATGGTGTAGATAGTGCATTTGGTATGCATATTTGGTCACAAATGCCAGTTGGTAAAATATCTTGTGTAGTCGGTTCGAGTTTTGCTTCTGCTGATTTATTGACTGTGCGTTTTAAAGGAAGAGGTGGTCATGGTTCTATGCCACATGATACCGTTGATGCAGTAATGGTTGCTTCCGCATTTGTTATGAATGTCCAATCCATTGTGTCGCGCGAAGTGTCGCCACTTGATCCCGCTGTTGTGACAATTGGCCGTATGGATGTTGGTACACGCTTTAATGTTATTGCCGAAAATGCGGTATTAGATGGAACAGTGCGTTGTTTTAACGTTGCCGTGCGTGACAAAATTGAATCAGCAATCCGACGTTATGCTAATCAAGTTGCTGCAATGTACCGAGCAACAGCCGAAGTTGAATATATCTATGGCACTTTGCCAGTAATTAATGATAAAGAAAGCGCATTACTAGCCCAAAAAGTAATTGTCGAATCATTTGGTGAAGAGGCACTATACTTTGAAGCACCAACAACAGGTGGTGAGGATTTTAGTTACTATACAGAAAATATACCGGGTGCTTTTGCTTTAGTTGGGTCGGGTAATCCTGATAAAGATACTCAATGGCCACATCATCATGGTTGTTTTAATGTGGATGAAGATGGAATGGCATTAGGCGCTGAATTCTATGCGCAATATGCTTGGGCTTATTTAAATCAAAATTAAATTTTGTAAAACAGTTTCAGGGTAGCTATACATTTATGTAAAAATTCTGTTTTTAGTATAGCTTGCCTTGGACTATTTGGTGTTGTGAGTTATTGCTTTTTTTAGATTATAGCTAAATTTGAAAATTCAATATATCATCATTTTATACCTACATCTTCTATTATCAACAACACGTATTTTTGGGTCATCTTTTTTGTTTAAACACATTGCCTAAAACCTACAGATTAGTCATTGTTGTTACTTAACTTACTTCATTAAATTTAATTAATAATAAAGTATTAATTAAATAAAGGTCCATCAATACTTGGAAAAAAAGGTTTAATTTTGTTATATAAATGATCAGCTTGTTCTGTATTTCCTGCACATTTAGCTGCAAGTCGAGCGTAACAACCACATGGCCAGTTTTTTCTTTTACTTTTTTCAAAGCAATCATATAACGTATCATAGATTTCAATAAGTGTTATATCTATATCACCAATTTTTACCACATCAATATTTTGTTGCTTAAAATACTTAAGTAAAATAGCTCTGGCTAAGTAGTAAATAATATAATAATCCGATCCAGTAATCTCTTTTCTCTTGCTCCAAAGTAGTATGCCAATTGATATCACGTCATCATGTTTAAATTGCTTAGCAAGTGAACAAAACTTACTGAGGGGAAAATCAGGATGAATAAGTTCAGGAGGTGTTTCGTAAGCGTTGCGTGTCCACATTATTCCTGTTTTTATTGTTTTGGCTGGAGAGCCAGTAATCATTGAAAAATCTGAAAATGATCTATTAACGATAGTTCTTGCACCAACAACGCAGCCTTTATTGATTTTTGCTCCTTTTAATACAATCGTATCGCGGGCTAACCAGACTTTATCTTCAATGATAACATCTTTAGAAGGATTTATTCTTTTGCGTGTTTGCATATCATAAACACCATGCAGGTCTGAGTTATAAATCCTACAGTTGGCAAATAAACAATCATCACCGATATGAATTGCTCCATTTTCAGCCACATGTATAAAAATCAGATCATTACAAATTAATCCATTACCTATAAATAATTTGCAATTTGGTTCAATGATAATTCGACCTCTTAATTCGCATAGATCGCCGATTTCTAACTCTCCACCGTTTCGAACGGTTATCGATGCGGAATTGAGTTTAGTTCCATAGCCTATTTTTATTTTTGGGTTGGTATCTAAAAATTCAATATATGAGGAATTCATCTCAATTCCTTTTGAAATTTCAAACGGTATATCAGTTTTATTGTCTAGAGTTTTTAATATATTCAAAATTTTTCTCCATTAATAAGAAAATGTTTTAAAAAATATCATATCATAAAGAGACTGTACATAATTGAATACTCGCTCTTAATTATTAGTTAAAATTGATTGCTTATTTTTTATTAAATAAGGATTTTTTAACGAAAGGAATTTACTTTTTCAATTTTATTAAGTCTAATATTAAATTAATTAGTTTATCACTACTTTGTAAAAAAGTTTCAGGTTAAGCATACGTTTATGTAAAAAGATGCTGTCTAATATTAGGCCGGTTATTGTCTTGTTGCAGACTAACTTAGGACTTTATGCTATGATAAAAACCAATTTCATTAGTAATAAGCAATGGTGATTATGAGTTATCAAGTTCTAGCACGTAAATGGCGGCCTAAATCATTTTCTGAAGTGGTTGGTCAACAGCATGTTTTAAAAATTTTATCTAACGCGCTATCTCTAGGACGTGTTCATCATGCTTATCTGTTTTCGGGTACTCGAGGCGTTGGAAAAACATCTATTGCTCGTCTATTAGCAAAAGGTTTAAACTGCGAAACAGGTATAACCGCCACACCTTGCGGTGAATGTGATAATTGCCGTGATATTGAGTTAGGACGCTTTGTTGATCTGCTTGAAATTGATGCTGCTTCTAGAACTAAAGTAGAGGATACTAGGGAGATCTTGGATAACATTCAATATCTTCCTACTAAGGGGCGTTTTAAAGTCTATCTAATTGACGAAGTGCATATGCTATCACGCAGTAGTTTTAACGCACTACTTAAAACATTAGAAGAGCCACCAGAACACGTCAAATTTTTGTTAGCTACGACTGATCCTCAAAAATTACCTATTACTATATTGTCGCGCTGCTTGCATTTACACTTAAATGTTCTTGATACGTCGCTCATTGGTGAGCAACTTACTCATATTTTAAAATTGGAGCAGATTAAAAACGATCCAAAAGCGATATCGTTATTGGCTAAAGCGGCTAATGGCAGTATGCGTGATGCATTAAGTTTAACTGACCAAGCCATCGCACTTGGTAATGGCGAAGTTGATACAGCATCAGTGACGTTGATGTTAGGTACTCTTGATAAATCCATCCCTTTTTCACTGATCGAAGCACTGTACCATAATGAGGGTAATGTCTTAATGCAGCAAATTGATATGGCAGCAGCACAAGGTGCAGATTGGGATAATTTATTAGCAGAAAGTATTGCACTTTTACATCAAATTGCTTTGTTGCAAGTTGTACCAACCGCATTAGGCGATTATACCGATCAAGAAGAACGAATTCGTTTTCTAGCAAAATATATGGCGCCAAATGACGTGCAGTTATATTATCAAATCCTATTGATGGGTAGAAAAGATTTGGCGTATGCTCCAGATAAAAAAATAGGTACTGAAATGAGTTTTTTACGTGCTTTAGCTTTCATGCCTAAAAATAATGATACAACTATAGCACCTAAACCAAGTATTAAACCACAGGTTGAGCCATCAATTGTTGCTGAACCTAAGTCACACATACAATCAACTCAGTTTTTATCAAAAAAAAAGAGCAATCCAGAATCGGAATCTAACTTAACTTCAAATCAAAATAGCAACATACCTGTTGACTCTCAACCTGTACCGATTGCTCAATCAAATGTTCAAGATCTATCTATTCCTGATGATGCATCCTCTGTTACAAAAAACATATTAGAAATGAGGATGCAGTTAATCAAAGGAGAACAAAAAGCAAAAAAGTCTGAACCCAAAGTCGAGCCTTTGCAGCCAAAATCAGAGGTAATTCATTCATCATTAACTCATGCTAAAAATATCACTCAACTCGCTGATAATAAACAAGTCGATATTAAAGATAATGATGAAGATGAGCATGATAACGAGACAGAGGAAGTCATTACGGCTGAAAATTATCAGTGGCAAGCTTGTGGTTATGTTGAGACTAAAGATGATTTAATTATTGACACTAAAACTTTTCGGGAATCGCTTAACGGTGATAAAACACCTGAAATGACAAAAAAATTAATTGAGGAAATGGCAGAGAAAGATGCGTGGTGTTTTGAAATAGAACAGTTGGATTTATCGCCACTTATCAAACAGATTGTCAGTAATTCGTTTATTGAACAGACAGATGAAAATAATATCATTTTACATATGCGATCTGCGGTAAAACATCTGATCAACTCATCAAGTAATGTGGCTAAAGTTGAAAAAGCGATAGCTAATTATCGCCAACGAGCATTAAATGTTAAGATCATTCTTGATGATAATAAGGATAATAAAACGCCTTTAGAAATGCGTGAAGATCTTTATCAACAAAAGCTTGCACAAGCTAAGGTGACCATAAATGAAGATCCAAAAGTATCGATGATCTGTCAATATTTTGAAGCGAAGATTGATGAGGCGAGCATTCGTCCTGTATAATTATGGGCTAAATTTTTTAATGAGGAATAAATATGTTTTCAGGTGGAAAAGGTGGTTTGGGCAATTTAATGAAGCAAGCTCAACAAATGCAAGCAAAAATGCAACAAGCACAAGAAGAGATTGCCAAATTAGAGGTGACAGGTGAATCAGGTGCTGGTTTAGTTAAAGTAACAATAAATGGTTCACATAACTGTAAACGTGTTGAAATTGATCCCTCTTTAGTTACGGAAGATGATAAAGAGATGTTGGAAGATCTAATTGCTGCTGCCTACAATGATGCGACTCGTCGTTTAGATGACGCACAAAAAGAGCGAATGGCACAAGTAACTGGCGGTATGCAGTTACCACCAGGCTTTAAAATGCCGTTTTAATTGATTTTATTATATTAATTTAATCTAACTTTTTTGCCGATTATTAACAGCAATCGGCAAATTCTTTTCAGCTATTGCCTGTCTATTTATACAGTTTTTCTTTATTAATTTTTTTCTATCAGGTAAACTAACAACCACTTACTTTCAAATTAATTGCTACTCTTGTTCGTCAATAAAAAATTAATGATTAAATAATGAATATGTTATTTTCAAGAGCCGTCAATTATTTCAACCAACAGTAAATTATTAAGGATAAATTGTGATAGGTCGTCTACGTGGAACCATTATTGAAAAGCAACCACCTAAAGTTCTGATTGAAGTGGGTGGCGTCGGCTATGAGGTTTTTATGCCGATGACCTGTTTTTATGAACTTCCTGACAATGGGCAAGAAGTGATAGTATTAACCCATTTTGCGGTGCGGGAAGATGCACAAATTTTATATGGTTTTAATCAAGAACAAGAACGAGAGTTGTTTCGTGAATTGATTAAGGTTAATGGCGTAGGCCCTAAATTAGCGTTGGCAATTTTGTCTGGAATGTCTGCACAACAATTTATTAGTGCCGTTGAGCAGGGTGAAATTAAAACTTTAGTTAAATTGCCAGGTGTTGGCACTAAAACAGCAGAACGTTTGATTGTGGAAATGAAAGATCGCCTTAAACGTTTTGCTGAGCAGCTTTCACCGATAAGTACCGTTATAGAAGCCAGCAGCGTTAAAAAATCATCTAACCAAATAGAAAGCGAAGCTGTATCAGCACTCATCGCATTAGGTTATAAACCACAAGAAGCCAGTCGAATTATTAATAAAGTTATATTACCTGATATGGATTGTGAAACGCTTATTCGCGAAGCATTAAAATCAGCATTATAAATAGGGATTTACTATGATTGAAGCGGATCGCTTGATTGCACCTCAAGCCAAAAAGGAAGAAGAATCACTGGATCGTGCTATTCGTCCTAAAAGTTTGGATGAATATATTGGGCAAGCACAAGTACGTGAACAGATGAAAATTTTTATTCAAGCTGCCAAGCAACGTAGCGATGCACTTGATCATGTGTTAATTTTTGGTCCGCCTGGACTAGGTAAAACAACTTTAGCTAATATTGTTGCCAACGAAATGAACGTTAATTTACGTACCACTTCCGGCCCTGTATTAGAAAAAGCAGGTGATTTAGCTGCAATGTTAACCAATTTAGAGCCTAACGATGTGCTATTTATTGATGAAATTCATCGCCTTTCACCTGTAGTAGAAGAAATTTTATATCCAGCTATGGAAGACTATCAGCTTGATATTATGATAGGGGAAGGTCCCGCAGCACGTTCAATTAAAATCGATTTGCCTCCATTTACACTTATTGGTGCAACAACGCGAGCGGGTTCGTTAACCTCGCCATTACGTGATCGTTTTGGTATTGTGCAACGCCTTGAGTTTTATCGGGTTGAGGATTTGGAATATATTGTTAGTCGTAGTGCTAAATTTTTAGGTATGGACTTATCTGATGAGGGTGCTCATTTAATTGCCAAACGTTCACGCGGAACGCCTCGAATTGCTAATCGTTTATTGCGTCGCGTGCGTGATTATGCTGATGTAAAATCAAAAGGTGTGATTGATCAAAAAATTGCGTCCCAAGCACTTGATATGTTAGATGTGGATAACGAAGGTTTTGATTATATGGACCGTAAATTATTACTCACCATTATTGAAAAGTTTATGGGTGGGCCTGTAGGTCTTGATAACATTGCAGCTGCCATAGGTGAGGAGCGTGAAACCATCGAAGATGTGCTCGAACCGTTTTTGATTCAACAAGGTTATATTCAAAGAACGCCAAGGGGTCGAATTGCAACACCACATGCTTATCGACATTTTGGTATTATTCAAGATGAGTGATTACTTTTTTAAAAAAGTAAAAAAGATATACAAAAGCGCGACTCAAACTTGGTCGCGCTTTTCGTTTCGAGATTTGGTTTAACCAAGTTCTTTTTCAGTAAAAATACCACTAAATAAATCCGTACTAAGATAACGCTCACCAGATGACGGTAAAATTACCACAATGGTTTTATTGGCATTTTCAGGTAATTTTGCTAAACGATCAGCTGCATAAACGGCTGCACCGGATGATATACCTGCTAAGATACCTTCTTTTTCCATTAATTCTCGCGCAGTTTCAATGGATTGTTCATTTGTGACCTTTTCAACTATATCAATCAAGCTTAAGTCTAAATTTTCTGGAATAAACCCAGCTCCAATACCTTGAATTTTGTGTGGTCCTGGTTTAATTGGCTCACCCGCTAGGGCTTGGCTAATAACTGGAGATGTAGCCGGTTCAACAGCTACGGCTGTTATGTTTTTGCCTTGAGTCTTTTTAATATACCGAACTGTACCTGTAAAAGTACCTCCAGTACCTACACCAGCAATAAAAATATCTACTTGGCCATCCGTATCGTTCCAAATTTCTGGTCCAGTGGTTTTTTCGTGAATTTCTGGGTTGGCTGGATTACTAAATTGTTGCAGCATGATGTTTTTTTGAGGATTACTAGCAACAATCTCTTCGGCTTTTTCAATTGCGCCTTTCATGCCTTTTGCCGCTTCAGTCAAAATTAGATTAGCACCTAAAGCTTTAAGTAATTTTCGACGTTCTATACTCATGCTTTCTGGCATGGTTAAGGTTAGTTTATAACCTCGTGCTGCAGCGACTGCTGCAAGAGCAATACCCGTATTACCACTAGTAGGTTCGATTAATTCAACATCCGATGTTAATAACCCGCGTTTTTCTGCATCCCAAATCATATTTGATGCAATACGACATTTAACACTAAAACTAGGATTGCGAGATTCCACTTTGGCTAAAATATTACCGTTACCAAAATGTTTTAAACGAACTAGAGGCGTGTGACCGATGGTTTGAGAATTATCATCAAATATTTTACTCATTAAATAATCCTTATAAATAACTTTAAAGGGAATAGCGTTTTAATAATCGCTGACGATAACAATATTATAAAGATTACTTAAAAAGATGATACTAAATAATAATTATAACAATATTCGTTTTTGATATAAGAAAGATGTAATTTTATTGATAACTAAAAATGTATTCATAAAATAGTACACAATTGAAGTTAATATAATTTGATATCATCCCAGTATAAAAATTCAGAATTATTTGATAAATTATTGACTTTTAATGAAGCAAAACGATAAAACAGGTACTGTTAGATTAGTAGGAAATAAGATTTTATTTATGGATGGATGTTATTTAAGGAAATCGAATGTTTGAATCAAAATATGCTGTGCCAAGAAATATTGATAAGCTTATTTCTAAATTAAAAATTACAACAGATTCTCATAATTCTTATATTAAATTTTTAAAGAAATATAATGTCATTGCCTTTGATGAGGATGTGTTTGATTATTCCATTGACTGTCAAGGTGAATCACTTCCGCTTGAAGTAATGTTCGGATTCTCTAAGAAACGAGATCGGGAAGATGTAATTGCTAATAACTGGATGTATTTAAATAGAATCCCTAAACGGTCCATTGCTATAGCATCTTTAAATTTCGGAGATTTACTTTGTTTGTATCCAAATGGCAAAGTTTATCATTGGGATCATGAAGTAAATGATCTATATTTTGATATGACAGTCAGAAATGGTTATTTAGAGCAGAATCTAGATTTAAAGCTTGTCGCTAATTCCTTTGATGAATTTCTAACAAAAATTATTAAAACCGAAATCGAAGATTTTGATCCTAATGTTCCTTATTCTGATGATTACATAGATTTTTTGATGAACGATTCTAAATACTTTTTTATGTCTTCGAAAAAAATAATTCAGGTGCGTTTAAAAAAATTAGAACTTTCTGAAAAAGGACGTGAGTTGATAGCGAAATTTAAAAGAGAAGGGCTTATAAGATAAAAAAGGATAATTTCATTAAAAAGGATCATCCAAATGATAGATTTTAATGAAGATATAATAAGCTATAAATCTTTGGGTAATATTGAGATTGGTCGTTATGTGGAATTTTATGCAGACGAATTATATGAAAATTTTGATGTTGAAGAAAGCACGTGGGAAAAACCAAGTTCTTCAAATAAAGTTGGATACGAACTAAAATATTTGTATTGCTTGAATAATGGAACAATAACTATTTCTACAAATTGAAATGGCCGAATTGAAGAGTTATGGTGTAATCAAAATTATAAAGGAAAATACACAAATAAATATAAAATGAATTATATTCTGGCATTTCAATGGGAGAACTGCTTAATTTAAAAAAAAAACAGCTTATTTTTTTGGGATGAACTTATTCCTGATGACGACTATGGTATAGCTATTGCACTTCCTTCTCCATGGGATGAACTCGATGACTATTTTAAAGATATTCCATCAGATTTAACGCTAAATGAGATTTATGTTGGTAATCGTGATTGTTATCGGACAGTATATAAAAAAAGAGAAGAAAAAAATCAAAGTGGAAAGCAAGACGAATTAGATAATAAAGCCGATATAATAAGCCCTAAATTTATAAGAAATATTGATGTTTAATGTAATTTCAAATTCTATTCTATTGAATCATATTATTTTATTGTAATGAAACAACTCTTTTAAGTACCTAGTTCTTGAGCGAGACAGATGTTAAAAGCTGTATTAAAAAAGAGCAGATGTAAGCAAATAATTTAATCTAGGCTATCGTTTTCCATTTCTAATTCAATTTTTTTTATCGCTTGTTCACAGCGGTAGATTCGATTATCCAATGTAGCAACTTTAATATGATCAATTGAATCAGATGAAAGTTCAAATTCATATTTCATATCTTGTAATCGTCTTAGATAATCCAAATGTCTTGAGTGTTTTTCTGCAAGTGTTTCCAGTATAACATAGTCGGTAGGCTGCTTACGTAAATGTCCAGTAGCAAGTTCGCGGGTAAGGGCGGAGATTTGATCAATAAGCTTTTCTGAAAAAAATTCAATTTGCATCAATTTTTGAGAGAGTACCGCATCGCAAAGGGCTTGATAAGTCTGCTTTATTTTATCAAGATAGAATTGGTTATTGGATTCGATTTTGCTAGTGTTAAACAAATGTTCATCGAAATAATGTTCTTGAAAAGATTGTTGATCTGTTAAATTGATCTCTTGTTCAAGTACATTTATTTGATTTTTTAATTTTTCCAAAAAATTTTGCATGAGTTAATCTTCATTATTGGTTAGATGCATCATCATCTTGTCCAAAATAATTACCTAAATGAATTTTAGATAAGTTTATAAGTTGCATTAATGATTCAAATGTTAATTTTTCATTTGGGTTTGCGTTAACATTTAATACTTTTTTCTCAATGAGTTGTAATTTGATTCGATTATAGCAATCCACTAAATTTAGGGGTAAAGGTGATTGTGAACGTCGACCCAACCAAAATATACCTTGTAATGGTAAGCTCAAGGCAAACAAAATAGTTAAGATTGTTACTGCAAGCTGCGCTGGCATATAATATTGCCAAACAATTAGCCCTACAATGCAGGGTGGCAAATATTTTGTTATGGTTTTTATGTGGTTAATGATTTTTAATTCAGGAAACGAATGCATCAATTGCTGATCAGTCGGACAAAGCTTCATATACCTTTGTCCAGCCTTAAATGTATTAACTAAATTCATCTTGTTGGGATTCCTCGACATTCACTTCTTATTGTCTTAAAATAATGTCATTCAAATTGGAGACTCTCTCTATTTTATCTCAAAAAGCAAGATATCAGAAGTCACCTTAACGTAGTCACATCGATTTTTAAATCATGTGTTGAGTTACCAATTTTGATTGGTATATATCTTTTTATTCAATTTATAGGAATTACTATGTCATCAAGTAATAACGCTCTTGTTCTTAATTGCGGAAGTTCTTCATTAAAATTTGCCATTATTAACCCTGAAAATGGTGATGAGTTTTTATCGGGGTTAGCTGAATGTTTTAATCTTCCTGATGCACGTATTAAGTGGAAACTTGATGGTGTTAAGAACGAAGCTTCTTTAGGTGCTGGCGCTGCTCATAGTGAAGCAATCAGATTTATTGTTAATAGCATCTTCCCTCAAAAACCAGAATTATTAGATAGTATTAAATCTATTGGACACCGTATCGTTCACGGTGGTGAAAAATATACTCAATCTGTCGTAATTGATGATTCAGTATTAAAAGGTATTGAAGAAGCTGCAGCATTTGCACCTTTACATAATCCTGCGCACTTAATCGGTATTCGTGAAGCTTTTGCAGAGTTCCCTCATCTAAAAACTAAAAATGTTGCTGTATTTGATACTGCATTCCATACAACTATGCCAAAAGAAGCTTATTTGTATGCTATTCCTAACGAACTTTATACTAAACACGGTATTCGTCGTTATGGCGCACACGGCACTAGCCACTATTATGTTAGCCGTGAAGCTGCAAGATTATTGAATAAACCAGTTGAAGAAACAAATGTAATCACTTGTCATTTAGGTAATGGTGCATCAATTACTGCTGTTAAAAACGGTAAATGCGTTGAGACTTCAATGGGCTTAACTCCACTTGAAGGTTTAGTAATGGGTACACGTAGTGGTGATATCGATCCTGCTATCATGTTCTTCTTACACGATAACTTAAATATGTCAGTTGCTGATATCAACAATCTTTTAAATAAAAAATCTGGTCTATTAGGTTTAACAGGTGTAAGTAGCGATTGTCGTTATGTAACTGACAACTATGGCAAAGATGAAAATGCAACAAATGCTTTAGATGTCTTTGTTCACCGTTTAGTTAAATACATTGGTGGTTATGCAATGCTTTTAGACGGTCGTTTAGATGCAATCGTATTTACTGGTGGTATTGGTGAAAATTCTGAAGAAGTTCGTCGTATGGCCTTACAAAAATTAAGTATTCTAGGTTTTGAACTTGATCAAGAACGTAACCTTGCTGCACGTTTTGGCAAAGGTGGTACAATCACTAAAGACGGCTCTGCTATTGCAATGGTGATTCCAACCAATGAGGAACTTGTTATCGCTCAGGATGCTGCGCGTCTAACTGCTTAATAAACGATTAAAACCGCCGAAATGGCGGTTTGTTTTTACATAAAAGAATTAAGAGGAAAATAATTATGTCTCGTACTATTATGCTAATTCCAACCGGAACCAATGTAGGGTTAACAGGTGTGAGTCTTGGTGTTATTCGAGCTATGGAGCGTCAAGGTATTAACTTAAACGTTTTTAAACCAGTTGCGCAGCCAAGAGCAGGTGGTGATGCCCCTGACAACACCACGACATTAGTGAGTAATAACACATCAATTCCCGCTTTAAAACCACTTAAAATGAGCCATGTTGAAAACCTATTAGGTTTAAATCAACAAGATGTGTTAATGGAAGAAATCGTTGCCCTTTATGCTGAAAATACTAAAGGTGCTGATGTTGTATTAGTTGAAGGTATTGTTCCAACTGCTGATTATCCGTTTGCTAATGAATTAAATAATAACATCGCTAAAACGCTTGGCGCTGAAATAGTTTTTGTTGTTAATATGGGTAAAGACACACCAGAACAATTAAAAGATCGTATTGAAATTGCCCGTTCTAATTTTGGTGGCGTTAAAAATGAAAAAATCGTGGGTGTCATTGTTAATAAAGTAAATGCACCTGTAGAAGAGCAATCTCTTGCTCGTCCAGATGTTGCAGAAATTTACCATACTCATAAATTTGATGGTGAAAAAATCACAATTGAAGATTTAAATCGTCATAGCCCAATTCCTGTGCTTGGTTGTATTCCTTGGAATATTGATTTAAGTGCTTGCCGTGCAATTGATATCGCTAAACATTTTGATGCCAAAATCATTAATGAAGGTTCAATTCAAAGCCGTCGTATTAAACATATCTCATTCTGCTCACGCAGTGTGCAAAACATCATCAGCCATTTGCAACCAAATGCATTACTTGTGACTTCAGCTGACCGTTCTGATGTATTAGTAACAATCAGTTTAGCTGCTATGAATGGTGTGGCAATTGGTGGTGTATTGTTAACTGGCGGTTATGAAATTGATGAAAAAATCTATAAATTATGCCAACCAGCTTTTGATACAGGCTTACCTGTATTTACTGTTAAAACAAATACATTCCAAACTTCAATTAATTTACAACAATTCAATTTAGAAATTCCGGTTGATGACAAAGAACGTATGGATAATACACAAAACTTTGTTGCTGACCATATTGATGCAAATTGGATCAAATCATTAAATGAAGTGGTGAATTCAACTCGTCGTTTATCTCCGCCAGCTTTCCGTTATCAGCTAACTGAGCTTGCACGTAATGCGAAAAAAGTGGTTGTTTTACCAGAAGGTGATGAACCAAGAACAATCAAAGCTGCAGCTATCTGTGCAGAGCGTAATATTGCAAAATGTGTACTTATTGGTAATCCTGATGAAGTTCGTAAAGTAGCAGCGTCTCAAGGCGTTACATTAGGTGCTGGCGTTGAAATTGTTGATCCAGAAAATATCCGTGAAAAATATGTACCGCGCTTAGTTGAATTACGTAAAAATAAAGGTATGACTGAAGTTATTGCGCGTGAGCAATTAGCTGACAATGTTGTGCTTGGTACAATGATGCTTGAAGCTAACGAGGTTGATGGTCTAGTATCAGGTGCGGTTCATACCACTGCCAATACCATTCGCCCACCATTACAATTAATTAAAACTGCCCCAGGTAGTTCACTTGTATCATCTGTCTTCTTTATGTTAATGCCAGACCAAGTTTATATCTATGGTGACTGTGCAATCAATCCAGATCCAAACGCACAAGAACTTGCTGAAATTGCTATTCAATCAGCAGATACTGCAATTGCCTTTGGTATTGAACCACGTGTTGCGATGATCTCATATTCAACAGGTAGTTCTGGTCAAGGCGCTGATGTTGAAAAAGTGAAAGAAGCGACTCGTATTGCTCAAGAAAAACGCCCAGATCTAATGATTGATGGTCCATTACAATATGATGCAGCAGTTATGCCTGATGTGGCTAAATCTAAAGCACCAAATTCACAAGTAGCGGGTAAAGCAACAGTGTTTATCTTCCCTGATTTAAATACTGGTAATACCACATATAAAGCAGTACAACGTTCTGCTGATCTTGTATCAATTGGTCCAATGTTACAAGGTATGCGTAAACCTGTTAATGACTTGTCTCGTGGTGCATTAGTTGACGATATCGTTTATACTATTGCATTAACAGCTATTCAATCAGCGCAAGAGCAAAATGCTGGTAAATAGTTTATATTGATGTTTCAATTTGTGAGAGGTTATTCAATAACCTCTCATTTCAACCAAACTATAACGTTTTGTCCTTTATAAAAACAAAAATAGTTAAAAATAATGTTTGTTATATATTGTTTATAGCTGTTATTGCGTTCAAATTCATTACATTTAAGAATAATTTATTTAGTTTAATTTATTTTTAGTTTTAAGCTAATTCTATTTTTAGTGATCTAATTAAATAGTTATTTTTTGTATTTGCTCATTTCATTCATTTTTAAATGACTAAACAAGTAATGTTTATGTCAGTAATTCTAATTTACTACATAAAAATAACTCTTATCTTTTAATAAATTGGTTTTAAATTAATGTTATTAGAGGTAAAACTAAATGAACCGTTCTAATCAAAACTTAATCCAAATCATTGCACCAAATATTTATCAAGATACTGCGTGGAATGAATCCGAAGTATTAGGCTATACCATGTGGTTATGGAATAGAAACCCTAATTATCGAAATGCGGCGATAAGTTCAGCATTAGAAGCATTACTTCCTATCATCAAGTCTAAAAACTTTATTTTATTGATTAAAAATAATAGACCATTAGGGTACCTCAATTGGGCTTATTTGAATAAGGAAGAAGAATGGCAATATTTAAATAAAATGAAAAGTTATCTCAATTTTGTCCAATGCAACGAAAAGGATGAAACGAAACGGCTATGGCTTTTATCTTTTTTTTGCCCATTTGGATTGAATGAAGTTTTACTTATGAAATCAATATGTAAAAAAGTATTAAAAAATAATCTTTGCTTTTTTGGTTATCACAAGTCAAAAGCAAAACCTGTTATTAAAACAGTTCAATGTTAGGGTATATTAGCCAAGAATTTTGAAACAAATATCTAAAAAAATTAATATTATTGGAGCGGGCTTTGTTTCTTCTGAATTAGTAAGAGGTATTACTCAATAAATCATAACAGTTTTAATTTTGCCGATTTAACCTTTTACTTATATTGCACAAAAGTGCTTATGGATTCTGTTGAGTGTGACAAACTAGTACGGTGATAACAATATCAATACTGCAACTAAACTCTAAGTCTCATGTAAGTTTTATACTTGAACTCAAAGTAAATTGCATGAGTAACTTATCATAATTAGGATAAATTTTGACAGCGGGCTATGATTTATAGCGTCGCCAATGTTTGGATTAATTTTAAAAAATCTAGTCACGTAGATATAAGTAAATACCAATTTGAAAAATATAATAATACTGGGGGGAATTGGTAGGTGCAAACAACCATAATTAAAGATACTTATTTGTAGATTGATGCACGTTTTGAACATGATCTTGGCAATACTATCCCCGAAAATATCGAAATAATATAGGTGTTGAAAAAATGGTAATTGTTGTTCAAATAAAAAGCAAACAATAAACTAACATCCTAATTAATATATACCTAGTGAAATTGTATTTACTGTGTATATTTTTCTATTATTCAGATATTTTCCTTTAAATATTGATCAGTGAGTAAGCCTGCAAATCCCTCAGCCATGCTTCACCTTAATTGCAAATTTTATTTCCCTAATATGCTAAATATCTTTTTTATGAATATTTATTACATAAAAAATGCTGATACGCTATTTAAGCATAATGATTAGATGATACAATACCAAGCAATTTTTATATTGGCTTATATTTTAGGAATTAAAATTGATGAATAAAGACATCCACCAACAACGTATATTGATTTTGGATTTTGGTTCACAAGTAACGCAATTAATTGCTCGAAGAGTTCGTGAAATCGGTGTGTATTGTGAACTTTGGCCATGGGATGTTTCGGAAGAAAAAATTAAACAATTTAATCCTAAAGGCATCATTTTATCAGGTGGCCCTGAAAGTACGACCGAACAAAATAGCCCAAGAGCGCCTGAATATGTATTTAACGCTGGCGTGCCTGTGTTAGGTATTTGCTACGGTATGCAAACTATGGCAATCCAAGTAGGTCAGGGCGGACAAGTTACAGCATCTAATCAACGTGAGTTTGGTTATGCTAAAGTTGATATTGTTGCAAAATCCAAATTAACCGAAGGTATTTTAGATAGCACAAGTGATGCGGGGCTTGATCAACTCGATGTTTGGATGAGTCATGGCGATAAAGTCACTTCATTACCCGACACGTTTACTTTAATCGGACAAACAGAAACATGCCCATTTGCCATTATGGCTAACGATGAAAAACAGTTTTATGGCGTGCAGTTCCATCCGGAGGTAACGCATACTGTTAAGGGATTAGAGTTACTGCAACGTTTTGTTATTGATATCTGCCAATGTGAAAAATTATGGACACCTTCATCTATTATCACGGATGCAGTTGCTCGTATTAAAGAAAAAGTTGGCAAAGATAAAGTATTATTAGGTCTTTCTGGTGGTGTTGATTCATCTGTTACCGCATTATTATTACATCAAGCTATTGGGGATCAGCTAACTTGTGTCTTTGTTGATCATGGTTTACTGCGTTTAAATGAAGCAAAGCAAGTAATGGAGATGTTTGGCGATAAATTTGGTTTAAATATTATTGCTGTCAATGCTGAAGACCGTTTTATGGCTGCATTAAAAGGCGAAACCGATCCAGAAGCTAAACGTAAAATTATTGGTCGTGAATTTATTGCCGTTTTTGATGAAGAAGCAGCAAAATTAAAAGATGTCAAATGGCTTGCTCAAGGAACCATCTATCCTGATGTTATTGAATCTGCTGCTGCTGACACAGGTAAAGCTCATGTCATCAAATCTCACCATAATGTGGGTGGATTACCTGAAGATATGAAAATGGGCTTAGTTGAACCATTACGTGAATTATTCAAAGACGAGGTACGTAAAGTCGGTCTGGAACTTGGTTTACCTTACGATATGCTTTATCGCCATCCATTCCCTGGACCGGGTTTAGGTGTTCGGGTATTGGGTGAGGTGAAAAAAGAGTATTGTGATTTATTAAGACAAGCCGATGCGATTTTTATCGAAGAACTCTACAAAGCCGATTTATATCACAAAGTTAGCCAAGCATTTACTGTATTTTTACCAGTACGCTCGGTTGGCGTCATGGGCGATGGACGCCGATATGATTGGGTAGTCTCACTGCGTGCCGTTGAAACCATCGACTTCATGACCGCCCACTGGGCTCATCTTCCATACGACTTCTTAGGAAGAGTGTCGAACCGCATTATCAATGAAGTAAATGGTATATCACGAGTTGTATACGACATAAGCGGAAAACCACCTGCGACTATAGAGTGGGAGTAAAGATTTTACAGTTATTAATTTCTGTTAATCTATATAAAAGCCATTCATTTCAGAATGGCTTTTTACTTAGAATAAAATTATTAGAATTTAAAATGATAACAACAAATTATAGTAAAACATGTGAATTTAAAAAATCGTTCGTTCCGTTGCATACCAGATTAACGATTGTGAATGATCGACAAATTGATTTTCATCATCCAATAGTAGTTGTATAGCTTTTTTTGCTTCATGCGAAGTTCTGATATTTAGCATCTTTTCTTTACTTTGCCACCAAATTTCTGCCATTCCATCAAAATCAAAAATGGGTGCACCTCTACTATTGCGCATAGCATTTCCCGGTTTTTTATCTTGTAATGGTACGCTTTGGACATAATGAAGAATTCCCAGTGCTTCTTTTTGTGAATTAACTAAAGTTGCATGATGGTTACGCCAATAATCATCAAATTCTTGATAACTTAATGTCTTTTTGCGTTTAACTAGCGTTATTAATTTAATCATTTAATACCTCCGTTTAAAAATAATCTAATCATATGATAAAGTATGACATTGCTGTAAGAGTCAATAGGAAGTGATATGAAAATTGGTGAATTATCAAAATTAAGTCAGATCAGTGTTAGAATGCTTAGATATTATGAAGAAGAAGGACTTCTTTCACCAAAACGCACAGTTTCAGGTTATCGTCAGTTTGAAATAGAGGACATTGACCGAGTAAAACTAATTCATAAGTTAAATAAGGCTGGATTAACATTAAAAGTGATTCGTAGGATCCTCCCTTGTTGGCAAAATCAGAAAAAAAAATTTTCTCCCTGTGAAGAATTCAAAATGGGGTTGAGTGACACTTTATTAAAAATAGATGAGCAAATTCAACTTTTACAGCAAAGTCGTAATCGTTTATTAACCTTGTTAGAAGAAAATTAAGATTCATTTTTCAATTCCTGAATAGGTTCTTAAAAGCAAAATGCTAAAATAGAGTAGGTAATTACACAAATCTTTTAAACAACTAATAAACTAACCCCCACTATGAAAAGTTATCACATATAGCTTCTATAAGCCTTTCCTGATAATGTCAAAACTGACATCTTTTAAGTATATTTGTTTTTCAACTCTAAAAAATGGCATATTAGGTTGGGTTTCTATTTAGTATTGTAAAAATATCGGTATACATCTAACGGGTGCGATAAATTCCGCTAGCAAAATTGATGGAACTATAAAGGTGATAATGCCAATAAAAGCCTGTTATTAAATTGTTCAGAATGGTTATATAAATAGTCCAAATCCCATTAATGTTTATCCTTAATTAGGGATGCTAAATATATATATATTTGAAGTGAATGAGGTTAAACGAATGAAATTAATTGAGTTAGAAAATCATATTAAAAAGCTCTTTGTTGGAGATGAGATTATGAGTTAAAGCAATTAAGCACATTTTATCAGGAAAGTTATAATTATCACTAAAAGTTTTTACAACACATTAGATTAGTAAGACAAGAATAAAATAAATGTATACATATTATTTATATAATTCGTGTCGATCTGAATGCCGTTTAAAAACAACATAAAAGAACAATTTAATTAAAGCTAGTTTAAAATAATTGGCTAGTAAGTATACTATGTGTTGATATATAATGTAACTATGTATTTATAATAAGTTTTTCAGAAATTATTAGATAATTAATAGATTTTTTTAAAGAAAATAGGAAAAAATAATCTCATAAAAAATATGGTATTAGATATAAAAATATGTATTAATGTTTGAAATAAGGAATAAATAATGTATCTGGAGAGTTTGAAGATTATAAATTATCGAAAGTTTGGTGAAGAGAATAATACAATATATTTTGTTAATTCTAATGAGATTTATCATTCCTTTGATAAAAGTATTGGGGAAACAAAGCCTTTAATATCTCCGTCAAGTACATTAATAATTGGTAAAAATAATTCAGGTAAAACAACAATAACTAATGCATTAATCTTTATTACTGAGGAAAAAAATAAGTCGCCTAAATCTTCTGATTTTAATGTATATTATCTAAAGAAATTGCTCGAGCAATATCAAGTAGCTTATCAAAAAAACGAACCTTTTGATAATCTCCCAATCCCTAAGTTAGAA
This sequence comes from Gilliamella sp. W8136, assembly GCF_016101285.1. Lineage (NCBI taxonomy): Bacteria > Pseudomonadati > Pseudomonadota > Gammaproteobacteria > Orbales > Orbaceae > Gilliamella > Gilliamella sp. W8136. Next base: position 144,717 of record NZ_JACFQU010000003.1, read on the forward strand.
TTCATCTTAAAAATAAAAATTGATTCTAATAGAGGTGAGGATCTCATCACTAATCTTTCTAATTTTATTACATTGAGTAATGATTCCTTAGAAGAACCGATTGAAATTAAAGTTATATATGAACTCAAAGAGTCACAAATTTTTTATGAAAATGTTAGAAAAATTATTAAAGAAACTGAAACTAATCACCCCCAAACTGATGGTTTTTCTAAAACCAATATACAATTAGAGAAATTGCATGAGCTACTTGATGATAAAGAACTCATTGAATATAAAGTTATGTATAAAAACATAAACGATACTGACATTAGTTCTTTTTCATTAAGTAATCTATTTTCAATTAAAAATATAAGAGCTAATCGGCATTTAAATGAAAATATACTTACAAAAGTGTTTCAGCGAATTGTGTCTTCTCAATTTGATAATGATAGCTCTAAAGATTTTTTTAAGGATGATATTGAAAAAATCAATCAAGCTATTACCCATAAAGTCGAAAGTAGAAATGAATCTGTTTCTGAAATCTTAAAAAAAATTGAACAAGAAAATCACGTTGGTATGCAATTAAGAGGCAATGTAACCCAACAAACTATTTTAAGAGATTTGATTAAATATAGCTTTACTGATGGTGATGATTTCATACCTGAAGATCAATTTGGTTTGGGATATGTAAATTTACTTAATATTATAGGTGAAATTATTCATTATATTGATAATTATGAAGAAAATAGCCATCAAAGCAAAATAAATTTATTATTTATTGAAGAGCCAGAGATATTTATGCACCCGCAAATGCAGGAGTTCTTTATTTCTCGTATTGATAATGCTGTCAATAAAGCTTTGGATCTGGCTAATACTGTACCTGAAAATAAAAAATCACTACAGTGTCAAATTGTGGTTACGACGCACTCTTCTCATATTGTAAATAGCAAAATTCATAGTTGTAATTCTTTTAATAATATTAATTACTTAACAATAAAAGATAAATATTCAATTGTAATCCCTTTAGATGATAAAAATATTCTAGAAAAAAATAGTCCGACAAAAGAGAATGACATTCTATTTTTGAAAAAACATATTAAATACAAAGTATCTGAATTATTTTTTTCAGATGCTGTTGTTTTTGTGGAAGGAGCAACCGAGGAAACACTATTACATTATTATTTAGAACAAAATCAAATTTTAAATAATTACTATATATCAATGTTTAGAGTTGATGGGGCTCATAGTAAAGTTTATTTTCCATTGATTAAAAAACTAAATATTCCCTGTTTAATCATTACTGATTTAGATATACAACGGTATCGTTGTGAAAGAAATAAAAAGCATAAAAAAGAAGATTCTGATTGTCCTATTTGTAATAATGATGGTTCTTATCCAATCAAATATGCACAAATAACATCTTTAGATAATAGACAAACCACTAATTCAACATTAATTTATTTGTTAGAAAATTCAAAAAATTCAAAAAATTCAAAAAATTCAAAAAATTCAAAAAATTCAAAAAATTCAAATAAAACTATCAGCTTGATTAAAATAAAAGATTATATTGAAAAAGATTTTCTCTATGTTGTTTATCAGAAAGATCCTATAGAGGGGCAATTTGCAACAAGTTTAGAAGAAGCAATTATACTAACTAATCACGAAAATAATCTTCTTCATAACTTAATCTCCAGCCTTAAACCAACAATTTATAAAAATATAACCAATAATGGAAAAAATAAAGATCTACTAAAAGAGAATTCTTTTAGACTACAACAAAGTTTTGGCAATAATAGTGGTAAATCTGAATTTGCAAGTAAGTTACTCTATGAGCTAATTACTTCTGATGATACCGAAAAACCTAAATTACCTAAATATATTCAGGATGGCTTTTCTTGGTTGGAAAATAAGCTGAGGAAAGAGATATAAGTGATGACATTAGCACAAAATCTTGAGAAAGAACATCTAGTACAAGAACAAATTTTTAATGCTATTGATGAATTTAATAGTTTTCGTTTTAATGCAGGCGCAGGGGCAGGAAAGACATATGCACTCATTGAATCTATAAATTATATTCTAAGTAGAAAACAATTAGAACTGAGAAAGAATAATCAAAAAATAATTTGTATTACATATACAAATATAGCTGTTCATGAAATTAAAAAACGTCTTGGAAATACACAATTTACTTTAGTTTCAACTATTCATGAGATGTTATGGGAACAGATAAAATTATATCAAAAGAGCGAATTAATCGACTTACATAAGGAAAAGTTAAATAATGAATTAAGTAATATTAAAGAAAAATTAGAAGAATATAAAGAGGATCAAAATCTTTCAGATATTTTTAATGAAAGATTAAAGTCATTTTTATCTCTAATTAAAGAAACAAAAGAATTGTTTTATGAAAATAGAGATTATTCTGCAAATACATTTAGGGCATGTTATGAAAGCTATATATCTGAACACGATTATCTAACCTCAGCCTTAAAAAATGTAGCTAACTTTAAGAAACTCGTAGCACTTTTTTATAAAAAAGAGGGTTACACAAAAGCATTAGAGAGAATTAATGACCCTCAAGAACGTAAAAAAATTAAAATTCAATATGACAGTAAATCTAATTCAGATCGTCTAACTTTGATGAAGTTTAGTCATGATACTTTATTGGAATATAGCCATTTGTTGGTTGATCGATATCCAATGCTTCGAAGAATTATTGTTGATAGATATCCTTATATTTTTATTGATGAGTATCAAGATACTCATGAGAATGTTATAAAATTAGTTCAAAAATTGCATTTTTATGCGCAAGAGAGCCATAAAAAATGGCTGGTAGGTTACTTTGGAGATACTAAACAAAATATTTATGATGATGGTGTCGGTAGTAATATTCAGGCAATTCATCCAAACATAGTAAATATTGACAAATTATTCAATCGACGAGCTCATTTGCAACTCACTAATCTAATTAATAAAATTAGAAGTGACAGTATCCAACAAGTACCTATTGATCCCAGTCGTACAAATGGGGACATTAAATTTTTCTATTTAAAGAATACGAATGAAGATAATAGAACAAGTAAAATACAAGAATTTATAAAACAGTTTAAAAAATCTATTCCTCAAGATCAAAAGATAGACTGCTTAGTTCCTGTTAATCGTTCCTTAGCTAATTTAGGAGGTTTTAGGGAAGTTTATAAGTCTATTTATGACTCTAAGATTATTTATTGGGCTGATTTTAATTCTCAGCTTTTATCACATCAGTTAGAGAAACTCCATCCTGCGGTACTTATTTTTTATCATTTAGCTATGTTTTATAAAAATTTAAAAAGTACGAACACAACATATTATGAATTATTAGGAAAAACAAATGATGATGTTACATTTGATAATGCTAAAAGAATAATTAATTTATTTAAAGATATGAAAGTTACAACTTTGGAAGAATTACTAAGAAATATATCTCAAATTATACATCAAAATGACGCTGACTATACTAATCCTGCAATTAAATATTGTCTTAATAACTCTCTTTCAATAAGTTATTACGACATTAAAAAATATGATTCATTTTATAACTATATGAAAGATATTATTTATAAAAATATAATCAAAAATCAAAGTGAAAATGAAAATGAAAATGAAAATGAAAATGAGCAAATCAAAGAAGAACTTGACCAAAAGATACAAATAATTCTGAATGTAAATTTAGGCGAGTGGCTAAATTGGATCTCATTTATTAATGAAGAAAGAGATGATAATACAAAGGTAATTTATCATACTTACCATGGTACTAAAGGCGAGGAATACGATAATGTAGCCATTATCATGGAGCATGATTTTGGTGGTATAAGAAATGGTAAAAATAAGTTTAAAAACTATTTTTCTCATATTAAATGTTCTACTGAAGAACAAGAACAAAATTTACAGGATAAAAACTATAAGAAACAATTAGAAAATACTCAGAATCTAATTTATGTAGCATGCTCTCGAGCAAAGAAAAATCTTCAAATTTTATATTTAGATGATATAGAGGAAATAGAGAAAGGTCTTAAAATGTTATTTTGTAAAATAAAAGAGTTTAATTAGATTGAAATAATTCAATTAAGTAGATTTAATATTTTACTTTTAGTTAAACAATGGTAATTTAATCAGTATAATTAATTGAAAAAATTGTAATTTACTGTTTTTAAAAATTAAAATATGGCTCTATATTAGAATCGGAATTAATCTTTTTTGGCAGTTAATATTAAGTAAAATCTAAGAAACAAGTGATATTAATTATATAATTGGATAATTATTAATAAAGATCTTTGTTTTGTAACAAAATACCACTGATCTTAAATAAAATTATCAATGCTTAATTAGCATAATCATAAGAAACTTTTAAACAACTGGAAAACCAATTCTACATTCAGAAAAGTTATTGCATATGACTTCCATTAGATCTATCTTTGATATCATGAAATTTAATAAATAGTTAATTATGAAGGCAATTTGATGTTTAATCTTAAAAAATATTTACTTGGTTTATTAGTGCTGTTTAGTGCTTCTTGTTTTTCGCTTGATCGTGTTGTCATGTTTGTTTGCACCGGTAATACTGGACGTAGCCCCATGGCAGAAGCTTTAGCTAAAGATTATGTGAAAAAACATAATTTAAATATTTCAGTTCAATCACGTGGTGTGAATGTTGATCCTAATGAAATCAATCCCGAAGAAGGCACCGTTAAAATATTAAAAGATAGAAACATTGATATCTCTTCGCACAAAGCGACTCAATTAGTCAAAGAAGATATTGATTCATCAGATTATTTATTAACAATGACACAAAACCATAAAGATCGTATTTTAAGCAAATACCCAGAAGCTGAAGGTAAAGTATATACATTGGCTGAATTTGCAACAGGTAAAAATGAAGATCTTTCTGATCCTTATAAAATGCCAATAGCTGCTTATATCAAGGTTGAAAATCAATTAGATAAATTTTTACCATTAGCGCTTGATAAAATTGCAAAAGAGGAATAATTCATAAATTAAATTTAGTTTAGTCAGTTTATAAATACCCAGATATTTTTTACTTAATAATTATGGAATTAAATCTTTGGGTGTTATTAAAGCAACTTAATAGAATTAAGAAAAATTAGTTTACGTAACATTGTTAGTTTAAAAAAATTATAGATCAATAATACAAAAAATTTGTTTTAATCTAATTTTTGCTATTTATCAAAAAAAGAAAAAAAATGTGGCTAATTAAAATAGCTAATATGGTATATTATTATACATGACTTTTTTAGGGTAGATTAAAGTTTAATCAAAGTCACCAATATTTGTCCATCAAAAAAGTTTTGTAAAGAAAATTAAAATTTTGTAAATATTAATAATATTTCACAACTTTCTAATTTTTTTAAACATATTTTATTTTGTCAAAAATACTCCATTTTTGGAGCCTACTAAAAAATCTTTTCACACATTACTAAATCAATGAAAAATCATAAATATCAAGATGTTAATGTAAATTTTACTTAAACAGTTTACATAAACCGATAATCTATATAATATTATAAATTGTAAAGAATGCACAAATTAAAAGCATTATTTACTAAGCTTTTATAAAAAATATGAAAGCTTGTTTTATAGAATAAAAAAAGTAGAAATACATAATGATTATAAATTAATAAAGTTAATACAATTTTGCAGGCAAAAAAATGAAAGAAATAAAACTCACTCCTTATCAATCAATATTTTATTATGAATGGCTAGCCAACCCGTCAAGAAGCGATTACAACATTGTCTCTGATAATATAATCTCTGGAGAGCTTAATAAAGAAAAACTTTTTGACAGTTTCAGGAATGTTATTAATGAGCATTTTGTTTTTCGCAGTTTCATTGTAAATCAGGACGATGGTATTTTTTGGAAAAAAAGAGAATCAATTACCGAAGAGAATTTAAAAACGCTTTTAGTCTATCACGATCAACCCTTAAGTAACGAAGATATCAGTAAAATAGTTTCGGAGCCCTTTGATTTAGAGAAAGATATTCCTGCACGATTCCATATTATAAAAGTCGGTCATGAACAATATCGAAGTATTTTAGTATTTCATCATATTTTAGTTGATGGAGTAAGTACTCAGGAGTTTTGGGATAAACTAAGTCAATACTATAATGATATACCTTATGAGCTGCCGTCTTATGAAGTACAAGCTCAAATGCATCAAGAACTTAATGATTCGTATCATGAAATTTTATCAACTCAAAAACAACAGATGGAAGATTTCTGGAAAGAAGAGTTACAAGATGTTAAAAATATCGATTTTACTTTCTTAAAGTTATCAACCGAAAAACCAAAGCAATCAAATCAATTTAAGCCTTATATTAGTGAATTTACTTTTAGCTATGACGAAAATATTTATAATCAAGTTAAAACAATACGACGTAAACATAAGATAACACCTTATTTATTCGGTCAATTAGTAATGGCTTTGTTATTAAACAAAATGACATCTCAAAGCGCAATTCCCCTTGTTTATCCAATTGCTTTTAATGAAAGTAAAGAATTAATCTACGGGGCTCATATTAATACATTACCTGTTGTTTACCATTTTGAAGAAAATTCAACCTTAGAATCTGTTATTCAAAATATTCTGGTTCATTATAAAAAGGTTAAACAAACAAGTGCTAAATACTTACCAGTTTACGATATTATGCAATTTGCTGAAAATCCTAATATTCTGGATGTAGCGTTTGTGCAAACCTTTGTTCGAGACCATAAAATGAATCTCAATGGGATGATTGATGAAGGGGTTAATCATGAATTTCAAATAGATTTATCTAATAAATTGGTGTTTGAACAAGAAGAACATAACAACCGAATTAACTATCGTGTTAAATTTAGTGAACAGCAATTAGATAAACAACTGGTTGAACAATTAGTGATGTTCTATCAAAGACTGTTTATAAAATTACTTAACTATTTAAGCAATGATCAAGCCGATATTTTAGTAAATGATATTGAGTTACTGACTGAAGATGATTTGAAATTTTTAATTCATGATGTAAATCAAACTCAACAACCTTATAAGAGTGATAAAATAATTGCTCAGTTATTTGAAGAACAATGCCAAAAAACACCAAACAATACCGCTGTGCTTTTTGAACAAATTGAGATGTCTTACGCTGAATTGAACAACAAAGCTAATCAATTTGCACATTATCTTCAAGATCATTTTTCTATCAAACCAAATGATTTAGTTGGTCTTTATTTAGATCGTACCGAGCAAATTATTGTTGCTATTTTAGCTGTGCTTAAATCTGGAGCCGCTTATGTTCCGATCGATCCAACCGCACCTGATGAGCGTAATAAATATATTTTAGAGGATGCCCATATTCGTGCAGTTATTACACATTCTCATTATGTCGATAAATTGAATGTGTTAATGCCAGCCGTTGAAAGTGTTCCGGTTGATGATTCATCTTTTATTGCAACCTTACAAAATTATTCAACCGATAATACGATTATCGAAACTAAACCTAGTGATTTAGCTTATGTTATTTATACTAGTGGAACAACAGGCAATCCGAAAGGAACATTAATTGAACAACACAGTGTTAATCGATTAATTGTTGATGCTAATTATGTCGAGGTTGATGAGTCAGATCGTATAGTATGTATTGCAGGATATCATTTTGATGCATCGATTTATGAAATATTCAGTGCTTTACTCAATGGTGCTGGAGTTGTTATTACTGCTAAAGAAAATCTTTTAGATTTAGATAAATTTAATCAGTTGATTGAGCAATATCATATTACCAACTTCCTTGCTATATCAACATTTTTCAATACGTTAGTTGATGCTCAGTTGCCTAATTTAGCAAAATTGCGCTATATTCTAGCTGGAGGGGAAGCCTTATCAGCCGTTCACGTAAATAAATTCCTTAAATTATACCCGAATGTTAACCTCGTTAATGCTTATGGTCCGACAGAAACAACAACGCTTGCTACGACTTATTTAACAAATCAAAGTCAAACCTCTTTCGGTAACAATGTTCCTATTGGTGTACCATTGCCTAATACATCGGTATATGTATTGAATCCACAACGACGCCCATTACCTATTGGCTGTATTGGTGAGCTTTATATCGGTGGTGCAGGGGTAGCGCGTGGTTATCTGAACAATGTTGAGATGACCAATAAAGTGTTCATTAAAAATCCATTTCAAACAGAAGATGAACGAAAGCAAAATTACAATGATCGTATCTATAAAACAGGTGATTTAGTCCGTTTGTTGCCTGATGGTAATATTGAATATATCGGTCGTAATGACTTCCAAGTAAAAATCCGTGGTTTCCGTATAGAGCTTGGTGAGATCGAAGCGCAATTAATGATGCACCCACAGATTAAACAAGCCACAGTATTAGCACTCAATAATCAAAGTGGTTATAAATATTTAGCTGCATATTATGTTGCGGATAATGAACTTGATTCAGCAGAATTGGCTGCGTATTTAATCAATCTGTTACCGGATTATATGGTTCCTTCAACATTTGTTCATTTATTCGTTATGCCTGTAACGATTAATGGTAAAATTGATCAAAGAGCACTACCAAAACCAGTCTTACTGACCCAAACTAGCTATGTAGCTCCTAGCTCAACTTCTGAGCATAAAATCGTAGAGGCAATAGCCAGTTTATTAGGATTTGAAGCGAATGCTATCAGTGTTACTGATGATTTCTTCCGTTTAGGTGGTAATAGTATTTTAGCCATCAAATTATCCAGTAAGTTGACTCGAGAATTTGACCGTTCTATTCGAGTGGCTGATATTTTCACTTTCCGTACTGCACAAAAAATAGCCCAATTTATTGATAAGAATCAGGAAAAAAGACAGTCAATTAGTGTAATGCCTGTTGATCATATTGAACAACAATTATTGTCCTTTGCACAAGAACGTCTATGGTTTATCGATTCTTATGAAGGCGGAAGTAATGCTTATAATGTTCCATTGGTATTTAAACTAACAAGCACTACAGATATTAATCTACTTGAAAAAGCAATATACGCAATTATTGAACGACATGAAGTTTTACGTTCATTAATTAAAACCAATGCACAAGGAATTGGTTATCAACAAATTATTGATTTAGAACAATTCCCATGGAAGGTTAATAAACAAAACTGTTCAAGCAAAGCAGAACTTGAAGCTGCAATTTATGATGATCTGCATAGAATATTTATTTTATCTGAAGAATTACCGATTTATGTTTGTTGTTATCAATTTGCTGGTGACAGTTACTTAAGCATTGTCATTCATCATATTGCATTTGATGGTTGGTCAACAGATATCTTTTTGGAAGAATTAGTCAATCTTTATCATTATGTTACGGCGCTATCTCAAGGAGATGACCAATACGCTGAAACATTACGTTTACCAGCAGTCGAAGTTCAATATAAAGATTTTGCTTTATGGCAACGTAATCTTTTAAAAGGTGATTTTTTAAATAATCAATTAAATTTCTGGAAAGGACAGTTAGAAGATTTTGAACAACTTAATTTGCCTACAGATTATCCACGGCCAAGGGAAATTGATTACACGGGTCATGATATTCCTTTTGAACTTAATGAACAAATAAGTCAACAAATTCGTTCATTAGCTAATGAACTTAATGTGAGTGTCTATTCAGTATTATTGAGTGGTTTCTATTTATTATTAGGTACGTTTAGCAATCAAAAAGATGTGGTTGTGGGTTCTCCAATTGCGGGTAGAAATTATTCAGGCATTGAAAATACGATAGGCTTTTTTGTTAATACTATCGCATTACGCAAATGTATTGATCCGAAAGATAGTTTAAAATCATTCATTTTACAAACCAGTGAATTAGTTACTCAAGCTCAACAATATCAAGATTTGCCATTTGAGCGATTAGTTGATGCATTAGCGATTGAGAAAGATTCTTCACGGCACCCAATATTCCAAGTAATGTTTGGCGTACAATCATTTGGGTCAGCAATACATAATGGTAAAACTGAAGAGCTATTAACTTTATATCAAAGTGAAACTGTCACTTATCAATCTGCTAAGTTTGATATGACGGTAATGCTTGATGACTCTAAATCAGCTATTACTGGTTTATTTAATTATGCTTGCAAACTGTATCGACAAGAAACCATTGAGCACTACATCACTATTTATCAAACTATTTTAGAACAGTTTGCTCAAATGTGTGAGTCAGAACAATCGTTAACTGAAATGCGTTTAGTCGATGCAGCGACTTTCAATAAACTGATCTTTGATAAAAATAAACCGTTTCAAATTTATGCAAGAGACAAGTCTATTGCACAACTGTTTGAAGAAAAAGCCCAGCAAGTACCTGATCATATTGCAGTCATTTTCCAAAATACTGAGCTATCTTATCAACAAATTAATGAGCAGGCCAATCAGTTAGCGCGTTACTTGAAAGAACATTTTGATATAAAACCTAACGATTTGATTGGTCTTTATCTTGATCGTTCACAATATATCTTGATTTGCTACTTAGCTATTTTGAAAGCTGGTGGAGCTTATGTTCCAATGGATCCTAATGCTCCAGATACACGTAACGAATTCATAATGCAAGATGCTCAAGTTAAAGCCGTTCTTACAACCGAAAATCATTGTGATAAAGTAACGGGTTTAGCCCCTAATGTATCCATACTCGCTGTTGATCAAGCTGATTTTGTCGATAATCTAAAACATTATGCGAAAGATAATCTTTTGATTAAAGTGAAACCGCATGATTTAGTTTATGTTATCTATACGAGTGGAACAACGGGAAATCCAAAAGGAACGTTGATTGAGCATCAAAATCTTAATAACTTTATTGTTAATGCTAATTATGTCAAAATCAATTCTAACGATCGTTTACTAAGCATCTCGGGTTATCAATTTGACGGTTCTGTTTACGACCTCTACACTCCTTTGCTTAATGGTGCGACACTGGTTATTGTTGAAAAAGAGACATTTTTAGATTTAGAGCAGTTTAACGAGTTAATTGCTGATAAAAAAATCACTAATTTCTGCTGTACCACCACTTTCTTCAATGCATTAGTCGATAATGAAGTTGCTAATTTAAAATTATTAAATTACCTATTCGTTGGTGGTGAAGCTTTATCCGCACATCATGTTAATAAGTGCCATCAACTTTATCCGAATTTAAATGTTGTTAATGCTTATGGCCCAACAGAAACCACTGTATTTAGTGTTTCTTATTTAACTAACTTAGCACAAGAACCATTTACTTACAGTGTACCAATCGGTAAAGCATTAACAAATGTATCACTGTATATTTTAGATGAACAACGTCGTCCTGTACCTGAGGGGGCAATTGGTGAACTTTATATTGGTGGAGATGGTGTTGGTCATGGTTATTTACATAAACCTGAACTGACCGATAAAGTATTCATCCAAAATCCATTCCAAACTGTTGTTGAAAAGGCGCAAAATTATAATGCGCGAATCTATAAAACAGGCGATTTAGTGCGTTATTTAGCGGATGGCAATGTTGATTATATTGGTCGTAATGATTTCCAAGTTAAAATTCGTGGATTTAGAATTGAACTTGCAGAAATTGAAACTTGTTTAGTCAATCATCCTGATATTAAGCAAGCTGTCGTGCTAGCTTTGAAAAATAGTGCTGGCGCTAAATATATTGCTGCTTATTATGTGGCTAAACAACCATTGAGCCAAGAACAACTCGTTGGTTATTTACAGCAATCTCTTCCTGAATATATGATTCCGGCTGCGTTTGTTCATCTTGACGCTATGCCAATGAACATGAATGGTAAATTGGATCGTAAGGCGTTGCCAACACCACAGCTTCTGGATGAGCAAAACTATGTCGGCCCAACAAATGAAACTGAGGCTATTTTCTGTCAAACCTTTGCAAATATACTTGGTTTACAGGCCAATGAAATCAGTATTCATGATGATTTCTTCAAACTCGGTGGAGACAGTATTAGCAGCATTCAACTTACCAACCGAATTAAACAGGCTCTTAATTATTATCTATCAATTAAAGATATTTTCAATTTAAGAACGGTAGAAGCTTTAAGTAATCATGTAATTAATAATCGCCATGAAGCCAAAGTCAGAGTGGAAACCGAACAAGGCATTTTAACTGGAACTCTTGAACTTTCACCTATTCAGCAGTGGTTCTTTAAAGAAGTTGCAGTTGGCCGGTTCCCTGACTATCACCATTGGAATCAAGCATTTTTGCTTAAAGTTCCAATGCTTGACGTTGATTTACTCAAACTAAGTGTCCAAAAATTGCTTGAATATCATGATATGTTACGAGTTAATTATCATGATTCAGTTGCAACTTATCAATCACTACCAGAGAGATTTCCATTTTCTACTCAAAATATTTCTGGTTGGTCTCAAGATAAGATTCACCAATTATTGACCGATTGGCAAAGTCATTTTACCTTTAATCAAGGGGTATTATGTCATTTTGGTTATTTAATCGGTTTTGATGATAATTCTGCTCGTATCCATGTTGCTGCGCATCATTTAAATATTGATGCAGTAAGTTGGCGTATCATTAAAGATGATCTAGAAGCTATTTATCACTATTTAAGCCAACAATCATCCGTTGATGCCCATATCAATGTGAAAGATATTTTAGGTGAAAAAGGTAGTAGTTATCGTCAATGGGTCAATAAACAACAGCAATATCCAACGCTTATTGCCAATGCGCAAGAGCCTGCTTATTGGCAAACTATTTTGGCAGATATTAATCAGTATCATAATCACCTTGATCAATATCGTTTTGATACGCTATATCAAGCCAAAATGCAGCTGTCTAAGACGCAAACATCTCGTTTACTTAGTCAGGTTAATAAGGTATATGGAACTGAAATTAACGATATTTTATTAACCGCACTTGCACAAGCGTTAAAATTGGTATTCAGTGGTAATGATCACTATATTTTATTAGAAGGTCATGGACGAGAAGATCTCTACACTGAAATGGATATTAATAACACGGTGGGTTGGTTTACCAGTATGTATCCAGTTAAACTAATGGTGAATAACCATAATGTTATTAATAATGTTGCCATGATTAAAGATACCTTAAGACAAATACCTAACCATGGTGTAGGTTATGGCTATTTGGTAGGTTATATTAAACAAGCTTTACCAGCGATTAGTTTTAACTATTTAGGTCAATTTGACAGTACTGAAAAAGCTAATAAATGGCGATTTAGTGATGAAGATAGCGGTTTAGCAATGTCTTCTAATAATCGCATGACTGACTTTTTATCCGTTAATGGCGGTATTTTGGATGATCAATTACAATTTGCTATTACAGGATACGTCAATAATGTACACGGTGAAGCTTTAGTTACGGTCTTTACTCAACAGCTTAATGAGCTCATTGATCAATTAGTACTGATTGAACGTAGCTATTTGACACAATCTGATATTAATAACGTGATCTCTCCAACACTGCTTAATTCATTACAGAGTGATAAAGAAATAGAAGCAATTTATCCTGCAAATAGTTTACAGCAAGGGTTTATATATCATGCTGTATCGCAGGGAGATTCAGATAACGCTTATCGAATTCAGATGATTTGGGATTATCACAATTCACTGAATATTAATTTGCTTGAACAAGCATGGCATTTTACACAGCAAAAATTCCCATCATTACGATTACGTTTCTCATGGGTGGAAGAACTGGTACAGATTATTGATAAACAATCTGATTTTGCTTGGCAATTTGTTGATCTTAGCAATCAAACTCAAGAGCAACAACAAGTCAGTATGAATAAATTGATTAAGCAAGATGAACAAATCGGTTATGATTTAATGAAAGGCCAACTATTTAGAGTGACCTTAATTAAATGTTCTGATGAGAATTATCGATGTTTATTTAATAATCATCATGCTATTTTGGATGGTTGGAGTTTACCTGTCTTACTAAATGATGTGCATCAAAATTATTTAGCTTTATTACATCAAAAAGAGATGACTATCCAAGAAGATAGCAGTTATTTAGCTGCACAATCTTACTTACAAAGTAAAACCAATGAGACAGCATCATTCTGGAAACAATACCTTAATGTTGAACTTGAACCTGAAAATCTAGAGAGCTTACTTAAAGCGGATTTAAGGCATATTAACTTAGCTGACCATAAATATGTTGAAAATCCACAAGAAATTTCGATAGAGATTGGTTCCCAACAATGTGAACAATTAAAATCATTATGTAAAAATAATGAGTTTACATTAAATGCTTTGGTTCAATATTGTTGGCATCAACAATTAAGCATTTTTGGTAATAGTAAAACTACCGTTGTTGGTATGACGGTATCGGGTCGTAATTTGCCGATTGACGGTATAGAAAATTCTATCGGGCTTTATATTAATACCTTACCTGTAATTTTAGAGCATAGTGATGGTAGCGTCATTGAAACCATCAAAATGTTACAATCACACATTAATAATGTGAATAATAACAGTAATATTAATCTGATTGAATTACAAAAATCGGGTACACGTCTATTTAATTCATTATTTGTATTTGAAAATTACCCATTATCAGAAAGCGAAGAAGATGAATTAAAAATTGTGTTCCAAGGCGGTCATGAAAAACTCGACTATCCTCTCGGAATTGTGGTCTTCGAAGCTGCTGGTAAGCTATCGATTAAAATCAAATATGCTGGAGAACTCTTTAATGACTTAGCTATTAAACGTGTATTGAAAGGAATAGAATTAACCTTAACACATTTAGCTAAAAATCCAGCTATAGAGGCATCTAAGCTTAACTTATTAACTGAGCAAGAGTATGACCAATTAATTGTTAACCAACAAAAGAATATCGTTCCATTTGAACATCATAAACTCGCGAGCCAATTGTTTGAAGAGCAAGTTCAGAAAACACCTGACTCTATTGCCGTTGTTTATGAAGGAATAACATTAACTTATCAAAGTTTGAATGAACAATCGAATCAACTGGCAAATTATTTACGATCACAATTATCAATTCAACCTGATGATTTAATTGCGTTATATTTAGATAAATCGCAATACATGATAGTCAGTATTTTAGCAGTGCTTAAAGCTGGGGCTGCTTATGTACCAATTAGTCCAAGTACGCCAGCAGAACGAATAGAGTTAATTCTTAATGATACTAAAGCAAAAGGTGTGTTAACTCATGCTCATTATGCTAAAGAATTAACCCAATTAAAAACTGAATGGCAACCAGAAGTTATTGCTGTTGATGATCCATCTATGGGTAACAAACTTTCACAGTTTGATAAACACAATATGGTTACTTCAACACAAGCCCATCATTTGGCGTATGTTATTTATACGAGTGGTACCACTGGACTACCAAAAGGTGTGATGATTGAACACCATGGAATAGCTAATTTAGCAACAGTTCAGCAAGACATTTTAGATCTACAACCATGTCATCATGAACAAGATCAGAAAAACGTTCTGTGGTATTCAAATTATATTTTTGATGCGCATGCTTTCGAAATATATAACGCCTTACTTAATGGTCATCAGTTGCACATTCTGTCAGAAGATAAACGTCTAGATTTTATAGCATTATCAAAATATACCCAAGATCAACATATTGATTTTGCCTTTATCCCACCAGCGTTACTCGATCAAGATGAGCTGCTTTCAGTCCCTGTTTTAACAGTGGGGGGTGAAGCTGTTAATGCTAAATTAGTGAATCGATATTGTCAGCAGGGTATCAAGTTAATTAATGTTTATGGACCAAGTGAAACGACTGTCTGGGCTATGGCTCATCGTTATAGTAAAGATGACCTAAATACAGATTTGGGACAAGCCATTAAAAACGTTACTTTGTATGTTCTTGATGAATATTTGCGTCCTGTGCCTCCTGGTGTTATTGGAGAATTATATATCGGTGGTGCGGGTGTCGGTCGTGGTTATCTAAATAACCCTGAATTGACAAATCAGTCATTTATCGCAAATCCATTCCAAACCAGTGAAGAAAAAGCGCAAAATTATAATGCTCGAATTTATAAAACGGGCGATCTGGTTCGTTATTTACCGAACGGTCATATTGAATATATTGGTCGTAATGATTTTCAGGTTAAAATACGCGGTTTCAGAATTGAATTAGGTGAGATTGAAACAAGATTAATCAGTCATCCTCAAATTAAGCAGGTGCTTGTTGTGGCGCTGACTAATAATCAAGGTAATAAATATCTTGCTGCTTATTATGTATCTGATACAGCCATAGATCAGACTGAATTAACCCGCTATTTAGAACAAACATTACCTGAGTATATGGTTCCAGCAGCCTTTGTTCATCTAATGGTTATGCCTGTTAATGTGAATGGCAAAATTGATCGTAAAGCATTGCCAATGCCTAATTTTGTTATGCAAGAAAGTTATGTTGCTCCTAGTACAGAGACTGAACAACAGTTAGTTGCAGATATTGCTGAACTATTAGGGATGGATATCGACTCAATTAGTGTGGCCGATGACTTCTTTAGATTAGGTGGTAACAGTATTTTAGCTATTAAATTGTCAAGTAAAATAGCTAAAACTTTCGAACGTGATGTGCGTGTGGGTGATATTTTTACCTATCGTACCATTCAGGAAATTGCGAAATTTATTGACAGTAATCACCAAAAACGTCAATCAATTACCAAACAGCAGGTGGCTAATGAACAAGAACAGAGATTATCCTTTGCGCAGGAACGTTTATGGTTTATTGATTGTTATGAAAGTGGTAGCAACGCCTACAATATACCATTAGTATTTAAACTTCTGCCAGAGACTAATATCTCGTTTGTTGAGCAAGCGTTACAAGAAATTGTTCAACGCCATGAAGTATTGCGTTCATTAATTAAAAATACCGCAGATGGTGTTGCCTACCAACAAGTGATGAGTTTGCAACAACAACCGTTAGCAATCGAAAATCATTATTGTGATAGTCAAGCTGAATTAGATAAAGCGATTCATAATCATGTATACAAAGTATTCATGTTATCTCATGAATTACCGATCTCGATTTGTCGCTATCAATTAGCTCAAGAGAATTATATGAGTATTGTGATCCACCATATTGCATTTGATGGTTGGTCAATTGATCTGTTCATTAATGAGTTCAGACAGTTATATCAATACTATGAAGCTTTATCTTTAGGTGATAGTAATCAAGCGGTTGCACTTAACTTGCCACCTGTCGAAGTGCAATATAAAGACTTTGCTTTATGGCAACGACAGTATTTGCAAGGTGATATTTTGAATCAGCAATTGCGGTTCTGGCAAGATCAACTAGCTGATTTTGAACCGCTTAATTTGCCGACTGACTATGTTCGTCCGCAGCAAATTGATTATACTGGTCAAAATCTCATGTTTGAGCTTGATTATGATATCAGCCAACAAATACGGTCATTAGCAAAAGAGCTTAATGTTAGTGTTTATTCTGTGCTACTAAGTGGTTTCTATTTACTACTTAGTTCATTTAGCAATCAAAAAGATATTGTCATTGGTTCACCAATTGCTGGAAGACATTATCAGGGTACAGAAAATACCATTGGCTTCTTTGTTAATACATTAGCATTAAGAAAATGTATTGAACCAAGTGACAGCCTAAAAATGTTCATTTTGCAGACCAGTGAATTAATTACGCAAGCTCAACAATATCAAGATCTACCATTTGAGCGCTTAGTTGATGCATTATCGATTGAAAAAGATACTTCAAGGCATCCTATTTTCCAAGTAATGTTTGGCGTACAGTCATTTGGTGAAGATGGGAAAGAGGATAATTTATTGCAACGTTATTATAATGACAATGCAAGTTATCAAGCGGCTAAGTTTGATATGACCGTGATGCTTGATGATTCTAAACCAGCGATAACGGGCTTGTTCAATTATGCGACTAAACTCTATAAGTCGCAGACGATTGAACACTATATCACTATTTATGAATCAATCTTGCAGCAATTTACTAAGATGTATCAACAGCAACAAACTCTGACAGACTTACGTTTGATTGATAACTTAACTTATCAAAAAGTGATCTTTGATTGGAATAAGACGCGTTGCGATTATCCAACCGATGTGACAATGCATCAATTGTTTGAAAGACAAGTATTAAAAACACCAAATAATCTAGCTTTAGTTTATGAAAATGATCGCTTGACCTATCAAGAGCTTAATGAACAAGCTAATCAGCTAGCATATTATTTGCGTGAAAACTTTAATATTCAGCCTGATGATTTGGTAGCGATCTGTCTTGAACGTTGTAAATATATGTTGGTAAGTATCTTAGCTATCTTGAAGGCAGGAGGGGCCTATGTACCAATGGATCCTAATATGCCTGAAGATCGTCTCAGTTATATGATAGAAGATACCAAAGCTAAGGTTGTATTAACGACTAACTTAAGTTACGAAAAGATCAATTCTTTAGTTTCTAAGGATCAAGTTGCATTGAACTTGCAATCCTCACAAACGATTGATTGCTTAAGTAAATATCCAACAACTAATCCAACGCCATTGGCACAACCTAAAAACTTAGCTTACGTGATTTATACCAGTGGTACGACCGGTAAGCCAAAAGGTGTAATGTTAGAGCACCAAGGTGCGGTAAACCGTATTATTTGGATGAATAACGAATATCCGATTACTGAAAAGGATCATATTTTACAAAAAACAAACTATACCTTTGATGTGTCGGTGTGGGAGCTATTTTGGGCGAATTGGTATGGTGCTTGTATTGTGTTTGCTCATTCAGAACTTTATAAAGATAATGTCTATCTTGCAGAGTTGATTGAAGCTGAACAAATCACTGTATTACATTTTGTACCATCTATGTTAGTTGCATTTGTGGAAACATTAGAAGCGCAACCTAATTTGGTTCCAAAAGTTCAGGGATTAAAATATCTGTTCTGTAGTGGTGAAGCACTTAATCTTTATGAAGTGAAAAAATGTCAAGTGTTGATGCCAAACTGTGAGGTACATAATCTTTATGGACCAACAGAAGCAACCATTGACGTACTTTATTATGATTGTAATAATCCGAATATTTCACAAGTATTAATTGGTAAACCGATTGCTAATACTTCGGCTTATGTTCTTAATGAATTATTACAGCCAGTGCCTATTGGCGGAATAGGTGAGTTGTATGTCGGTGGTGATAATGTCGCTAGAGGTTATCTAAATAACATTCCATTATCAAATGAACGTTTTATTGCTAATCCGTTCCAAACGGAAGCAGAAAAAGCACAAGATTACAACGGTCGAATTTATAAAACTGGCGATCTTGTTCGTTCTTTAGCTGATGGTAATATTGAGTATTTAGGTCGTAATGACTTCCAAGTTAAAATTCGCGGATTCAGAATTGAACTTGGTGAAATTGAAGCTCGATTAACCCAGTATAATGGAATCAAACATAGCATTGTTATCGCTTATGAACAGGCTTCGGGCAGTAAGTATTTGGTTGCTTACTATCTTGCTAATGAGGAGATTGATAGCCAATTATTACAAGCTCATTTAAATGAAACTTTACCGGGATATATGATTCCGTCAGCATTTATATATTTAACTGAATTACCTATTACTTCAAATGGTAAGTTAAATCGTCGAGCTCTACCAAAACCAGAGCTTACCGATAAGGTTGAATATGTCGCGCCAGAAAATGATGCTGAAAGAACATTATGTGAAGTCCTTGCTAATATCCTTAAAATTCCTGCTGAAGAAATTAGTATGCAAGATAGTTTCTTCCGATTAGGTGGTAATAGTATCTTGGCTATGATGCTTAATAACCGAATTAATGATGCGTTTAAAGTTAAAATGCGTTTAGTTGATATTTTAGGTGTCAACACAATTCGGGAATTAGCGAAAAAAATCTCAACGGCTAAACAGCAGTTTAATCCTATTGTGGAATTAAGAGTTGATCATGAAAAACCACAAATTTTTATGATTCACCCTGGACTAGGCGGTTGTGATGTTTATCAATCATTAGCGAATAAGTTATCCTCAAAATACAGCTGTTTTGGTGTAGATTCTTACAATTTATATCATGACAAACCTATTGAGGATCTCAATGTATTAGCGCAATATTATCTGGATCATATCAGTAAAGTTGCAACAAAAGATCAGCCAATCAAATTACTTGGTTGGTCTTTAGGAGGCAACATTGCGTTACAAATTGCAGTACTACTTGAGCAGCAAGGAATCGAAAAGATTGAAGTTTATCTATTGGACACTTGGCTATTAAAAGAGCAGGATTTAGAACAATATAATCATCCAGTAAACATTACTCATGCTATGGATCGATTAAATCTACCTGCCCATGTACGCGATCAGATTGAGGTTTATGCAAAAATTGATAACAAGCTCGTTATACAGCCAATATCTGCTCAATTGAAACAGACTCAAGTTGTGTTGTTTAAAGCTGAACAGATTGAACAAGGTGGAGATTTAGCTGAAAAATATGTATTAAATAATATTGATACTTATTTGCAGGATAATTCTCAATTAAAATTGGTTAAGTTAGATTGTGATCACTACACAATTTTATCTCATGAACAAGAGATCTTAGCTCAAATTTTATAACCTTAATATAAACTATCCCCTTAAAATAAAGTTTATTTTAAGGGGATGCTTTTTAGGTAAAGATAATGAACTTCATTTATTTAGCGAATATCAATAACCTATCGTGGTCTGTTTTACAAGATCAAAAAAAAATACTTAGCCACTCCGCGCAGTTAGATATCGAGAAATTCAGATTTGAGCAAGATAAATGCCGCAGTTTAGTTGGCAAAATGCTGTTGCTCTATTCTTTACAATGTCATGAACAATTTCAACAATCCCACTTACCCATCATGGATTATGGTCTTTATCGAAAGCCATTTATTCGTTCAATAAAAGGGCATTTTAATATTTCACATTCTCATGATTGGGTTGCTTGTGTATACAGTAGTAACGGTGAAGTTGGCATTGATATTGAACATGTTAAACCCATCAATATTATTGATTATCAGGATGTTATGACAGAAAATGAGTACCAAAGAGCACTTAATCATCCAAATTTTGACTTCTTTCAATTATGGACATTAAAAGAAGCAATTATGAAAGCTCAAGGGCAGGGATTCTATCTCTCACCATCTTCGTTTGAGTTACCTTTCCCCTTTTATAATGATGAGATTGTGGAAATTAACCACACACGTTGGTTTGTTTATAGTCAAAGCTTTGCCAATGAATATAAGTTGTCGTTGGCTTCTTTATATCCAATCGTTGAAAATGTACAAGTCATTCCATTGCAACTCGATCAATTTTGGCAGTAATTAATTATTGAAGTGACACTTAATTATAAAATAGATAAAATAGCAAAAATTATACATTTATAAAATAACAATTAGAGTAAATCGGAATGGCAAAGCAAATTAAAGTAATAAAATGTCCAAATTGCGGCAGTATAGAAAAAACGGAAATAAAACCTGAACATTATCGTTGTGAAAATTGTAATACCGAATATTTTTTAGATAGTGATGATATAAATGTAAATGTTAAATATCATAATCAGAATAGTACACAAACAAATTATCTTGATGAAGCTAACATTAAATCAATTATTATTATTGTTGCATGTATCGTTGTTGCTATCGTTTTCGGTAGTTTGATTTCAATATTCTTCAAATCAAAATCCTATTCGAATAATTCATATTCAAATCCTCCTGTAACTCAAACAACAAAATCAACACAGAGTAATACAACCTTACCTGCTGAGACCAAAAATAGTATCAAAGAAGTTAATTATCATTATTGTTCATTAACAGTAGTTGAGAACAAACCTTTCATTATTAGCATTGCTCAACGCAAATACAGCCAATCAAGCCAAAGTAAATACTTTTTTGTTGTTCATGATTTGCTTGCTAATAAAATTATTCAAGAAAGTGAAATTGCAGATTTAAAATTGGATAATTTTGGGAACGTAAAATGGGATTCCTATGATTTTACTCAAGATAAAACTTATCTAACAGCAGGAAAACGATCCGCTTTCCTACTTGATAAAAAGAAACTTACTTTGACGGAAGTAACCTCATCATTATTAGAAAATTACCCTCAATACAATACGGGTATCGCATCGATTAATATTACCACTGCTCAAAGTACAAGAGGTGCTCGTGTTTTCCATATACTTACTGATGATGGGCAAAAAATTTATTATTTTCCAATTCAGGACAAAGCTTATGTCGATAATAACGATTTTTACATGGCACTTAAGAACTTTGATCAAGTAAATGATAGCAGTGAACATACGGCTTTTAGCTTTGCTCAACGATATGATAAAGATTTTAAATTAATTAAATTCACCTATGTCAGCCCTGATGGCAAAAGTTATTATACCTTTACTTCCGCTGATGTAGGCGATGAAAGAACAGATGGTTCTGGTAAATTCACTGATGAGGCAAGTGCTTATAACATTGATAATACTTTTTATCGAAATTCTAAATATCGATTAGTTTCTCATCAAAATTTAACGCCGAACAGATTATATTTTAGCCCTGAAATTGTTTATTTTGACGATACTTCATTAATCATAAAAACTAAAGCGAGTGCGAGCCCTGATTCACATTACAATTACCAAAGACTTGATACAAACACAGGCAAAGTATTGTGGACACTATCGGAAGATAAGATTAGGATTAAAGAGGTCACTCATTTAAATGATAATTTTATTGCTAAACAAAACTGTGATAAATATGCAATTATTAGTTCCGATGGAACGATTTCAAAAGAAATAACATTAACTCAAGAAAAATAAAATATAAGGTAATCTAAATGGCTTTAGGCAATTTTTTTAAAAGACAATTAAAAACAGTCATAGAATGGACAAACCAAGAGCCGGATGTCTTATTCTATGAGTTTCCAACCCCAACAAGCGAAATAAAAAATGCCAGTAAACTCATTATTAATCCTGGGCAAGGTTGTATTTTAGTTTACAAAGGCGAAGTAATTGATGTAATTATCAAATCGGGGATTTACGAACTTTCAACATCAAACCATCCATTTATTACGAACTTGGTGAAAATATTACAGAGTTTTGAAAGTGAAAATAAACTGCATGTTTACTTTTTCCGATTAGCTAGCTTAGTTGATCAGAAATGGGGAACAGCAACACCAATTAAGTATGTTGATAGTGTATATCAATTTCCAATTGAGCTTGGTGCTTATGGTACCTATTCGATCAAAATTGAGCATGCTGGGTTGTTTTTCAAAGAAATTGTTGGGGCCAATTCAATTTATACAGCAAAAGATCTTAATAAGTTGATGATGTCACGTATTATACCTACCATCTCATCACAGTTAGCGACTGAAAGTTATTCATATCAGAATATAGATTCTCAGTTAATTATGTTATCTCAACAAATTAAAGATAATCTTCAAGTTCCTTTTACTAAATTAGGTCTTGTTTTGGATGATTTTCAAGTTGAAGCAACATCGTTTAATCAAGAAACATTGGATCGAATCAATAGAATTGCCGATTCAAGAACTGACGCACTAGCGGCCAAAGAAGTTGGCTTGAATTATGTTGAACATGAAAAACTTAAAGCTCTACGTGATGCTGCACAAAATGAAGGTGGACTTGCTGGAGCTGGTTTACAAATCGGTGCGGGTGTGGAGTTAGCTAAATCGTTTGATCTAAACAATACTAATACGGCTTCAACAGCGAATAATACAGCAAATAGTAATGAAGAAATCATCAAGCAATTAAAACAATTGAAAGAGCTAGCGGATGCTGGGATTTTAACCCAAGAGGAGTTTACTGCGAAAAAAGCGCAATTGCTTGAAAAGATTTAAAAAATGATGTAACAGAAATTTATTAGTTTGTTGATAATTGTTTATTTTACCAAAACAGTTATAAGTTAAAATTAAGAATAGATGTGATTATTCATTTAAACTTAATCTATATCAATAAATTGCTCAATTCATCAATATGTTATTGAGCAATTTTTCTAACCAATTAGTTATCTATTTTATCAAATATTCGAATTCATACTTACCGTTGGTTGTCTTGCTTGAGTTGAGGCAAAAATAGCAACTTTGGCACCTCCCCATTTCCCTTTACCTGCGACAAAATTACGGGTTATTTTTATCCATTGATTATCTTGTTTGGCATAATAAAATTGGCAAATCCCCTTGAGTCCAACATCAACTTTAAATTGGCAAACAGATATACTGAGTTGCATAATTTCTTCTTGATATTCATCAACGATACCTGAATCTTTTATCCACCTGTAACGATAGCACAAAATATATTTGTCATGGTTGAAGATAATGGTCAATGCTGCCGCATAACGTTCACCATAGATAATTAAATCCTCCCCCAATTTTAAACCTCATTATTTACGAAAGTTTCTATCCTAATTATGATTTTCAACACTTTTTTATCATTAGTAAATCTTTATGGATTTTTTCCATCATTTTGTCATTTCATTTATAAAAATTAACCACCGAAGTAACAAGTAAGAAAAATTATCATTAAAAATAGTAATAAATAGGAAATAATCAGTTTGTGGAACAAGAGAGGTGGGTAAAGTTGATCTATGAGCTAATTAGATTACTATCATTTGATACTAATTATTATTGTTCTTTGCTAATCGAATATTTATGTTGTGGTTAAAAGAATAATATCTAATCGTTACATTAAATTTATCACTATTGACTATAATAAATAGGATATGTCGACAAAATAGAGATCGTCGTTTCTGAAATATTTGAATTATTCAATAAGTTATTTTTATCAATATGTTATGTGTTGAGCTTAATTGCATTTAATTTATCTTTATACAATGATTTGCTTTGTTTAAATTATTCAACTAGATTCTTTGCTTATGACGCCATAGCCATTTGCCACTGATTAATCGTTGATAGAAGAATATACTTCTAATAATCCAATCTAAAAACATACCAAACCAAACACCAAAAACACCAAAGCCGAGGTATACACCAAAAATATAGCCCACTACAATTCGGCACATCCACATACTGCCAATGGCTACCCACATGGTGTAGCTGGCATCTTTTGCACCTTTAAAACCATAAGGCAAGACAAAAGAAGATGCCCAAAATGGGGTGAATAAAGCATTTAACCAAAGTAAATGTTTAGATATTTGAATAACCTCTTGATTATCGGTATACATTGAGCTTAATAGACCCGCAAATGGGACGGATAGAAACGCCAAAAAACACAATAATATATTGGTCAAATGGAAGATAAATTTCAGTTGTCTGGTCGGTTGATAGGTTTGTCCCATTCCAAGTCGTTTACCGACTATAATGGTCGATGTCGATCCCAGTGTTCCTCCTGGTAAATTCAGTAATCCAGCAATCGAAAAGGCAATGAAATTAGCTGCTATGGTTGAGGTTCCCATACCGGCTACAAAAGTTTGAGTCAATAATTTGCCAATATTAAACATCACGGATTCAACACTTGCTGGGATACCAATGCTCAGAATATCAATAAGAATTTTCGCATTGAACGAGTGAAAATAGCTTCTAAATGGTATAAATAGTGCTCGACTCGGTTTGATCGTTAATACGATTAATATAAATATCATACCGCAGTAACGTGATGCCGTTAAACCAATGCCTGCACCAATAAAACCTAAACCCTCCCAATTAAATACACCATAAATCAATACGTAACTTATTGATAAATTCAATATATTCATAATGATGTTTAAATACATTGGTAGTTTAGTATTACCTGCACCTCTTAATGCACCACAACCCACTAAGATAAAAGCTAATGCAGGATAACCTAATACCGTTAATTTAAGAAAGGTTAAAGTAAGTTCTTTGACTTTTGGTTCAGCTTTTCCAGCGATGATTTCAACAATCCAATAGCCTGAAAATTCTACAAAAACAAAAAGTAAAAGTGAGATTATTATCAGTAAAGTGATGGATTGTCGTGCCGCTGAAACTGCTTTTTTTCGATTGTGACGCCCTAAACTGAAAGCAACTACAACGGACGTTCCTAGTGCGACAGCCATAAAAAAGGACATAATAATCATATTAAAGCTTTCCGCCATACCGACGGCAGCCATTTCAGCATTACCAATCCAACTTACAAGAAAAGTACTGAAAATTCCCATCAATATGACCGATAGGTTTTCAATAAAAATTGGCATGGCTAAGGGGAAAATCTCACGCCAAAGCAAAACATTGTTTGAATGTCTTTTTTGGTATAATTGTGATTTTTTTAAGCGATCAACTAATTGAACATTCAATTTAAAGCCTAAATTTGTCCATAAAATTTTGCAGATATTATAACTCTTTTATTTCATAAAAATGAACTTATGTTTCAAAAATAAACTTTATAAATATAATACTGTTAACTAAAAAATTGATCATCTAAAGTCATCGCGAAATTTGATGTATCATTAAAAAATGGACAATAAAAAGGCTATTGATAAAATAAATTGATTCAGCCCTGAAACAATAGTCAGTATTATCTTATCGTGGTTGAATTTTAGTATTAATTAAACCATATAAAAAAATTTGTCAAAAAGTTTGAGGAGACGCATATGTTTCAGTATAAAAATTCACATACTTTTCTTGAATGGTGATTTATATAACTATATTATAGCGAGCTTTAAAGACTTTGATCACCAAAATAATAAATGAGTCCTTATGTTAATTAATGCTAAAGATATTCTCGAAAAATTAAACCCACATAATAAAATCAATTATGACTCGGTACTTAAAGAAGTCATTGCCGATTGGCAATCTGGATCTATTCGCCCTAAATTATTAATTCATAGCTGCTGTGCCCCTTGTAGCACATATGTTTTGGAGTATTTGGCACAGTATGCAGATATTACTATCTATTTTGCTAATTCAAATATTCATCCTCGTGTTGAATATGAATATCGGAGTGTAGTACAGCAAAAATTTATTGCTGATTTTAATGAAAAGACGGGCAACAATGTTCAGTTTTTAGAAGCACCTTACCAACCCGCTGAATTTATTAAACAAGTTGAACATCTGCGTGATGCTCCGGAAGGCGGTGAACGTTGCCATCTCTGTTATAAAATGCGTTTGGATTTAGCTGCAATCAAAGCTCAAGAATTGGGATTTGATTATTTTGCCAGTGCGTTAACACTCAGTCCTAAAAAGAACAGTCAAAAAATTAATCAACTTGGTTTTGAAATTCAAGAAATTTTTTCAGTTAATTATCTACCTTCCGATTTTAAAAAAAATAATGGTTATAAGCGTTCAATAGAACTTTGCAAAGAGTATGATGTATACAGGCAGTGCTATTGTGGTTGTATTTTTGCAGCTAAAGCCCAAGGTGTCGATTTAAAAAATGTGATAGCTATTGCTAAACAAGGATTAGAAAAACAAGCTTAATTTTTCAATAACTGATATAACTATACTGAAACGTAGCCTTAACCTGAAACTTTTTGACAAAACTGACATTTTTACATAATAAAAATACTAAACAAACATAGTAAATAGTTAACGTATTTAGCTATAATATTGTTACTATAAATAAAATTTATAGTGAAGTGTGGCTGTTTGATTTTACAATGTGTGAGTTTATTATGACAAAAAAGTATAGATTAGGATTGGATGTTGGTTCTACAACTGCAAAATGTGTTGTGCTTGATGAGCATGATAATTTTGTTTACACCAATTATGTACGTCATAATACCCATATTGTAGCAACAGTGCTTGAATTACTGAATGAAATCAAACAAAAGTTGGGTAATGATATTCATTTATCGGTAAAAGTAACGGGTTCTGCTGGAATGGGTATTTCAGAGAAAGCCGATATTGCTTTTATACAAGAGGTTGTAGCCGCTTCTGAAGTGGTGCAGCGCAAATATCCGGAAGTACGAACTTTAATCGATATTGGCGGTGAAGATAGCAAAATGATTTTCTTCTTCCCTGATCGTTCACCTGATATTCGCATGAATGGCAGTTGTGCAGGGGGAACAGGGGCATTTATTGATCAGATGGCAACTTTGCTTAATATTCCAATTCAACAATTTGATCAACTTGCTCAAAATCATACCCAAATTTTTCCTATTGCTTCCCGCTGTGGCGTATTTGCCAAAACCGATGTTCAAAATCTAATCAGTCGCAACGTTTCCAAAGAAAATATTGCCTATTCTGTTTTACATGCTGTTTGTATTCAGCTCATTAATACTTTAGCTCGCGGCTATGATATTGTGCCGAAAGTTATGTTAATTGGTGGGCCATTTTCCTTTATTCCAACCTTAGGCAAGGCGACTTTAGAGACATTAAAATTAGCAGAAGATCAAATCGTTAAAACTGACCATCCGACATTATTATCCGCGTGGGGAGCTGCAATTCATCTTATTGAGCGAACCGAGCTTTCACTTGATGATTTTATTAATCGATTAAATGCCTCAACTAAAATCATAGCTAATCAATCTTTTCGATTAAAACCATTATTTAATGAATCATTATCTTTTAATGATTGGAAAAAACAGCGTAAATATATTCAAATTCCACGTTTAAATTTAGCCGATTACCAAAAAAAATACGCTTTTTTAGGCATTGATAGTGGTTCAACAACGACTAAAATTACACTCATCAGTGAAGATAACGAGCTTCTTTTTACTCATTATGCTCCTAATAATGGTCACTCTATTAGTGCTTTAATTAAAGGGTTAACCCTATTAAAAGATGAAATTGTTGCATCAGGTAAACAAATTGTCATTGCTCGCACTGGCGTAACAGGATATGGCGAAGAACTTTTAAAAGCTGCTTTTGCATTTGATGATGGATTGGTTGAAACCATGGCGCATTTCGCTGCCGCTAAACATATTGATCCTAACGTGAGTTTTGTTATGGATATTGGCGGGCAGGATATGAAAGCCATTTTTATCGCTAATGGAGTTGTCAATCATATTGAGCTTAATGAAGCATGTTCATCAGGTTGTGGATCTTTTATTGAAACTTTTGCTAAATCACTCAATTCCAATACGATCGATTTTGCTGACGCGGCTTGTAATTCGTCCAATCCCTGTGATTTAGGGACACGTTGCACCGTTTTTATGAACTCTAAAGTAAAACAAGCTTTGCGTGAAAATGCGACCATGGGAGACATTTCAGCAGGACTGGCCTTTTCGGTCATTAAAAATGCCATTCATAAAGTGCTTAAACTCCATGATATGCGTAAGTTAGGTAATAATATCGTGGTACAAGGTGGGACTTTTAAAAACCCAGCGGTATTTAGAGCATTAGAACAATTAACAGGAGCACAAATTACCAGCTCTAATATTCCTGAGTTGATGGGGGCCTATGGAAGTGCATTAGTTGCAAAAAATCATTACCAACAAAACCCGGTTTTATCCCAGTTCATAGGGTTAGACCAGCTTCATAAAGCTGAAGATAACAAAGCCAAACCTTCACGTTGTAAAGGGTGTGAAAATAAATGCGATATTATGATTTATCGTTTTGCCAATGGGCAACGTTATTATTCAGGGAATAAATGTGAAAGATTCTTAAGTAATAATCAATACAAAGATAACAGTTCATTTAATATGCTCGATTACAAAAACGAACTGTTATTTGAACGCGCTAATACCTCTAATCCGAATGCTAAAATCAATATTGGTATACCACGAGTATTAGGTCAGTATGAGAATTTCCCTTTTTGGCACACATTATTAACGCAAAGTGGCATTAATGTCATACTTTCGCCTTATTCCACTCAGGCTATTTACGAAAAGGGTGCGGGTACGGTAATGTCTGATAGTATCTGCTTCCCTGCCAAATTAGTGCATGGACATATTATGGAACTTATTGAGCAGAAAGTAGATCGTATCTTTATGCCAATGGTTTTGTTTGAATCTGCGCAATTTGATAATTCGGTTAATAATTACAATTGCCCAATTGTAAGTAGTTATGCTGAAGTTGTGCACAGTGCGATTAATCCCGAAAACAAATATAATGTGCCCCTTGATTATCCTGTTATCAACTTTACTGATATTCAATTACTGAAAAAAGGTTGTATTAATTATTTAACATCGCTAGGAATCACGAAAAAAGTGGCGGAAAATGCCTTTTCCTATGCGTTGATCGCTCAGTCAGAATATAAAAAATCGCTCTATAATAAGGCGGTTGAAATAGTGAACAATGCTAAGCAAACAGGTCGTTATGTGTTTATTTTAGGGGGACGACCTTATCATAGTGACAGTTTAATTAATCATAAAACGCCTGAAATTTTAAACGCGCTAGGTTGTGATGTAATTACTGAAGATTCGGTATTAGGTGCCATTAATCAATTATCTCCAGAATTGCAAATTTGTTCACAATGGAGTTATCCAAATCGTTTATATGCTGCAGCCTCTTTTGTTGCTGAGCAACCTAATAATGTGCAATTTGTTCAACTTAACTCGTTCGGGTGTGGTCCTGATGCAATTGTTACTGACGAATGTAAAGCGATATTAGAATCAAAAGGCAAAACTTGCACGGTGATTCGTGTTGATGAAATCACTGCGACAGGATCGGTCAGATTACGATTACGCTCTATTATTGAATCGATGCGAATGAATCAACAGCAACCATTAATAAAAGTGGAGCGTAAAAAAACGGCTATTTTTAGTAAACAAGATAAACAACGTCGAACAATTTTAGCGCCGTTCATTTCTGATTTTTATTCACCTTTATTACCGCCTATTTTTGCTTTATCGGGTTATAAACTCGAAACTTTGCCTAAACCCGATAAAAGTTCAGTTGAGTGGGGACTAAAATATTGTAATAACGAAATTTGTTATCCTGCGACCATTATTGTGGGTGATATTGTTAAGGCGTTACGTTCTGGAAAATACAATCGTGAAGAGGTCGCAGTAGGCATTACGCAAACAGGTGGGCAATGCAGGGCAAGTAGCTATTTATCATTAATTAAAAAAGCGATGATCAGTAATGGTTTTGATGATATTCCAATTATTTCACTCAGCACTGACAATATGAATCAATCTGAACAACCAGGATTTAAAATCAATTGGCTTAAAACATTACCTATTAGTTTTTTTTCAATACTGTTTGCTGATTCACTATCCAAAATGTACTATTCAATAGCGCCAAGGGCAAAAGTAAAACAACAAGCGAATCAACTTAAAGAACTCTATACTCGAAAATTACAACAACTGATTAATCAAAAGAAAGGGTCACGCTCAATATTTGCGCTATTAGCCGATGCGGTTAAACATTTTAATCAAATTGAAGTTGTAAATAATAAAGATTGTCCTCAAATCGGTATTGTTGGAGAAATTTACGTTAAGTATAACAACTTTGGTAATCAACATAGTGTTGAATGGTTAATCGATCAGGGTATCGAGCCAGTTATTCCACCTATGATTGAATTTTTTGCACAATGTTTTGTCAATCATGACAGTAATGTGGATAATCATTTAGTATCAAAAACCTATCATTCTTATTTAATGCATTTTTTTGAAAAAATAGCACAACGTTATATCGATAAAACTAATAACATTTTATCGACTTTCAAATATTATCAACCGTTCCATAATATTCGCGATATTTCTAAAAAAGCTGAGCAGATCCTTAATTTATCCAATCAATTTGGTGAGGGATGGTTGATACCAGCTGGCATCATGACTTTTGCTGAATATGGAATTAATAATGTTATTAGCTTGCAACCATTTGGTTGTATTGCCAATCATGTGGTATCAAAAGGTGTTGAAAAGCGTATGCGCGATCTTAATCCTAAACTCAATTTATTGTATTTAGATTTTGACGATGGCGCAGGTGAAGTAAATGTGCTTAACCGTTTGCACTTTATGGTAAGTTCATTAAAGTATTCACAGCTACAACGAATTGTGTAATAAAAACTAAAGGGTTAGTTTATTTTACTTTATTAAATTAACTAAACTGTAGGTTAATTTTTTAGGATCGATTGTGATATCAATTTACCAATTAAAACCCAAATTCCAATCACTACTGCGCCCGTATGTGAATAGGCTTTACAATGCCAATATAACGGCTAATCAAGTGACAGTTTCAGCTTGCTTGGGATCCATTTTTGTATCTTTTATTGTCGGTTTGCTTTCATCTTATCAATGGATTTTTTGCGTCATTCCCATTTGGATGTTGATTCGTATGGCTCTTAATGCCATTGATGGTATGTTAGCACGTGAATTTAACCAAAAAACGCATTTAGGGGCTTATTTAAATGAAATTGGAGATGTTATTTCCGATAGTGCGTTATTACTGGTTTTTACACAACTCGATAATGTTAGTAACTATTTGGTTATACTAGTTATTTTGCTCTCGTTTTTAACGGAATATACTGGCGTTTTAGGTCTGATGGTTGGTGCGTCAAGGCGCTACGATGGACCAATGGGGAAAAGTGATCGAGCTTTTGTCTTTGGGATAATTAGTTTAGGCATTGGAGTTTATCAATTACCGTTAGATTGGATTGATCCATTGTTATGGATCGTTAATTTTTTACTTATATACACTGTGCTTAATCGGATTCGAAAAGGTCTGCAAGAAACACAAAAATGAAAAAAGGAAATAAAATGCGTGATCAACAACAAAAAACTTTTATAAGTCACGATGGCTGCCAACTATTTTATCGTTATTGGCCAGCAGTTGATAGCAGTGATGGACTTTCTTCCAAAGCGATTGTGCTTTTTCATCGCGGTCATGAACATTCAGGTCGTGTTGCTCATCTTGCTGATGAATTGAATCTACCCGATTATCAGATCTTTGCTTGGGATGCGAGAGGTAATGGTCAATCAGAAGGTGAGCGAGGTGATGCGCCTAATTTTGCAACGTTAATTAAAGATGCTAACTGCTTTGTTGAACATATTTTGCAAGAATATCATTTAAAACATCAAGATATTGCCGTTATTGCCCAAAGTGTTGGGGCCGTGATTGCTTCTGCATGGGTACACGACTATGTGCCTAATATTCGTGCGTTGGTGTTGGGGTCTCCTGCATTTAATGTCAAACTTTATGTACCATTCGCTGTACCTGGATTGAAATTACTATACAACTTAAAAGGTAATTTTTTTGTTAATAGTTACGTTAAATCTAATTTATTAACTCATGATGCTGAGCGAGCGAAGTCATTTACCCAAGATCCATTAATTACTAGACCAATATCGGTTAGATTACTTTTAGATCTTTATACCGTATCTGACCGAATTGTTAAAGATGCTAACGCCATTACCGTTCCGACCCAATTACTTGTTTCGGGATCAGATTATGTGGTAAAACGTAAACCACAAAAAAAATTTTATGAAAACTTGGGTACCCAGCAAAAAGAATTTCATATTTTACCAAAATTTTATCATGATACTTTTGGTGAAAAAGATCGCCAAATCGCTATCGACAGGGCAAGACGATTTATTATTGGCTGTTTTGCCAACACACCTAGCGTGCCATCACTCGTTAATGCTGATCTTGTTGGTTATACAAGGCAAGAGAAAGACTCTTTAGCAATGCCGCCAACAGGCTTGATTAAACCTTTATATTGGCGGTTTGTTAAAGCCATTTTAAAATATGCGAGTAGAGTTTCAAATGGTATTAAACTCGGTTTTGATACTGGTTTTGATTCAGGGAGTACCTTAGATTATATCTATCGTAATGAACCGACAGGAAATTCTAAACTCGGGCAGTTTTTGGATTATATTTATTTACAATCCATAGGTTGGCGAGGCATTCGTCAACGCAAAATCCATCTTGAAGAGATCTTAAAACAAGCGGTTAACCAACTACAACAACAAAATAAAGCTGTTAACATCGTTGATATTGCGGCGGGACATGGTCGTTATATTCTTGAAACCGTTAATCAAATAGCTCATAAACCTGATTCGGTACTATTGCGGGATTACAGTGATATTAATATTCGTGATGGGCAAAAATTAATTGATGAACTTGGTTTAACAAACTTTGTTCGTTTTGAAAAAGGAGATGCATTTAATCGGCAGCAATTAGCCGAATTAACACCTCAACCAACATTAGCAGTAGTTTCAGGGTTATATGAATTATTCGATGATAATGCATTATTACGTGAATCTCTCTCTGGGTTAGCGGATGTTATACCTGAAGGGGGGTATTTAATCTATACCAATCAACCTTGGCATCCTCAATTAGAGTTTATAGCCCGTGCTTTGACCTCGCATCGTGATGGGCAACCGTGGGTAATGCGCAGACGCACTCAATTGGAAATGGATCAATTGGTTGCTGCTGCGGGATTCAAAAAAATAGATATGTGTATCGATCAATGGGGTATTTTTACAGTATCACTGGCGCAAAGGATTAAATAATAGTTGGTCCATATGCAAAAACAAAAATTTGGAGCATTAATCTATTATAAATTTGCTTTATTAGCTGGATTATCAATATTCTTTTTTACCAGTTATAACTTAACTAACTGGTATACTGCAAATCGCTCTGATGTGGGGAGTTTGGTATTCAGTTGGGAATCCTCAACTCCATTATGGGCTTGGACAATTGTGCCTTATTGGTCCATTGATTTCATGTATGGTTTAGCCATTTTATTGGCCAGTTCTAAGCAATCGCTTAAAATTTTATGTTTAAGACTTTTTTCGGCGCAAATTATTTGTATTACTTGTTTTTTGATATTCCCTCTAAAATTTAGTTTTGAACGCCCCCATCTTGATGGTTTTTTAGGATTATGGTTTGATGTTTTAATGGGTTTTGACAAACCCTTTAATCAAGCTCCTTCCTTACACATTACTTTACTGGTGATCTTATGGCAGTTTTATAAGAGTTATTTAAAATCAAAATTTAATCAATTGCTTCTACATGCTTGGTGTTTATTAATTGCCTTATCTGTTTTAACAACGTGGCAACATCATTTTTTTGATGTTCCAACAGGATTATGGGCAGGCTGTTTTTGTATTTGGTTATGGCCAGAAAATGGAATAGCTCCTTTAAAAAATAAATCATACCCTAAGCAATATACTTGGAGCAGCATTTACTTCTTACTATTTTTATTATCATTAAGTTTAGCTATATATATTGGTGGGGTTGGACTTTGGCTATTGTGGGTAGCGGGAGCTTTTGGGTTAGTATCAGCCAATTACTTGCTATTTGGAGCAACAGGTTTCCAAAAACAAGCTAATGGACATTTTACGCTCGCGGTAGCAATTTTATATTTACCTTATTTTGTAATTATGTGGCTTAATTCTCGTTTATGGACTTTAAAAAACAAACCAGCTGATTTTATTCTTGATAATGTCTATTTAGGGCGGATTGCTTCGCAAAACACTTTGCAAACTCAACCTATCGGTTCAGTTGTTGATCTCTGTGCTGAATTACCAATTGGGCAATTTAATGGTCATTACAGTTTGATTCCAGTACTTGATATGACACCTTTGTCCATTGAGCAGTGTCAACGAGCAGCCGAAAAAATCGATCAATTTCAAAAGCAAGGTTCTGTTTTGGTATGTTGTGCATTAGGTTATTCGCGTAGTGCAACAGCCGTAATCGCATGGTTATTATTGACCAAAAGAGCGACTAATGTGGAAGAAGCAATAATCAAAGTGAAAACGGGTCGTAGTTCGGTCGTTATTTCCTCCAAGCAACAAACCGTATTAATCAATTGGTTTAATAGGATTCAAAAAGGAAGCTGCAGTGGTCAATTCGAATAAAGCTAAAATAACTGAAAATATCAATCAAACAGTCTTAGTAACATTTAATCATTTTCTTATTATAAGTCATCAATTAGAGGTTTTTTCGCGATTACTGACGTTAATAGCCTTGTTTTTTGGGTTAATGGCTAGTTGGTTCTTAAATTCTGTTTTATTGACAAGTTACAGTTTAGTCAGCTTTTTGGTTGGATTAATCAGTCAATATTATGCAATACGTATAGCCTTTGATAAAAAACTATTTGATTATCTAGCCACCAAATACGATCAGTTTCCTGATGTTTTAGATGAATTGGATAATGCCTTATTGCAATTGAATTTAAAAAAATCGAAACAACAACCATTGCGCTCAATCGAAGATCGTCAAAAAGGGACATTGAAATTATTCAAAAAACAGATTTTCCTAATTAGTATGCAGCTAATTTTAGCAATAGTGACAGTTATTTTAGGTATTTCTACTTAACTTTCCGATTAAATTGAATATTATCACACATATAATAACAAACAATATGGAGGAAAACATGTCTAGTTATCAACGCGATGGTCTATTATTGTTTGTTGGTATAGGTGTATTGTTGATTGTAGCATCTACGATTGGTTGGTTGTTGAAACGACGTATGAAAAGCCCAAATAGTGTTATTGATAATTTAAACAAACGCATTAATGCTTGGTGGGTGATGGTAGCCATTTTTGCCATCGCTATTTTTTTGGGAAAATTTGCCGTAATTATTCTCTTTTTTATTGCGTCAGGTATAGCTCTGCGTGAGTTTCTGACATTAACGCCCATAACCCGTTATGATTATTGGCCTTTACTTTTTGCTTATTTCATTGTGTTACCATTACAATATATCTTAGTTGCCGTGTCGTGGTATGAGTTATTTTGTATCTTTATTCCTATTTATGGGTTTCTATTTTTAGCTATTTTGGCGGCAATTACTGGATCGGCTCATAATTTCTTAGCAAGAATAGCTGAAGTGCAATGGGGATTGATGATTACCGTCTATAGCATATCTTTCATACCAGCATTGATTATTTTACCCATCGATCACTATCAAGACCGCAATTTATTGTTGATTGCTTTTCTTGTATTTGTTGTTGAACTATCAGATGTCTTACAGTATGTATTTGGTAAGCTATTTGGTAAACATTCAATTAGCCCTAATTTATCACCATCCAAGACTGTTGAGGGCTTTATTGGCGGTATTTTTTCGGCTAGTTTGATAGGTGCATGTTTATGGTGGGTAACGCCTTTTAGCTTTATTCAAGCTGGTTTAATTTCACTCATGATCACCTTGCTTGGATTTTTAGGTGGATTGGTTATGTCGGCAATTAAACGCGATAGAGGTGTAAAGGATTGGGGGAGGCTTATTAGCGGTCATGGTGGTGTGCTGGATCGTTTAGATTCTATCTGTTTTGCTGCACCTATATTTTTTCATGTTGTGCGATATTATTGGGTATGATTATAAATCTGATTAAGAAAAGCAGAAAGATAATATAAATTGCAAAAAAATTTGCATATAAAAAAGAGCAAAAAAATTCAATTTATGATATAAATACTGAAATGTATTAACTTAAGATATATAGAAGGACAATAATATGTTAAAAGAACAAATGGTAGTAAAAAATTCAACTGGATTACACGCCCGCCCAGTAACAACACTTGTAAAACTAGCAGGTCGTTATAAATCAACAATTGAACTCGTTTACAATGACAAAGCGATTAAAATGAAAAGTATGATGGGTTTATTAGGCGCTGGCGTTAAAGGTGGCTCTACTGTTGAAATCATTTGTGATGGTGAAGACGAACAAGCTGCAATGGATGAAATCCGTGAATTATTTGCTACAGGTTTTGGTGAGTAATTAATTGATAAATTAATTCAATTAACATCAAAAAATTATTATTCCGTCGACATAAGTCGACGGAATTGTTTTAAAAGGGCAGTAACTAAATACTTTCAAGTAGACCTATTTTAAAAGATTACTTTAATCTTTAATGATTGAATTCAATTCATGATGATCAATCGATGGCAATAACTTAGTAAAACCTTTGGTCAAATAGACTAAATAACAAAATCCAATCGCTAACCAAACTAAGCCAACAATCATCGCAGTCTCATCAAGGCTGGTCCATAGCCATAACGAAAGTAAAACACCAATTGCTGGTAATACACCATATTTAAATAACACTTTTGCTGTTTTCGTTTTGATATCCCATAGATAACTTTTAATGACACATAAATTAACAAATGTGAAAGCAACTAAAGCACCAAAGCTAATCATTGAAACAACCAAACTAAGATCTAATACCAATGATAACAATGAAAAACAAGCCACAAACAATATTGATAAATAAGGTGTTCTAAAACGAGGGTGGATTTTAAAGAAAATCTGTTTAGGTAATACACCCTCGCGACCCATCGCATAAAATATTCTTGATACACTGGTTTGTGCTGTCATTGCTGATGCAAAAACACCGGTTAGATAAGCAGATTGGAAAAAGTTATACATAAAATCATTTCCATACTTACCAAGTATCTCTTTTAAATTACTTATAGAATCTACTTTACGCATTACATCCAAGCTAGCGGTATCTTTATTAGAAGCGAAATCTGTCCAGTTAGGATAGGCTAAATGAGCACTATACGAAACAATTAAGAATATACTTCCTGCAATAAGAACCGTCCATATAATGGCTCTTGGTAATGATTTTTGTGCATCATTTGATTCTTCTGCCAGTGTCGCGATAGCATCAAAACCCAAAAAGGCAAGACATAATATTGCTGCGCCAGACATTAATCCGCTAAAATCACCTGCATTAACAGCCAAAGGTTTTATCATTGCTTCTGGTGTTAAACTTACATTGGTTAAAGTTAAGAAAATAAATAATCCAATAAAAAACATTTGAATAATAATCAAAGTAAAGTTCACTGAATTAATTAATTTAATCCCTAAGTAATTTAACAAGCTGACACTACATAATGAACCAAGCACAAATACATAAGCAGGTATGCTTGGGAATGCTTCATTAAGATAGATGCCCAAAACCAAATAATTTAATATTGGTAAAAATAGATAATCAAGAATTTGCGCCCATCCCACTAAAAAACCAATTCTTCCACCAAATGTATGTTGTACATACGAATAGGCAGAACCAGCAATAGGTAGTTTATTTGCCATACGACAATAACTTAATGCTGTAAAAAAGATCATTGCTAGAGTGATAACATAGGCTATAGGTAAGTGTCCATTACTGGCAACGGTAACTTCCCCATAAGTGGTAAAGATCCCTAAAGGAACCATATAAGCTAAACCAAATGCAATTAATGCAGGTGTGGTTAAAACTCGTTTCATTTTTATTGCGGACATGACTAATTTTGCTCCTCTGTCCCAAAAAACAATAAAAAACTACTAAGTATAGTTTTGCCTTTTTTACCCGCTGAAAGCGGCAGGGAATTCTCCCACATTATTATAATTATGCAAGCTAATTTTTAGCTTATTAACATACAAGTGTGTAATTTTTGAGCTTGCTATTTTATAGGGAATTATTTTTCGTCATATCAACAAAAATCACACTTTGATAAAGTCAATTTAAGAGATACAGATTTTGTGATCTATATCTAATTATTTCTTTGTTTCAGGAGATGTCAGTATAAGGAAAACACGTTATATTTATTATAAATTGCAGATAATTTAATCTGTAAATACTTATCAATAGAAGGATATATTTATGACCTCAATTCCCGTTGTACCTGTTGAATTAACTAATGATGTAATAAAACAAAAATCATCGATCATTCAATTAATGGCTCAAAAAAGTCAAAATTATTTAACTGATGTTGAAAAATTTGTTGAGGATGTTATGGCACATGAACAAGAAATGGAAACGGATGTGTTACCCGATATTGCATTACCTCATGCTAAAAGTGGTGGCGTAAGTACCCCATTTATTGCAGTTGGCAAATATAGTGATGGTATTGTTTGGAACAATAATAATAAAGTTAAATTAATTGTAATGATTGGTGCTCAAGAACATGCTGATAAAGAACATTTGGCCATTATCGCTAAATTAGCAGCTAGTCTTGCTGATGATGATTTTATTGCTGAATTGTTAAATAGTGATATTCAAACCATTGCTCATAGGGTGAGAGGTATTTATGAATAATAAGAAAATTGTAGCCATTTGCGCCTGTACCGCAGGTATGGCGCATACCTATATTGCAAGACAAAAAATAACAAATGAAGCTAAAAAACGCGGTTGGGATTGCAAGGTTGAAACACAAGGTGCAGCAGGTGTTGAAAATGTTTTAACTGAACATGATCTTAAAAGTGCTGATGTCATTATATTGGCAACGGATATATCAATCGAAAATGCTGAGCGACTTGAGCCTTTTAAAAATATTATCAAAGTCAGTACGGGTGAAGCCGTTAAAAATACTGCCAATATTTTCAATAATGCAGAGCAAATGTCGACAAAAATTGTCAAAGATAATATTGGTACAGAAATTTTTAGAGCTTTAAATACGGGAATTAGCAAATTTTTACCAGTCATTATTGCATCAGGGATTCTCTTTTCAATTGTGTTAATGACGGGTGATGTTACTAACAATACCATTTTACCAAGCAATCAATTCTTTGCTGACCTTCAACAAGTTGCATTCTATGGATTTGCAATGATGGTACCGGTTTTAGCTGCATATATGGCCTATTCAATTGGTGGTAACGCGGCTCTTGCTCCTGCATTCATTATGGGGTATGTCGTTAATAATCCAATTGGTGTCAATAATGTTAGTACTGGATTTATTGGAGCCATGATTTTTGGGATTTTAATTGGTTATTTTGTTAAATGGTTTAAAACAATCAAAGTGCATCCCGTTATTGCGTCAGTAATGCCTGTTATGATTATTCCAACGGTAACACTATTGGTAATGGCGCCAATCTATATTTATGGCTTATCTTACCCACTGGATTGGTTTGTAAAAGCCATGGTTGCAACCTTAAAAGGGATGTCACAAGTCAATGCGGCATTTTTAGGGATTGGTATTGGGATATTGGCTGCTTTAGATATGGGGGGGCCATGCAGTAAAGCTGCAACAGCGTTTACTTTAGCCGCAATGGCGGAGGGTGTTTATGGGCCTAATGGGGTTTTCCGTATGTGCTGTGCGATCCCACCTTTAGGACTGGCTATTTCTTCATTAATTGTTTCACGATCCAAATACAGTAAAGAAGAAAAAGAGTTTGGTATTACGGCATTTTTCTTATCATTAGCCGGTATTACTGAAGGAGCCATTCCATTTGCAGCCAAAGATCCAAAACGGGTAATCATTGCTATAGTTGTGGGTACTGCTATTGCAGGGATGTTGGGGATGATCAGTGGTATAGACTCATTAGTTGCTTTTGGAGGACTTGTTGCTTTAGGTGGGGTAACAAAAGGCGCAATGTGGTATGTTATTGATATGTTTATTGGCGCATTGATTATCGCTGCGATCTTGCACTTCACTAAGAAAGCTCCAGTAGAAACGGAGCAAGTCATTGAGAGTGAATCATAAAATAAGTTACACCGTCAATTATGGCGGTGTAACAGTTTATCAATCCATTTATAATGATTTATCTTGTTGATAGACTACTTTACCACCGACAATCGTTGTCAAAACTTTTACATTTTGCATATCCGTCGCAGCAATGGTAAACGGATTACGATCTAAAATGATAAGATCTGCAAATTTACCTTTTTCAATCGAACCAATATATTCATCTTGTTTCAATATATAAGCCGCACCAATGGTGGCACAACGTAATACCTCTTTAGCGGTTAAATTACGGTCGCTATTTAATCGTGGATGATCGGCATCGATTTGTCTGGTCATAGCAATTTGAAAATCATACCATTCATTTAATGGATCAATCGGCCAATCACTACCAAAAGCACAATGAACGCCTGCATCGATATATCGTCCATGAGCTTCTAAACCATGATAGCGCTCTTCACCAAAAAGAGTTTGATATTGTTCAACCATGGCTGAGCTGCATCCTGCCCATTGGAATGAAAAGACCACACCAGCATTTAACTCTTTGTATCTAGCAAATTGATGTGCAGCGCTTAACTCATTGTGCGCTGTACTTGGACGAATATCGGCATCGGGTAATACTTTTCGCATCTTCTCAATTGCATTAAGCACGACTTCAATTGCGCCTTCCCCAACAGTATGCATATGAGGGTGGAAACCCGCTTTGGACGATTCTAAAATCAAAGCATCTAACATTTCGATGGAATAATAGAGATCGCCGTAACGATCTTTTTCATCGGTTAAATTATAAGGTTTAAGTAAACGAGCGGTCATCAAAGGTTGTTGCATTACCCCATCAACGAATAACTTAACATGTGACACCTTGATACCTGGTTTTGGTTGCCAGTTTTTATCATCATAACGAGCAGCAAATTGTTTTACTTTATTGATTACACTAGGGATATCTTCAATAGATGAAACATCATCAGGTGGAAGCTCATGAGCACCAAATAAACGAATGGTTAATTGGTCTTGTTTTTGTAATTGTAAAAAAGCATCGGCTTGCGTATGAGTGATTCGGGCATCCATAACCGCAGTAACGCCTTGTTTGTTTAATTCGGTTTGTGATAATTTAGCAACATTAACCGCTTGCTCGTCCGTTAATTTAGATATACTATCAAAGGCACGCATGGCAGGGGCATCTTCTAAGATACCATTTAATTCGCCATCAGCAGTACGGCCGATTTTGCCATCGGTAGGTTCTGGCGTATTCCTATCTAAGCCAAATTTTTCTAATGCAGTGCTATTGGCAACCAAGGTATGGCAATCATTTGAAAAAAGAATTACTGGGCGTGAAGTGTTAAGACGATCAAGATCGAAACGAGTGATATCAGTCCCTACGGGAAGAACTTCTTGTCTTAGCCAACCTCGTACTTGCAGCCAATGGTTATTGTGATTTGTAGAATCTTTATCTAAGTATTGTTGAATAATTGCTAAAGTATCATCAATGGTTAAACTTTGATAATTTAAATTACATGAGGATAGTTGCATTCCTCCCCAAAAAGTATGTAAATGTGAATCGATGATCCCAGGCATCATGGTTTTGCCTTTTAGATCATAAATGGTTGTTTGGTTATCAACATAGTTCTGGTTATTTATTTCTTGTGTACTACCGGTTGCAATAATATAGCCATTTTTAATGGCAATAGCTTCACAAACAGTGTCTTGTTTGTCAGCGGTGTAAATATAGCCATTAACATAAATAACATCAGCTTTAGCCATTATAAGTGATTCCTCAAAATAAAGATCGAAATTAAAGCTGAACGATAACAGATTTATAAAAAATTTGTCAAATGCAATAATTTTCTTTATTGTGTGAGCAGATTATGCTAAAACTAAGCCATTTAGTTACAGCGTCACAAGGTGAGCCGATGAAATATCAACAATTAGAAAACCTTGAATGTGGTTGGAAATGGCACTATCTTGTAAAAAGGCATTTAGAGGGTGAGTTAATTACTCGTTACATCGAAAAAAGTGCTGCACAACATGCCGTAAATGAATTATTACTATTAGAACATAATCCAAAAGGAGTTGTGAATTGGATCAATGAGCATTTGAATCCCGATTTAGATAATCGAATGAAGCAAACTATTCGGGCTAGACGAAAACGTCACTTTAATGCTGAACAACAAAATACACGAAAAAAATCCATAGATTTGGAATTTTTAGTTTGGCAACGGCTAGCTAATTTAGCAAAACGTCGAGGCTGTACTTTGTCGC
Source organism: Gilliamella sp. W8136 (assembly GCF_016101285.1). Classification (NCBI taxonomy): domain Bacteria; kingdom Pseudomonadati; phylum Pseudomonadota; class Gammaproteobacteria; order Orbales; family Orbaceae; genus Gilliamella; species Gilliamella sp. W8136. Next base: position 188,142 of record NZ_JACFQU010000003.1, read on the forward strand.
AAACCATTACACAACTTATTGAAGACGCTGAGCAAAAAGAGCAATATGCAACAAAAGTATCGACTATTAAGGATGATTTACAGTCACTTCTTGATGCGAAGCTTGATAATAACTAACTCAACTACAGGATAAATAGGCTTAATTATGGGAAAATCCCTTGTTATTGTGGAATCACCAGCCAAAGCAAAAACGATTAATAAATATCTTGGCAAAGATTTCGTGGTTAAATCAAGTGTGGGACATATTCGTGACCTTCCAGTAAGTGGTAGTAGTCAACGTGCTGAAAAAACCACAAAAGACAAAGCTGAGAAAAAAGTTAAACGTTCAGAGAAACAGGTTTTAGTCGACCGAATGAGTGTCGATCCTTATAATGGCTGGAAAGCGCATTATGAAATTTTACCCGGTAAAGAACGGGTTGTTGCTGAACTAAAAAAACTTGCTAAAGATGCTGACATGATCTATCTGGCAACCGACTTGGATAGAGAGGGGGAAGCAATTGCGTGGCATCTAAAAGATGTAATAGGCGGTGAAGATAGTAAATATCGTCGTGTGGTATTTAACGAAATCACCAAGACCGCGATTAAAAACGCATTCAATGAACCCGCTATGTTAGATATGGATCGCGTCAATGCTCAGCAAGCCCGTCGATTTATGGATCGGGTTGTGGGCTTTATGCTATCACCTTTACTTTGGAAAAAAGTGGCGAGAGGATTATCAGCGGGGCGTGTACAATCCGTTGCTGTTCGATTAGTGGTTGAGCGTGAACGTGAAATTCATGCCTTTATTCCAGAAGAGTACTGGGATCTGTTTGCTGATTTGCATACAGCTAATAGTGAGCTGTTAACGATGCAAGTTGTGCAGTATAAAAATGAAGCCTTTGAGCCAAAAGATAAAGTCGCTATTGATATTGCCTTAGCTGAGTTAAACAAAAATCAATATCAAGTTATCAATATTGAAGAAAAACCAACGAAAAGTAATCCAACTGCACCGTTTATTACTTCAACTTTGCAACAAGCTGCTAGCACGCGTTTAGGCTTTGGGGTTAAAAAAACCATGATGCTTGCCCAGCGTCTGTATGAAGCAGGTTACATTACTTATATGCGTACTGACTCAACCAATTTAAGTCAAGATGCATTAACAATGGTGCGTGATTATATTGGTCAGAATTTTGGTGACAAGTATTTACCTAAATCAGCAAATGTTTACAGCAGTAAAAAGAATTCCCAAGAGGCGCACGAAGCCATTCGTCCGTCTGATGTGAACGTTATTGCCGATAATATTAGTGATGTTGAAGCGGATGCATGCAAATTATATCAATTAATTTGGCGACAATTTGTTGCCTGCCAAATGACGTCGGCTGAATACAACTCCACAACTCTCACTGTAAAATCAGGCGATTTTACCTTAAAAGCTAAAGGACGTACGTTGCGTTTTGATGGTTGGACTAAAGTGCAACCTCAACTCTCGAAAAACAATGAGGATAAAATATTACCTAAAGTTGCTGTTAACGACGAATTATCGTTAATCAGCTTAAATCCAAATCAACACTTTACCAAACCACCTGCACGGTATAACGAAGCGTCATTGGTTAAAGAGCTTGAAAAACGAGAAATTGGTCGTCCATCAACCTATGCAACTATCATTTCAACTATTCAAGATCGCGGTTATGTGCGTTTGGATAATCGCCGCTTTTATGCTGAAAAAATTGGTGAAATTGTAACAGATAGATTAAACGAAAACTTCAATGATTTAATGAGTTACGATTTTACTGCACGTATGGAACATGCTTTAGATGAAATCGCCCATAAAAAACAAGAGTGGCGAGAAGTTCTTGACCAATTCTTTAGCGATTTTAGTGCTCATCTTGAAGTGGCGGAACAAGCACCAGATAAAGGCGGTATGCAACTTAATCCACTGGTTTTAACACCTGAAATTAAATGTCCAAATTGTGGACGTGAAATGGGCATTAAAACTGCTGGAACAGGGGTGTTTTTAGCTTGTTCGGGTTATGCATTACCACCTAAAGAACGCTGTAAGCAAACCATTAATCTCATTCCAGAACACGAAACATTAAATATTTTGGAAGAGGCCGAAACGGCGGAAACGGATGCTTTAAGAGCGCTTAAACGTTGTCCAAAATGTCATACCGCAATGGACAGTTATTTACTCGATAACGAACGCAAATTACATATTTGCGGTAACAATCCAATTTGTGATGGTTCTATCGTTGAAAAAGGTAACTTCAAGGTTAAAAGCTACGAAGGCCCTATTATTGAATGTGAAAAATGTGGATCAGAAATGCACTTAAAATCAGGGCGTTTTGGTTTATATATGGGATGTACTAATCAAGATTGTAAAAATACACGTAAAATCTTAAAAAATGGTGATGTTGCACCACCAAAAGAAGATCCTGTTGATTTACCAGAATTACCGTGTAGTAAATCTGATGCTCATTTTGTTTTACGTGATGGTGCATCAGGTATCTTCTTGGCTGCGCATAACTTCCCAAAATCAAGAGAAACACGTGCACCATTGATTGAAGAGCTACAACGTTTTAAAGATCGCTTGCCAGAGAAATTTATTTATTTAACTCAAGCACCGAATAAAGATCCAGATGGAAATCCATCCATTGTACGTTTTAGTCGTAAAAGCAAACAACAGTATGTCACTTCCGAAGTTAATGGAAAATCGACTGGCTGGGTAATGCAATACATAGACGGCAAATGGGTAAATAGTAAAAAGTAGGTAAGAACACCTGAAACTTTGTCAAAAAGTTTCAGGTTATGTATACGTTTTAGTATAAAATTTGTTTTTGTTTGTGCTAGAGTGTGAAAGGAATTACCTTACGATTTTTCGCTTTAGAGTAAAGCCAAAAGCGTGAAAAGTATATAGTTTAAGGAGCCTTGTCATGAAATTGCAACAATTACGCTACATTGTTGAAGTGGTCAACAATGACCTTAATGTGTCGTTAACCTCCGAAAAACTCTATACTTCGCAACCTGGTATCAGTAAACAAATAAAATTGTTAGAAGATGAACTTGGCATTCAAATTTTTACAAGAGTCGGTAAACATCTTTCTGAAGTTACACCTGTAGGGGAAAAAGTGATATCCCTAGCGCGTGAAATCCTCAATAAATCAAATGATATAAAAATTATAGCTAAAGAGTTTAGTCAGCCAAATCAAGGCTCATTAACGATTACGACAACTAATACTCAAGCACGTTATAGTTTGCCAATAGTCATCCAGCAATTTATGAAGCAATACCCAAATATTATTTTGCATATGGAGCAGGGCTCATCACCGCAATGTATTATACAAGCACAAGCGGGGCAAGCCGACTTCGCCATAGTCACCGACCTTTCACAACTTAATGATGAAATGATTGCATTGCCATGTTATCACTGGAACCAAGCAGTGATAGTTAAAAAGGATCATCCATTGGCCAAAAGTAGTTTAATTTCCATTGCCGAGTTATCCCAATATCCCTTAGTCAGTTATGACTTTACTAATGATGGTTCTGACCTCAATCAAGCTTTTATTCGCGCTGGGCAATCGCCGAATATTGTGTTTAGCACAACCGATGCAGAGTTAATTAAAACCTATGTTAAATTAGGTGTTGGCGTCGGAATTGTTGCTAAAATGGCGGTAAGTGATGCAATTGCTGATGACGATTTTGTCGTGCTTAATGCTGGGCATATTTTTCCTTACAGTACTACTTATATTACTTTTGCACGTTCTTTATTTTTACGTAGTTATATGTATGATTTTATCAGTCAATTTTCACCACATTTAAATCGTCAAACTATCGACAAACTGATGTTATGTGAAAATAATACTGAAGTGTTAGCAATGTTCAATGGGGTAAAATTGCCAGTTCGCTAGCTTGAAATTTTATTTTTGAATAATAAAGCTGAATAAAGTGCGAAATTATCGCACTTTTTTATTAGCACTATTTATGTCTGGCTTTCAAAATACCAATGACATCTTGCAATGACAGATTTTGGTCATGCAGTAAAACGAGTAGATGGTAAATTAAATCAGCCGATTCATTTTTCAACTCTTCAGTATCACGTACCGTTGCAGCTAAAGCCGTTTCAACGCCTTCCTCACCCACTTTTTGAGCAATACGTTTAGTTCCATCATGATAGAGTTTAGCGGTGTAAGAAGATTTTGGATCGGCATTTTTGCGACCAGCAATTAACTGCTCTAACTCAAATAAGAAACCCCATTGAGTTTTCGCAGAAGCAAAACAACTGTTGGTACCTGTGTGACAGGTTGGTCCAATTGGATCAACTAAAACTAATAAAGTATCATTGTCGCAATCTGGAGTAATACTTACTACATTTAGAAAATTACCGGAAGTTTCGCCTTTGGTCCAAAGACGTTGTTTAGTACGTGAATAAAATGTAACTTTACCACTGGCTTGAGTTTGAGATAGAGCTTCTTGATTCATATAACCCAGCATTAATACATCGCCTGAGACATAATGTTGAATAATGACAGGCATCAAATTATCGACTTTTTGCCAATCAAGTTGCTTTGTATCGAATTGCAATGAATCGAATTTTGTGTTGGAATTTTCTGTTAGCATAATCGAATATTTACTCCATGTTGCACTAAATATTGTTTAAGTTCACCAATGTTAATGATTTGTTTATGAAATACTGACGCGGCCAATGCACCGTCGACATCTGGTTTATTAAAGGCTTGTAAAAAGTGTTCCATTGTACCCGCGCCACCTGATGCAATTAATGGTACATGGCAAACCTCTCGCACGGCTTTTAATTGAGCTAAATCGTAACCATTACGCACACCGTCTTGATTCATCATATTTAAAACAATTTCACCCGCACCCCGTTTTTGTACTTCTTTTACCCAATCAAGGGTATTCCACTTGGTTGCCACTGTACGCTTTTCATCTCCGGTAAATTGATAGACATGATAGTTATTTGATTCTTGGTCATACCAAGTATCAATTCCAACTACAACACACTGCACACCATAACGATCAGCCAATTGAGTAATCAAACTAGGATTAGCCAATGCGGGTGAGTTAATTGAAATTTTATCTGCACCAAAAGTTAAAATCTGTCCTGCGTCTTCAACTGTTTTAATACCACCAGCTACACAAAAGGGAATATCAATCACCTCGGCAACTTTTGCAACCCAACTTTTATCAACGACACGACCATCGGAAGATGCAGTGATATCATAAAAAACCAGTTCATCAGCCCCTTCTTGGGCGTAACGTTTAGCCAAAGGTACAATATCGCCAATAATTTCGTGATTACGAAATTGCACGCCTTTCACTACTTGTCCATTGCGTACATCCAAACAAGGAATTATCCTTTTTGCCAACATGAAATTGCCTCCTCAACCGTAAAATTGCCTTCAAGTAGTGCTCGTCCCACGATCACTCCCGCCACGCCACTATCCTTGAGAGCTTTAACATCATCGAGTTGACCGATTCCACCCGATGCCTGAAAGGCGATCTGCGGGTATTTTTGGCTTATTTCACGATATAGTTTCACATTTGAGCCACTTAGTGTCCCATCTTTAGAAATATCTGTACAAAGCACATGTTTTAAGCCATGAGGTAAGTAATCATCGATGACTTGTTCAAGTGTTTGGTTAGAATCTTCTTGCCAACCATGAATTGCAACATATTTATTACCATCAGCAGCGATGCGCACATCCAGAGCTAAAACTAACGCTTCAGGACCATATTTGCTAAACCACTGTTTAACTAATTCTGGCTGTTTTATTGCTGTTGAACCTATCACAACTCGCGCTGCGCCAGCTGCAAGGAGCGCTTCTACATCGTCTTGGGTGCGGATACCACCACCAATTTGTACAGGTACTTGGACACCTTTAATTAACGTTTGAATTAAAGTAATTTGCCGAGCTTTAGGATCTTTTGCGCCGGTTAAATCCACAAGATGTAGAAGTTTTGCGCCTTGTCGTTGATACTCTTGTAAGCGTAATAGAGGGTCACTTCCATAGTCACGTTTTTGGTCATAATCGCCCTGATGTAATCGAACGACACTACCATCAATTAAATCAAGGGCTGGAATAATAATTGGATAAACTGCCATAGTTACATCTCCAAAAAGTTTTTTAGCAATTGTGCACCGGCTGACCCAGAACGTTCGGGATGAAACTGTACACCGTAAAAATTGTCTTTTTGCACGGCAGCGGTAAAGCTTTCGCCGTAATTGGTTTCTGCAATAGTTGCTGAGCATAGTGGCATCGCGTATCCATGAACAAAATAAAAATAAGCACCATCTGCAATATCTCTGAATAGATGATGACCTGCTTTTGGGTAAACTTGATTCCAACCCATATGAGGTAAAGGTAAACCAATATCTGGAATTTTATCGACTTTTTCATCAATGATTCCTAATGTATGTACATGCCCCTCACTACTGTATTCGGCTAGTAGCTGCATACCGAGACAAATGCCTAAAACAGGTTGAGTACACGCTTTAATAAGTTCAATTAGATTACGTTCTTTTAACTTTTTCATTGCCGCCGAAGCCGATCCCACACCGGGTAGAAACAACTTATCACATTCAAGTACGACTTCGGGCTCAAGACTAATTATCGGTTTATAACCCAATCTTTCTATGGCATATTTAACCGAAGAAAGGTTTGCACAACCCGTATCTAGAATGACAACATTCATCTACAGTACTCCTTTTGAGCTCGGTAAGCTGTTACCGTCTATCTTAATTGCTTGCTTCAACGTTCGAGCAAAGGCTTTAAATAAACTTTCAATTTTATGGTGATCATTATCGCCTTGTGTCTCAATATGCAAGGTAATTGCCATTGCATAGCTGAGAGAATAGAAGAAATGTTCAACCATTTGCGTACTCATATCGCCTACTTTTTGATGAGTAAATTGAGCATTAAATTTTAAATAAGGCCGACCCGAAATATCCATTGCACATTTTGCTAAACATTCATCCATAGGAATGACTGATGCATAACGAGTAATTCCTCGTTTATCTCCTAAAGCGATTTTTAAGGCTTCGCCTAATGCTAATCCAGTATCTTCAATGGTGTGATGATCATCAACATGCAAATCTCCGTCAACCTTAATATTAAGTTTAATCCCACCATGGGTTGCAATTTGATCCAACATATGATCAAAAAACCCAATACCTGTACTGATTTGACTACCACCTTGGCGATCAAGCCAAACTTCAACTAAGATCTTTGTCTCTTTAGTATTACGTTCAATTTTTGCGTAGCGGTCAGCGGTGGTTAAACGTTGTGCTATTTCAGACCAATTTAACGTTTCAGGATGATAACGTAATCCTTTGATTTGCATATTTTCGGCGAGTTGAACATCAGTAACCCTGTCACCAATAACATAACTGTTTTCTTTATCTAAGTTACCATTGCTAAGATAAGGTAGAACTAATTGAATTTTTGGTTTACGACATTGACAATTATCTTCTGGAAAATGAGGACAAATTAGCACCTCTTCGAAGTTAACACCCTGTGATTGAAAGATTTGCATCATCAAGTTGTGAGGTCCATCAAAATCAGATTGTGGATAACTGCTAGTACCAAGACCATCTTGATTTGTTACCATCACCAGTTTAAAACCAGCAGATTGCAACTTAAGTAGAGCAGGGATGACATGAGGTTCAAACGCCAACTTCTCAAAGCTATCGACTTGGAAATCAATTGGCGGTTCAGTAATTAATGTTCCATCTCGGTCAATAAATAAGTATTTCTGTAACATCATTGCTCCTATATTATCGCTTTGAGTGCCAAAATCACCGCATCACATTCGGCTGCTGTGCCAACGCTAATGCGAATTATGCTATCTTGCCCAATAGATTTGCTTTGATCGCGCAAAATAATGCCTTTATTCCATAATGTTTTAAACACATCTTTACCCGCTTGAAATTTAACACATAAATAGTTAGATGAGCTAGGATAAACTTTTTCGACAATGGGTAAAGCAGACAAATCGCTTGCAAATCTCTCTTTTTGTCTGTTGAGTTGTTGCACTTGTTGTTGCATTTTTTCAATCCCCGTTTTACTTAGTGCTTGCGTCGCAATATCAGCAACAGGGGTTGCCAACGGGTAAGGAGCAATTACTTTTTGTAATGCATCAATCACTGGTTTATTAGCGATGGTAAAACCACAACGTAAACCAGCCAAAGCAAAAGCTTTCGATAAAGTTCTTAAAATAACTAAATGCGGATAACTTGCTAACCAACTAACTACTGAAGACTCTGGTGAAAATTCAATATAAGCTTCATCTATTACCACAAGAGCACGGTTTTTAGCGATATCCAATAATGTTTTAATATCATTAGGATTAATTAAATTGCCAGTTGGATTGTTTGGCGAGCAAACATAAATTAATTTAACATTATCAAGATGTTGATCAATGGCTGTTAAATCCAATTGCCAATTCGATTTCGTTGGTACAGTTTTTATATCGATACCTAATGTTTCAGCACTAACCTGATACATACCATAGGTAGGAGGACAATATAAAATGCTATCTTGCTGTGGCTCACAAAATGCTCGCATTAACAGCTCAATTGCTTCATCAGCACCACGACTAACAATTAATTGTTCTGGTTTGACACCTGCATAATGAGCATAACTATTGATAACTTGTTCCGGTTGCGGTTCTGGATAACGGTTTAATGTCTGTTCCGTTAACTCAAATTTTGGAGCAACAGGGTATTCATTGGCATTTAACCATACATCGCCATTTCCACCAATACGACGAGCAGATTGGTAAGGGGTTAGTTTCTGTACGTTCTTTCGGACTAATTGATTAATATCCATATTGTTCACCTATTTTTTAGCGTTTAATGCAGCTAAACGAAGCGTTACAGCTTGTTTATGGGCAGTAAGTTGTTCAGCTTGTGCCATTAATTCAACTGCATTACCAATGGCTTGTAAGCCCTCTGGTGATAATTTCTGTACGGTCATACGTTTTTGAAAATCGGCTAATCCAAGACTTGAATAAGTCGCTGTATAACCATAAGTCGGTAAAACGTGATTAGTTCCTGAAGCATAGTCACCTGCCGATTCGGGTGACCAGTCCCCTAAAAATATTGAGCCGGCACTTGTGATTTGTTCTACAAGATCATCAGCATTTTGTGTTTGAATAATTAAATGTTCAGGACCATAACGATTACTAATAGTAATACATTGATCTAAATTTTTTGTCACAATTAGACGACTTTCTTGCAAAGCTTTTTCGGCAATACCTTGTCGAGATAATTGAGTTAATTGTTTATCAACTTCAATTGAAACCGCTTTCGCAATATCCTCATCTGGAGTAAGTAATATCACTTGTGAATCGGGGCCATGCTCCGCTTGTGATAATAAATCTGCAGCAATAAAAGCTGGATTAGCTGAACTGTCGGCGATAACTAACACTTCAGAAGGACCTGCTGGCATATCAATAGCAGCGCCGTCAAGGCGTTGGCTAACTTGGCGTTTAGCTTCAGTAACAAAAGCATTACCCGGTCCAAAAATTTTATCGACCTTAGGTACCGATTCACTACCAAAAGCCATTGCAGCAATGGCTTGTGCGCCGCCTAGTTGGTATATTTCGGTTACACCACACAGTTCAGCTGCATACAAGATTTCATCAGCAATAGGTGGAGGAGAGCATAAAATGACTTTACGACAACCGGCAATTTTTGCTGGAGTTGCAAGCATTAAAACCGTCGATAATAAAGGTGCAGAACCACCTGGAATATAGAGACCTACTGAATCAATCGGACGAGTAACAAGCTGACATTTCACCCCCGGCATTGTTTCAACTGTAATTGCTGATTTAACTTGGGCTTGGTGAAATTTTTCAATATTACTGACGGCTAATTGCATTGCCTGTTTTAATTCAGGTTTAACCCTTGCTGTTGCTGCTTTGATGGCATCTTGTGTTAATTTTATTTGTTGGATTTGTACTTTATCAAACTTATTACTTAATGCGATTAAAGCTTGATCACCATTTTGTTTCACCTGACTTAAAATATCTGCTACCGCTTGGCTAATTGAATCTGAAGCAGTAATAGCTGGGCGAGTTAAAAGTGCTGCACGCTGTGCATCTGAACATTGTTGCCAATAAGAGAGTTTCATAGTATTACTCCATCATTTTTTCAATTGGTAAGACAAGAATTGAACTAGCACCTAAAGCCTTAAGTTTTTCCATGGTTTCCCAAAATAGCGATTCGGAACTTACCATATGTAACGCCACACGATTTTGTTCACCAGTAAGAGGTAAAATCGTTGGATTTTCAGCACCAGGTAATAAAGCTACGACCTGATCTAACACTGCAGTTGGTGCATGTAACATAATATATTTGGATTCACGAGCTTGGATAACACCTTGAATTCGCGTCATCAACTTATCAATCAATGCTTGTTTGTCAGCTGACATCTCGGCTTGGCGTTGAATTAAACAAGCTTTAGATCTGTAAATAACCTCAATCTCTTTAAGTCCATTCGCTTCAAGTGTTGCACCACTTGAAACTAAATCACAAATAACGTCAGCAAGACCTGCTCGTGGCGCTACTTCGACTGAACCATTAAGCAAACAGGTTTTAAAAGCTACATTGTACTGAGAAAGATAACGACGGAGTAGGTGAGGATAGGTGGTAGCAATACGTAAATCTTTTAAACATTCAGGGCCGGTATAATCAAAATCACGAGGCGCTGCAATGGATAATCGACAACCGCCAAAATCCAATCGGCGCAATGTTTTATATTGAGGATTGAAACCCTCAGCTTGTCGATCTAATACTTCTTCTTCTAAAACATTTTCGCCAACAATTCCCAAATCGACAACGCCATCAATGACTAACCCCGGGATATCGTCATCACGAACACGTAAAATATCAATCGGCATATTTTCAGCAAAGGCAATTAAACGTTGTTCTTGAAGATTAATTTTAATTCCACATTGTGCAAGTAGCTTTTTTGACTCATCACTTAAGCGACCTGATTTCTGCATTGCTATACGTAAACGCGAATTATCCAACATATTATTCTCCAAATTATCCTAAAAAATTTTTTAACCACAAACAAAAAACCCTCGAAAGTTTGATCTTCCGAGGGTTTTCTATTTGCTTTTGCGATATCACCGGAAGACCAACTGTCTTCCAGCACCAATCGCCCGAAGACTAATCAGGTATGATGGTGATGATGATGTTTAGTAACAAAAACGCAAAAACAATTCATAAAAATAAAAACCAATAATTTAATTAATTATCAAAATTGATATATAAAATATAATAGAAATGAATAACTATCAACTCATTTTTTATGATTGATAAAGAAATATTGCAAATATCAGACTTTTTGCTTTTCAAAAGTTACGGATATTAATTGCTAATGAGTCAAGTTAAACTAACTTAATTATAAAATTTGTTTTAATCGATGACTGACTTTATAACGACCAAAATCGGTAATTTTAGTTAAAAAGAGATTCAATGCGTCGCTGTCGAAATGGCTGATAATCATATAACATCCGTCGCCTGTAATCTTATAAAATTCTATTACTTCATTAAAAGACTTTACTAAGTTTTCAAAAGAAGTAAATTGATTTGTGTTCATATAAATAGTAATGAACTGTAAGTTTTGTTTTTGTTCTTTAATGGTGAATTTTTCTATAATATGATTATTTAGCAAATCTTGAACGCGTTGACCAACGGCTTGGCTAGATAAGAAAACCTTATCGCCAATTTCGCGCCAAGATTGACGGCTGTTATTTCTTAATTCACTTAAAATCGCTCGATCTTTTTTATCCATTGTTTCAATTTGAAAGCTAACTGATATTTATCATTTCAATTCGCTATGTTCTTTAAAAATTGATTATTAGAAAATAATAACACGAAACCTTATAAAGGAGAGCAAAATGACTCAAGCATTAATGATTATTGATGTGCAAAATGATTATTTTCCTGACGGAAAATATCCGTTAAATAATACTGAACAAACATTACAATATACTTTAAAACTGCAGAATTATTTTCGGCAAAAACAACTGCCTATTATTTATATACAACATATTAACCCAGATCCTAATGCTGTTTTTTTTGTGAATAACAGTTTTGGTAGTCAATTACATGCAAAATTACTTCCTATCAAACCGAATGAAATGATCATTCAAAAAGCCTATCCAAATAGCTTTTACCAAACACAATTGCAAGAAAAGTTAGAGCGATTAGGAATAACACAATTAGTGATTTGTGGCATGATGAGTCACATGTGCGTAGATTCAACTACCCGCTGTGCATTTGAGCTTAATTATCAACCGATTTTAATTCATGATGCTTGTACTACTCGTGATCTTGACTTCAATGGCAACATCATTCCCTCACAAGACGTTCACAATAGTTTTATGTCTGCATTAATGCGATTTTCTAAGATAATGAGCTGTGAAGCATTTATTCAAACAACATAACATAATAACAGTGAAAAAGGTTTTTATATTCATAATTAGCATTTCATTGATAGGCATTTAGATGGTACAAAAAAGCCATCTAATTGTTGAAAGTTTATAGAATAATTTACCGTTAAATAAATTATAATCATGCTATTTTAATTCGATTAATATAGTAAATAGGAACAATACTTGAACTCAGCATTATGTTATAGGCAGTTTGGTATCCCTGAAGATGTATTGAAGCTTGAACTTTCAAATAAAGACTTATTAAAAGAAGATTACATTAGAGTACAAATGTTATATGCGCCAATTAATGCCTCAGACCTTATTCCAATTACAGGTGCTTATCAGCATCGTATTATTCTGCCACAAATTGCTGGTTATGAGGGAGTAGGTGAGGTGATTGAGGCACCTTTAACTTATCGTCATCTGATTGGAAAACGTGTATTACCTTTAAGAGGAGAAGGAACTTGGCAACATTTCGTTGATTCACCCGCGAAATATGCTATCCAAGTTCCAGATTCAATTGATGATACTTATCGCTGCTCGAGCTTATATTAATCTTGTAGCAGCTTGGTTAATGCTTAAACATTATTCTCCACAAGGAAAGCATATTTTAGTTACTGCGGGGGGAGCTGATTGTGCAAAATTGTTATGCAAATGGGCAGTAAATTTGCAAGCATTATTTGTAACTGTCATTTGTCGCTCAGATAATCATGTTCAATTTTATAATAAATATGGTATTAAAAAAATAAATCAAAACGATACTGAAGCTATAGAATATTTTGCTGCACATGCTGATATTGTTTTTGATGCGGTTGGTGGCGAGCTTGCTGAAACAATTTTGAATCATATGTCTGATTCAAGTGAATTTGTCTCGTATGGTTTGCTTTCAGGTACTTTTTTTCAACCTAAAAAGCGATTACCTAAAGTTCATTGGTTTCATATCCGGCATTATTTAAATCTAATAAGTCAAAATCAATGGCTAAAGATGTTTGATGATATATGGCCCATATTAGATGCAAATGATTTAAATATAGCAAGTTTATTTGAATTTCCTGATTGGCAAGAAGCGATAAAAACCTATAGACAACCACATAGAAACAATAAGCCTTTATTAATATTTGCTTAAATCATAGATATTATAATATGTTATTAATTATTAAGATTTAGGAAAGATACTTGTATATTTTATCTTTCCTAATAATTAATAATATTACCATTCAATCGTTTTTAGATTTTTTATTCTTGTTAAATTTGTTGCTGTTGTTGGATGTAATAGTTTTATCAAGGCTGCCATAAAATTGAATATGTCTAAGCAAACTGTATATTGTCATATTTACGCGTTAGAAGATCGTTTACAAGTACGATTATTACACTGGACAATTTAATATTTGTTATGCAATAAATTTAAATGCTGATATTTATTGTAACAATGGCGACACTTGCCGACAAATCATGTTACATCATGGAGGAATATCCAAACAACCTAATTTTATTATTGATCATGACATCAAAGAAGGCGCCTTTCTCCTATACTCAGTAATTATGAAATTGAGGATTTAAACATCTATGCCATTTACCCAAGTCGTAAATTGTTGCCACTTAGAACTCGATGTTTGATTGATTTTTTAATTATTGAATTAAAAAATTCACAATGGTAAAAAATGATAAATAAAATATTTATTTAATATAAGCAATTATATATTATTGGAGGTTAAGTTTTATAGTATCAATTACTGTAAAATGCACTAAATTAGATTTAATTTAAAATAGTTATAATAAGGAATATAAAATGGGTATATTTTCTCGTTTTTTTGAGAAAAAATCAGAATCAAAACAGATGGGTAATTCAATTGTTCCAAATCCTGAAATTGATAGTTCAGTTGGCTTAAGTATTGTATTTAAAGGTGCACTTGATATTAATAACGATAAATTATTAACAAAACTTAAATCTGTTGATCCGACCATAAAGGATATTCGATATGAAGTGCCGTTCGGACAACTTGAAGAGGGCATGTGGATTTTAGTGAGTTGGGGAAAACATATTATTAGAATTTTGGGGCTCAATGCGCCTTATCCTCAAAATGAATTAGAATTATGTGTTACTCCAGCTAGTTATAGTCAAGAAATAAAACAACAAATTTATGAAAGTGACAGTCATTTATTATTATATTATGTCGGCTATGAGCAAGATGTATTAGAGCAGTATCTAGCTTTAACACGTTTAGCGGTATGCTTTGAACAATTTAATGCGTTAGCAGTAATTAATGAGGATGCTCATACTTCATTGCCAATTAACTTTATTAATGAATTAGCTTCGGAAAAAGATGGTTTAACCAGTTTAGGAGAATGTTTACCTTTATTGTTTTGTGGTTTTGTTAAATATGAAATAGAAAATATTAAAGGGATTTGGATGCGCACTTATGGCGCTAATATATTTGGCTTACCTAATTTTGCTGTATTAGCCAATAGTTATGAGGAAAGTGACTATTATTTTGATATGTTTAGTAATATTTTAAATTATTTGCGACAAAGTAAAGTAACAATGAATCCTGGCGATACTATGGAAATAGGTGAAAATCGTATGATGTCATTACGAGTGCCTAAAGATGATGAATATTTCTTAAACGATCAGGGTGATCTTTTAGTAATTGAAATTAATTAGTAATTTTATAGTATAAAAGTTTTAGGAAAGGTAATTGTTCACTGTTTTTCCCTTTCCTAAAAACTGAGTATAGTATAATTAAATGGTTTGCGTATATTTTTTACCTGATAAAACACTAAACCGACCCGTACCTAATAAAGCAAGACTAAAAGCCGCTAAAGACATAAATGCTGGATACTCCCAACCTCCTCCCGGATTAGTAAAAGACCAACCATTAGTCCAATGTACAATGGTAATTATCGCAAGTTGAAAAAATGCAATTAATGCAACTGCGCGGGTTAAAATACCTAATAATAACAATGCACCACCGCCTATTTCAAAAGCGATAACAATATAGGAAAAAAATCCTGGAAATCCAAGAGTATGGAAATACTCAGCCGTACCTTCCGGAGTGAGAACAAGTAATTTAGTAAAACCATGGGCTAAAAACATCATACCTAAAGCAATTCGTAATACAAATGCTGCTACATCAGTTTGATATTCTTTCATTTTGAGGTTCCTATATTAAGTTAGCAAAATAATAATTAAAATCATTGAGATCTATTACAAAAGCTATTACTTAGTTACAACATAGGATACTGCACTTAAGATTGTCTCACAGATAATAATCATTAGTAAAGTTACTTACGAAAATTGAACAAGGTTAGTGATATTATGTTTACGCTATTTAGAAGTTTAATTATTTATGTGTAGATAAAAATAACGGTGTAACTTAAAAGTTACACCGTTATGTCTTACTTATTGTTGGTGTCAAATAGATTAAATTGTTCTGTTGTTTTTTTTAACGCAATTTTATTGGTTTCCCTTGCATTGAACTTACACTCAAATTCGTTGAGATCCGAATAATTGTGTAAAATACACTCATCCTCTGTTTTTATAATTTTAGCTTTTCCATTGCTTTATTAAAATATTCATCTAAACCAAAAAAATCTCGCCTACATCCGTTTGAACCAGCGTAAATAAATTTATTAATTCACCATAGCAACCATAGCTATTTTGATATTAGAACAAAAAATAGCTTCTTTTTCGATTATATGGTAATTTGCTATTAGTTCAGCAGTTAAATCGACAAAACGATTCTGTTGATGAGATTGAGTTGAATTATCAACGACGTTAACAGTAGTTTTTTGGGGATTAAGCAGCTTTTTAAAAAAACTTAATTTTTCTTTCAACTTAGTGTTGAGTATCGTGACTAAGTAAATAGTGTTTGGTGATGCCATTTAAAGCTCCTTTAAAGGATAAAATAGAACTCCATACTTTTACTAAACAACTCATATAATGATACCGTATCTAACAGAAATGAGACTAACGTCTCATATGATTAACTATATCAACTTTAATGGTAATAAGCAATAAATTATAAAAAAATAATATGGATAAGCAAAATATCGTACCAAAGCAAAAATATACAGGCGTTAAAAAACGTACATTTGACCATTTAATACATACAGCAGTGACTATTTTAGATGAAGGTAACGAATTAACCATTACTGAGTTAGCCGATAAATCTAAAATTTCAAGAGCAACTGCTTACCGCTATTTTCCTACTCAAAGTGATTTGATGTCGGCTGTTGTTAATCATTCGCTTGAACCAATTTTAAATTGGCAATCAGATGAACAGGATGTAGGACAAAAAATAAATGATTTTTTATCATTTGCTTTTACTCAAATGATAAAACATGAGGGGTCAATAAGAGCAGCTATGCGATTATCCTTACAGCAATGGGCGACCGCTCGTTCGACAACATTAAGTGATTCTGAAAAATTTGTTCGTGGAAATCACAAAGAAGTGCTCTATAATTTACTACAACCATTACAATCAAAATTAAATGATGATCTAAATAATAAATTAATTTATACCTTGTCGATTATATGCGGTTCTCAAATTACTGTATTAAAAGATATATGGAATTTAGATGATTCTTATATCGTCTCACTTTCTCAATGGATTATTAACGCTGTAATTAAACAAGCAAAACAAGATGCATCTGAGCTTTAATTATCCAGTCATTTTAAGATGAATAAGTAATGGTTATAGCGTCTTGTTTTTATAAAGAAATTAATTAGGCTATTTTAGAATTATTAATATTTCCGATCTCTATTCCTACACTGATAACACCTTGTCTTATAGGTTGATGTTAACAATAGAGTTTAATTAGTCTAATTACTCATGGCATTAAAATGAAATGATAGCATGATAAAAATGCTAACTTATTGACTTATCAATTGTTGATTTTATACTGTCGTTCACATTATTCACAATTGAAATCCATTTTCTTTAATTAAATTGCATAACTTTTTGCTATTTTTGTACATAAACCTAACCTGAATCGTTTAACTCAGCGGTTACAACATAAAACCATCATTATAACTGGTGCCAGTTATAGCATTGATGAGTTGCTTAGTTATCTTTTAACCAATATTGATTGCAATCTAATATTGGTTGCTCGAACAGTTGATAAATTGCACGAACTAAAGCAACAATTTGCTATGAGCAAAGCTAAAGTTGACATCTATATAGCTGATTTGCGTGCTCAAAAACAAATATGATTTTTGTTATTACATCATCATTTTCAGATAAATTAGTTAGAGTAACAAATACAATGAATTAAAGGATATTTATTAACTCTTTTTCTAATATTTTTTATTTAGTTTACTAAGAAGAATAAGCTTTTATAAAAAGAAAATTAGGTTATTATAATTTTCGCAAATTAAGCTCAGTACAGTATGGCCAAATTACTGAGGGTCCAGTAACTGTGGTTGTGAAAATATGAATGATATTTTATTTATAAGCTTACTCTCATTTAAGAATTAATCATATTATATTTATAATTTGAAAAGACAAAATTTATATCTCTTTCTATTTATTATAAATAATTGGACTCAGTCATATAAAAAAGACACCATCAGGTCAGGCAGTGTCTATTCATAAACTGAGATGAAAGGTAATTGAATAATTATCTTTTATGATAAACAATATTATTGATTAAAAAATCAATGATATTGAACTGTCTGTTGATTCGGGTTATCGTGAACTAATAATAAACACGTATCACTGTTTAATACTGCTTGTTTAATACGTAGTTTATCGTGCTCATTAAGATCATTAATACATGCGACGATATAACTACAGGTTTTGCTTTTTAACGCTTTTTCAATGGTTGATACT
Source organism: Gilliamella sp. W8136 (assembly GCF_016101285.1). Classification (NCBI taxonomy): domain Bacteria; kingdom Pseudomonadati; phylum Pseudomonadota; class Gammaproteobacteria; order Orbales; family Orbaceae; genus Gilliamella; species Gilliamella sp. W8136. Next base: position 206,413 of record NZ_JACFQU010000003.1, read on the forward strand.
AAATTTTCATTTTTAAGATTACTCAAATGCACAACTTTTTGTTTATCAAGTCCTGCAATATTTACCCATGAACGTTTTAACATTGGTCGATCAGATAACCAGAGTTGCCATTTTTTAGCTTTATTAAGAGACTTCAGCAAAGGGCGTTGTTGTTGTAAAACCTGCTGAAAAGGAGATTCAAAATTAATCGCCATAAGTTGTGATGAAGAGTGTTCAATAAGCATAATAACCTCAATACTGTATTAATATACAGTGAATATTAATACAGTATTTTGCGTTTGTAAACTCCTTAAATGATCAATTTTTTTTTATTATTTTTTCCTATAATAGAATCAAGAACGCAATAACTGATAGGATAAAATCCCTAAAAAAGTCATTAAAACTGAACCGAAAACATGAATAGCAATAGTAGTTAATCCCCATGCAATACGACCTTCTTGTAAAAAATTTACGATCTCTGCTGAAAAAGTTGAAAATGTCGATAATCCACCACAAAATCCAGTGATGACCAATAAACGCCACTCAGCAGATAAGTTTGAATGATTAAAAAAAGCAATTGCAAAGCCAATAATATAACCAGCAATCAGATTAGATAGTAACGTTCCTAATGGAATCGCAAACGCGATAATATTTAATTTAAGTGACAAAAACCACCGCAATAATCCACCTGCAACTGAACCAACCGATATGGCTAAAATAAGTTTAAACATGTTAAATCCTTAAAAATTGGGCGCATTCTTATTAAATTTATATTTTATGGTTAATGGCAAGGATGATAACTATAACCGAGATAATAATAAAATGCATATCTTTCATTGTGGCATCATTTTTAGGTTTAAAAAAGCGATAGCTTATATTTAATTTTATTGTTAACTTTCAAAAATATAAATAAATTAAAAAATTAGAGACACGTTAAATAAAAAAGTTATAGCATCACTTTTATGCAAAGATATTTTGTAAGTATGGGTATTTTGTTTATTTACTACTTTTTATTACATGATTTATTACGATTAATAAGGTAACTTATACAGTTGATGAAATAATTGACAAGGTTTGAACCGCAATTAAAACCTGACGTTAAAACTAAAATAATATCAAATAATTAAAGTTAATTTTATTATATAACTTAATAAATTGAATAAGAAAACAATAACAGGATGAATCATAATTATGTTACAAAAAGCCGATATATCTTTTGAGGCGCACTATCTGCAAACGACGTTAGGACCAATGACTATTTTAAAATCACCTGCTGGTATTAGTATCAAGGAAGCCATCAATTATCAAAATAAACCAATCATTACCTGCAATTGTTACTATTCTGAAAGTGATCGGTATAGTTATCAAGTGATCTATGTTGTGCTTGAGCCTGATTTACAAAATCCTACATACTACCTAGAATCTGATGGTATCTTGCCAGAATTTTTCATCAATCCAGAGGGTAAGCTTTACACTGCTATCGAGGTTTATCATCCAGATAAAGATGGTTTAATTATTATGGTTCCTTGCTTTGACCGCGATAATATTATCTATCCTAAACCTAAAAAATGACACTTGGTGATTATATTGGTATTTACCATGATTTTGCTATATTTAAGTATGTCGATATTTTTTCAGACAAACAATTAGATAAACTGATTGCGGTTGAATTTAAAAATGGTGATCTTAAAAAAAGTTATACTACAAAAATTCCTTTTCCAAAATATAATCAATCCTTTATAAATAATGACAATAAACAAATTAATATTATTGCCAAAAGTGAAGAAAATTGTTGGCTGCATCGTCAAATTGACGAAAAAGGTACCGTATTACAATCAAGAATAATTGATATAGCCTGTAATGATTATCCGAATTGTGTTTTAAATTTGAGTTTTTACGAATCATCATGTGTAGTAACTCACGGCGAGGGTGGAATTTTTTATCTAATCACTCTTACCCCACAAGGTGAAGCGACACGAGATAAGTTATTTGATGTAGGTTCTCCTCTATTTTGGGTCTGAGAACCATTAAAAATTGCCACTGAAACATTTGTGATTCGTTTTAGTATAGAAACAGGAAACGGCTGGATAACCTTGCGAAACAATAAAGTAATAGAGGCATTTTTACAACAGCAAGCTGGCAAATTTACTAACTTACTTACTAATGAAATTATTATATTATATGAAGAAAAATTAATTATTTAGGATGTGATCTCCTGCCAAAATAATAGCTATACACTGGTGTTTTATGATTATCAAGAAGATAGAACTAAACGGAATACAACATTGTTTGTTTTAAAAAGAACGCTTGATTAAATCTGTTTTTGTTGATGTCAGGATTAAGCGAGTTTGCTTAATGATAGATAATTACGAGCTGATTAAGTACAATAGAGGCTAATATTCGTTTAATTCAAGGATAAAGTATGTATACAGGTATTGTGCAGGGGGTTGGTGAAATTATTGATATCATCGATCAAGATAAATTACGTACTTATAAGGTAAAATTACCAGCAAAACTAACACAACATATCGAAATAGGTGCATCCATTGCTAACGACGGATGTTGTTTAACCGTGACTGATTTTAAAGATGATTGGGTTACCTTTGACATAATGCAAGAAACTTTAGCGCTTACTACATTAGGTGATAAAAATATTAATGATCTGGTCAATATTGAGCGTAGTGCTAAATACGGCGATGAAATAGGTGGCCATATTATGTCTGGGCATATATCTTGTACGGCCACAATTGTTGATATTCAAAAAACTGCAACGAATTGCCAAATGACTTTAGAATTACCACATAAATTTACCAAGTATGTTCTCTATAAAGGTTTTATTGGCATCGACGGTGCTAGCTTAACAGTGGGTGATGTAATGGATAATCGTTTTAAAATTAATTTAATTCCTGAGACACTTGCGATTACCACTTTAGATAGTAAAAAAGTAGGAGATAGAGTTAACATAGAAATTGATTCACAGACTCAAGCAATTGTTGATACCGTTGAAAGAGTTTTGGCGGAAAGAAAGTAATATATATTTTTTAGATTAAATAATTAAAAAGATTATCATTATAATTTTAAAAAATTTTGTTTTACTGACTCTCGAATATTTTAAACGTATTAATTTACTATTACTTATCTTATATTTAGGTTAAGGCTTTATTATTAAAGCCTTAACAGCTATCCAGATATTCCCTAATGTCTAACAACCGGTTACTTCCTATTTTTCTATTGCTAATTTTTATATAAATCATTTTCTTCATTAAGAATAGTTGATTATTTCTGTCAAAAAGTTTCAGGTTATGCATACGTTTCAGTAAAAAACTAATTTTTAAAGATAATGATTGAATATCAATTTATACAAAATTCGTGAAGTATAAATCCTACCCAACCTTTTTTGCTACTACTCAGAAATCAATTTTTAACTGGTATTGCGTTAATTTATTACTGTCATTACTAAGTTATCTATCTAATTTAAATTAAATTTTTTTCAAAAAAAGATTGCAAATTATGCAGAATAATGTATGTTTACAAACATATTTTAGATTATTTTTTATCACAAGTTAATTTCATAGCGTTATAACTTATGGACTATATTTGTGATGTTCATGTTTAGCTTAAATAAACAAATAATACTTAAAATGACATGTAAGGCATCGGAGAACAACAATCCTAAATTTAAAGATGTCTTTAGTGTTACCATATTACGTTTAATAAATAATTATTATAATAACTTCATAGTTTAAGGAATGAACAATGACATTATCACCAGTAAAAAAATGGACATTTCCAGTTATCATTAATAGTAAAAAAGAACCTCTCACTGCTGATGACTATCATGCAGCATTAATGTCAACTTCAACAGGATTTTATCCAGTTAGCGTCACTAATCTTATGCATATGGGTATTCACTTTGATAAAACGGTACTTAAAGAATTAGGTGATGAAAACGAACGAAAGGTTCATTGTATTGCCGATGGTGAAGTAGTTGCTTATCGAATTAATGGTAACTATCAAAATATTAGCTACGGAGATACAGTTGCTTACTACTCAACAGGTTTTGTTTTGGTACGTCATCTACTCGAAATGGAGCGAGTTGAAGAAAAAAAACAACCAACAGAGCCTAATACCGAAAATAGTTCAACAACAGAAAAACCTGCTGAAGATAATTCTCCCGCATCTTCTGCTTCTAAGGCAAATGATACTGCAACTTCAACTAATTCAACGGCAGATAAAGCTGGTACTACATCAGAAAACAAACCAGCCGAAGCTGAAAAAGAAAAGCTGCCGCCGCATCAACTCTATTTTTATAGCCTTTATATGCATCTGGCCGATACTGCTTTTTATGATAAAAATTCTAAAATGCCAACACCTGCATTTTGGGAACAAGATATTTATCGTGTATTACCTAACCATAAGGAGTTGAATAAGGTCGAAGGGTTATGTATTCGCGATAAAGCGGACAATTCAAAAAATGACAGTATATTAGCGGTATTACAAGTCGGTACCAAAGTAAATTTAAATCTTGATTTACATGACGAAAATCATAACTGGTATGCTGTTACAAGTTTAGCGGAAGGTTATTCCTCTATTCCCGAGTTAAAATCAATCAAACACACTCAAGGTGAAAGTCAAATAGACATTTTAGGTTGGATTTTTATTGGTAAAGAGGTGACTTCGCTAGAATTTGAAATTTTAGAATTAAAAGCGCACGAAAAACTTCTTTCTGATCAGTCTGAAAAAATTAGCATACTAACAAAAGAATTTAATACTAATTGGGTGAAATCTAAAGGATTAAGAGTTCGAAAAGATAAAAAAATCTTATCAATGCTACCTGGAGGAACCCAAGTTAAAATATCGGGAAATAAAAAAGCAAAACATTTTGTTGAGTTAACTGAAGTGATTCGGGATGGTAAACCCACCATTCCTTTACCAAAGGGAAACACAAAAATTTGGTTTGATTGCCTTGAAAGAATTTCCCGAGGTAAAAAATACAATGAAGTGGTTGTATTAGATACACCATCTCCAATAAAAGCAGGTGATTTGATTGGGCATATTGGGCATGACCATACCCCTCAGATATCACTTTCCCAGAACAGTGCTGAAATTAAATGCGAAACCAACTTGCATGTTGAATGTTTTACCTGTGATGACCTGCCTAACTTTATTGCACAAACTCGTGCAGAGGCCAGTAAACTTCCTGAGGAAGAGAAGACCTTATTAGGTATTTCGAAACAAGCAAAACTACTTAAATCACCGAAAGATGCAGACACAGATGTGGGGCAACATACTGAGATTAAAGTAATCAGTAAAAATATCAATATCAAATGGTTACAAGTCGAAATCACAGTATCCAAAACTAAGAAAAAAACGGCATGGATAGAAAATAGTGAAGAGATATCAAAAAGCATAAATGCAAAGGGTAATATCACTTTAGCGACTGATAAAAAAGCCTGGAGTGAATATCCATTACAGGCAAGCGAATTATCGAATAACAGTTCGATTATTGATACTCCATTATTACTTGATATTAATAATGGGGTCTTTAAAAAGTTGAGTCATCGGGCTGTTGATAAAGATGGAACATTATGGGTTTATATTGAGCATGCTCTTGATAAAAATAATGCTCCTATCCGTGGCTGGTTAGTTATAAATAAAGAAAATGTAAAAAAAGTGAGTTGTTGGGATTGGTTTGATTTTAAGCAGATAGAGGAAAAGGCGACTACAAAAGAGTTTTATTTAGATGTTAAAAAGTCTTCATCTAGAGATAATGCATCTCTTGAAGCCTATAAACCGACGCTAAAAGAGACGTTAACAATTTTAGATAGGCAATATCATTTAGACCAAAAAAAATATGCCAAAATAGATGCAAAAAGTTTCAACGGAATCAAAGATAAACCACAATTATCATCGGCACTTTCACGTTTACTGATTCAGAGCGAAAGTGAATGGTATAGTGAAATGGATGCACAAGGTAAAATGCCCAAATGGGATGCCTTAGACAGTGAATTTAACGAGAAAGCAAAAAAAGCCTTGGGTTATTTAGAAGATGGTGATGTTGCAAAATGTGATGCTTATATAAGTACATTACCCGAAAACGAACAAGAATCAGTAAAAAGAGGATTACTATTAAAACGTCAAGAATTGGAAAAAAAGGGAATCAATAATAATAAAACAATTGAAGACTCATTTTATACAGAATTAAAACTACAAGTAGCACGTTGGGATAATGAAAAAGAAAAGATAAAAAAAATGTTATGGTGGGATGATGTTGTAAAAGGTTTAGCGAAACAAAATAATACAAATGCTACAAATAGCAATTCAGCTAATAAATCATCTACTTCAGCCAAAGTAAAACCTCCAGCTGAATTTTGCTCTAAGGGGAAAGCATGGTTTATTAATCCGATAATAATGGAAATGTTTAAATTTACAAAGAATAATTTAACAATTGTAATTGATCCTGGTCATGGATATACAAAAGGAACTTCAGGTGCATCAGCTAAAATTTATGAATATAAAATAGACAAAAATAAAACAGCAAAAGCAGATATCACAAATTTACCACAAAAAGTTATTGATAACACAAATTTAATTGTGGGTGATGAGGAGGATCCAGATAGAAATGAAAGAGGTTTAGTGTTTGATGTATCAATAAAACTCAAAGAATTACTCAAAGCAAACGGTTATAATGTTATTCTCACCCGAACACAGAGGAAAATTGATGGAACAGATGATCCAAAGACTAGACAAGCTAGAATTGCCCTGACTAATAAAAATAAAGCCGATTATTTTATTTCCATACATGCTGATGGATCTACAAAGTATTCTGATTCAGGAGCTCACGTAATATATCCTAATACAACAGATAGCAAAGTTGTTGCACTTAGTAAAGAATTAGCAAAAGATATATTTAGTTATTATACTGTGGTACCTGTTGAGCCATCTTCCCCTAAGAAAGATGTAAGAAATCTTCAAGTATTAAGAAATTCAAATAAAACCAATCGGAAAGTTCTCATTGAATTAGGATTTGTTACATCACCTAAAGATGCAAAGGCCTTATTTTCAAATATTGATTTAATTGCTCAACAGCTATATAAGGGATTACTAAAAAATTTAAAAAAATATCATTAAAGGTTGCATAATGAAAAGAATAATTTTTTTATCGCTCATTCCATTATTTTGGGTTAATAATGTTTTTGCGAATAATCAAAAGGAACACATTGATATTCGTGCAGCACGGTCAGCCGCTAATCATAGTGATCCTTTTTGTTACTCTTTACGCATTGATTATTATCCAAATGGTCAAATTAAAGAACAAGGTTGCCAAGGTCATTATAATGCGGCAGGTATTTCTGTAGGTAATTGGTATGAATATGATTTATTAGGTATGCCTGTTCGCACGAATTATTATCATCCTGATGAGTTTGGCAAAGATTATAAGATCACTACAACTTATGATAAGAATGGTAAGGTGTTAACTAAAAAAATATATAATTATGCTAATTTATATGAAACAGAGGAAGAAGAACTTAATGAAATACCTCAATAAAAAATTTATTACAGCAGTCGGATTAACTTGCATTTTGTTGGTAATAAATCTTGCAAAGGCTGATATTGATAACGAAAATAATTTAATCATTAAAGCAGAAAATGGAGATAAGGTTGCTCAGTATCATTTAGCAAATTTGTTGTTATCGAAAAACGTTGATGAAGAATATAATGATAAAATTTTTTATTGGTATCAGCAATCAGCAGAACAAGGATATGTAGAAGCTGAATTTGCTTTATCGGTTATTTATTCAGAGCGCGGTGACTCTGAAAAATCGTTTATTTGGTTAGAAAAAGCCGCAAAACAAAATCATGCAAAAGCTCAATATGAATTAGGCATAAATTATCGATTTGGATTTGATGTTAAATCAGACAGTTCAAAAGCATTATATTTTTTAGAAAAATCGGCTCAACAAGATTATATACCTGCGCAAGTTGAATTAGGTAATTTATATTTAACAACTAGTGGATTGGGTTCAGATTTAGATAGCTACAAAAAAGGAGTTTATTGGTATAAAAAAGCAGCACAAAAAAATAATGCGTTTGCTCAACTTAACTTAGGTATTATTCAAATGGCTCAATCAAATTACCAGCAAGCATTATTGTGGCTTAATCAAGCTTGCAAAAATGATTTAACCGATGCTTGTCAACTGGCTTCTAAGATTAAGACAAAAAAAATACGCTCTAAAAATAGATAATTGTCTATTTGATTTTCGGATAAAGGTGAATATTTCTAGAGATTAATCCAAGTTGATAAAAAAATACTTATAAATAATCATTAACAATTTAATCATGAACGTTGTTGGTGACAAGGCTGAATCTAACAAATTATATACAAAGGATAATTATCTATATTCCCTTGTTTTAGATGGTAATCCTCATAAAAAATAAGGCAATTCTATGAAATTTCTAGTTTTAATTTTATTGATTTTTCCTAAATTACTATTGGGTCAAGAGGTATTTATTGACTCTTCAAATAAAGAATATTTATATTTAGGAAGTACACAAAATAATGAACAGTTATCCAGAGCCATTATCAGTACCAAGTCGTTTGGGAGAATGTTGGTCAATGGATTTTATGAGTGATAGTTCTCAAAATCACCGCCGATTTAAAACCTTTAATGTTATTGATGACTTTAATCGAGAGGCATTAGGCATTGATATTGCGGTCAGTTTATCGGCAGGTAGAATTACCCGTTATTTAGACAGACTGGCTCAATATCACGGTTATCCATTAAAAATACGCGTTGATAATGGCACAGAATTTACCTCAAACAGATTTACAAGCTGGGCAAAATCACATGGAATAACCCTAGATTACTGATCCTCGCCAAAAAAGTGGACAAAAGTCGCCTCTATGATATAAACAAAAATCATAGGAGACAAATATCATGGTCAAAAAATTTAGTATCGAATTCAAACAACAATCAGTGGATTATGCGTTATCTAATGCACACCTTTCTATCAGCGAACTTGCCAACCATCTAGGTGTGGGTAAATCAACCCTAGATAAATGGATTAGGCAACTTTCCCCGAATAAAACCAGCCGTCGAGAGTTAACGGCTGAGCAACAGCGGATTATGGTGTTAGAAAAAGAGATTAAAGAACTGAAAATGGCCAATGATATACTAAAAAAGGCGCATGTGTACTTCATCAACAATCCAAGTCGGTGAAGTACGCTTATATGAAAAACCATTTAATCTGCTATCCCGTTACTAGGATATGCTCATTACTTGGTGTCAGTTCATCAGGTTATTATGCTTGGTTAAAAAGAGCAAACAAATCAACCAAACTCAGCGAGTATATCCAAAAGCAGTATTGGCAACATAAAGCCC
>NZ_JACFQU010000039.1:0-1380 GCF_016101285.1 Gilliamella sp. W8136
GAGTGGTGGAGGGTAAAGGCGCAGTAACTGCGTTAATCTGTTTTCTAATTAACTGTTGTGCCGTAGGTAATAGAGTAACGATAGGTTGTTGCCAATCTTGTTCAATAAATTGATTTAATAGTTGGATATAACTATTAAACATTTGATCGAGCAACCCCTCAGGGAATAGGTCTTCTACTGCATCCCAAGATAGTAATAAACCTCCTTCTAATTGATATAATTGATGATCTAACCATACCTGTGGAGTTTCTGATAAACCAGAGCCAGTTAGCTGTAAAAATCCTTGTTGTTCACTATCTTGTAATAATTCATCGGCAATTCCTAATGTACTCGTAAAGACAATCGGTAGGGATCCAGAATTAATTCCCTTATTGCGGGCTAGCTCTCTTTGTACCCAAATAGAAGATATTTCCCGGTGATCGAGTGCTGTAGCGAGTTCTTCTTGCAAACATTGGGCTTGATTTAATAATGATTTTGTTGCATCAGGTGAGTAAGCAATAGGTAATAATGAAGTAAAATCACCTGTAATTTGATAGATTTCTGGATGTACAGGTTGTCTATCGAACAGTGTCATATTAATCGTAATAGCTTGACCACCACTGTATTGACTGAGTACCTCAGCATAGATCAACATAATAATAACTGAAGGTGTTAAACTATGATTTTTAGCAATATTACATAAAGCAGCAAAAGTTTGATGATTCAATTTGGCCGTTTTACGAATAAACTTAGACTGTTTAATTTGTTGTGGATCAATTCTTACTGGTAATGGTGGGGCAGCAGGTAAAGTTGCCATACGGTTGCGCCAGTATGCTTCTGCTCTCTGTAAGGCATCGGTTGAATAGTTAACTTGAGTAACATAATCTCTAAACGATAAAGTGAGTTTAGGTAATTGTAAATCTGGATTTTGATAGAAATCAGCTAATTCTTTTAAGACTAACTTAATACTAAAACCATCTAAATTCATGTAATTAAATATGATAGCTAAATAATTGCGGTTATCAGAATAGTTAAAGCTGTGTATGGCAAAAGGTAAGCTATACTTTTCATTTTGCTGTTGTTGCCACCATTCGGCAACACTCTTTTTTACTTCTAATAGATTGTCATGTTGTGTTTGGGCAATGGTATATACAGGCCATTCTGGTAAAATTTGCTGTTCTGCTTGTTGTGTAACGATCGTATGCAACATATCATGACGTTCTACTAATTTATTCCAAGCTACCGTTAATCTTTGTAAATCTATTCTTTCTCCATCTAGTTCGACTAAATAGTGAGTACCACAGTTTAAAGGCAGGCCGGGTGCTTGCCCCATCCAGTAAGCACGTTGTACTTCAGTTAAAGGGAATGGTTGATAGCGATTTTTTAAATCAGCAACGACTT
>NZ_JACFQU010000040.1:0-1380 GCF_016101285.1 Gilliamella sp. W8136
GAGTGGTGGAGGGTAAAGGCGCAGTAACTGCGTTAATCTGTTTTCTAATTAACTGTTGTGCCGTAGGTAATAGAGTAACGATAGGCTGTTGCCAATCTTGTTCAATAAATTGATTTAATAGTTGGATATAACTATTAAACATTTGATCAAGCATACCAATAGGAAATAGTTCCTCCACTGCGTCCCAAGAAAGATCCAACTCACCATCAAATTCATAAAGCTGATGGTCTAGCCATACCTGTGGTGTTTCTGATAAACCACCACTTACAAAAGCAGGAAAACTTTGGTTTTGCGTTACAAATAAATCTTGTCCTAAACCAAGAGTACTTGTAAACACTACAGGTAAGGCAGCAGTAGTCATACCCATCGTTTTAGAACGCTCTCTTTGTATCCAAATAGAAGATATGGTTTTATGCTCTAATGCGTCGACAATTTCTTGTTGCATTGCTTTAGCTTGCTCAATAACAGAATGTGCACTATTGGGGTAATAACCCACTGGGGCAAGGGTAGTGAAATCGCCTGCAATTTGATTAATCTGTGGATGAATATTTGGTCTATCAAAAAGAGTTAAATTGATCGATAGAGGTTGGTTTGCAGACCATTGTGCAAGAATATGAGCATAGGCAGTCAACAAGATAACCGAAAGGGTTAGCTGGTGTTGTCGTGCTTTAGATTTTAGTTGTGACCACTGATTAGCTGATAACCGATGACTATAACGTTTAAAAATAACTTGATTAATTTGTTCTGGTTGTTTTGCTATAGGCAGTTGTGGTGCTAAAGGTAATGTATTTAACTTCTCTAACCAAAAAGTTTTATCATTATTTTTTGTTCTATTGTCAGTTTCTATTTGAGTGACAAAATCTCTAAATGATAAATCTAAAGCTGGCAGGGTTGCATTACTATTTTCATATAGCATAGCCAGTTGTTGCAGAATCAATTTAATGCTAAAACCATCTAAGGTAAGGTAGTTAAAAATAATGCCAATACGACAACGTTGCTGACCATATTCAATTGCATAGAGGTGATGATTATAGTTCTTAGCTAAACGTTGTTGTTGCCAATAATCATGAATGATTTGTTGGGCTTTTGCGGCTGAATTTGTGTTCAGAGAAATAGTATATAATTCGACAGGAACAGCATGTTGTAAGATAGTTTGGTTACCATCTGTATCTATGGTAACTCGCATCATTTCATGGTATCGAACTAATTGATTCCATGCTTGATTAAACTTTGCTAGATCAACATTGGTACCATCTAGCTCGACTAAATAGTGAGTACCACAGTTTAGAGGCAGACCGGGTGCTTGCCCCATCCAGTAAGCACGTTGTACTTCAGTTAAAGGGAATGGTTGATAGCGATTTTTTAAATCAGCAACGACTT
>NZ_JACFQU010000041.1:0-1347 GCF_016101285.1 Gilliamella sp. W8136
CGTTAAATATTGATGGTTTATCTGCTGAGGTTTCAATCCTACAGGTTGAGGGTAATGAGCAACTTAATCAGCCTTGGCACTATACGATTACTTTCACCAGCTCGGATAAACAACTTTCTGTTGAATCCTTTCTTAATCAAAATGCCCGTTTGAGTTTTAATCCTGCTAATTCTAGCCGTTTAAGCGATTTTACCGCCAAAGGACTTAATGCACTTAATTCCTTAACCTCTGCTAATCCATTAGATGCATTAAAACAGTCTGAGCCATTAAAACAGTTAGATAAGCTTAAACAATCCAATCCACTCGATTCACTTAACTCTTTAACGCAACTAAATCCACTTAATTCCTTAAACTCACTATTATCTCAGGGCAGTTCACGCACTCTTTATGGTGTGATAACCCAGTTCAGTCAATTATCAGTCAGTAACGATGAAGCTCGTTATCAGGTTGTCTTATCCTCGCAATTAGCCAAACTGGCATTAAGTCATAACTGTGCTATTTTTCAGAATCAAAGCGTTATCAGCGTCGTTGAAGAGGTCTTGCGTGGTCATGGTTATACCGGGATTGATTATCGTTTAGCACTTAAAGAGCAATACCCTGAACGTGAATTTATCACCCAGTGGCAAGAGAGTGACCTTGAATTTATTCAAAGACTGCTTGCTGATGTGGGGGTCTATTTTCGGTTTGAAACCCATGGTGAACATAATTGCGATGTGATGGTCATCAGTGATTATGAGCAAGGTTATCAGCAGGTGGCTGATATTGTGTACAAACAACCGAGCGGTACACTGGATAATGGCGTTGAAAGTGTCTGGGATATAACCTTACACAGTCAGATGGTGGAAGCTTCGGTACAAGTACAAGATTATAACTACCGCGATGCGCAGGCGAATTTACTGGGTAATGTTAACAGCCAACAAAAAGATAACACCACTTACGGTACCGATTATCGTTATGATGAGCACTATAAAGGGTTAAATACCAATGGTGACAGCAATAATGGAATTGATAGTGACACCAACAATAATAATGGTGACGATGATGATGGAAACAGTGGTGATATCGATACCGATGACAGTCAAGGCAGTAACGGCAATAGTAATGACAACGACAATAATAGCGATAACTCTGGTAATAACAATAGCAGTGATATTGACCGTAATCAAGCTAACACCGGTAATGGTGTTGAAAGTGGAGAATGGTATGCCCGCATTCGCCATGAACACGCCATTAGCCGTCAAATTGTTATCCGGGGTAAAAGTAATCAGGCCAATTTAGCTCCGGGTCAACATATCCGCATCAAAGGCAGTGCGATTGCCGGAATTGATGAGGGGGTAATGATATTAA
>NZ_JACFQU010000042.1:0-1199 GCF_016101285.1 Gilliamella sp. W8136
GATAATTATAAGTAACATAAAAATTGGTTTGATTGTAACTATAACCCTTTGCACGTGTATATTCATTTTTTTCGACATCTGTTACGTCCCCTACCACTATCTGACCATAACAAAAGTAATTTTTATATATTGGTCGGGGCCCATTTGTAATAATATCTTGATAACGGTACTTTTCCCCTAATTCGGTCACCTCATAATGATAAAGTTCGGGGTGTCCTTCTACCGGCTCACGAATTAATAAGCCAATCTCAGCAAATAAAGGCAATGTTTTGGCAAGATCTTCCTTATTCCAAATATCCCACTGAATATCATCTTCTAATACTGGCTCATCGGTATAAGGGAATTTTACGTCACCTACATAGTAGCAAAAGTCGCCTTTTAGTATAGTACTAGCATGCACTTTGTCCCAACCATCTTTAATTCTTCGCTTAAACTCTTCTTTGTTATAGCAACCCAATAAAGTACTAATAGTTAAAACCATAATTATTAATTGGCTTATTTTAATTAAATTTAATTTCATGAGAATATCTCGCTTTTTACAGTATCATGTATCACTATTGGATGAGTTTCAACACTTTTATTTTGGTCATTTTTGATCGTTTTTCCTTTAGGCCAATATAGCACTTGCATATAGATTTCACTATCAACAGGGAAATAACATTCACCCGTTTTATAATAAATTTGAAAATACCCTAAATTTTTACCTTCTTCATCTGCGGCATCTTTATAGGATTCAACTCGGCCAACTTTACTTTTTCTCAAATCTTTTTCTCGGGTCACTGGCTCTAAAGGCTCGGGGCGTTTAACCAAAATATCCGTTGGCGAATTATCAACAAATTCCAGTATCGGATATTTCTTCCCTTTACTAATTTTAACTATAGCCACTTCGTTGCTTTCAGCATCATAAAAACGAAGCATACCCTCATAATCACTAAACAAATCATTGTAATTCGGCAAACCAAGTGATATATAAACCTCTTTACTCGCTGAGTCAACTGCCATAAAAATTGGGAATGTCGTCACAATTCCGGAAGTGGCCGCCATTACATCTTTATTTGCTCGTGTTTTATCTGAATAAAAGGTTGAACTTCCTAAGTGTATAACGGCATAAACTCCACTTCTTGCCACCATGTAGTCATTAATTGCCATTGCCATACTATCAAAACTTGATAAATAGGCCTTACCTTTATCGGTTGGCT
>NZ_JACFQU010000043.1:0-982 GCF_016101285.1 Gilliamella sp. W8136
TAACGATAGTTTAATGGTAATAATCCTGCTATTATGTTTAAATTTTGATTATAAGTTTATTTTTTACTTAAATAAGGAGATTCATAAGTGATAAGTCAAATTAAAAGCCTTTATAGAGATAAAAATAATGAAGATTATTACTTTGGTTTTATTAGAGCGTTAGATGAAGGAAATGATTATTATTTTAAAAAAAAAGATTTTGATAATCTTCCTATAGAAGACATATCTATTGGAATGAAAGTTTCATTTACTAACCATGATAAAGAATCTGGACAACGGTTTGCTACAGAAATAAAAATCATAAAATCAGATGCTGACAGCATTAATGACAGTAACGAAATTGTAAATAAAATAGGCGTTGAAGAGTATAAATCTTATCTAATTGATTCAATTAACAAAATAAAATTAATTAACGATCCTTCAGAATTTGAAGATTCAGTCTTTATTTTATTAAAAACTATTGGAGTTAATAAAACATTTCAATTTGATCGAATTAATCAAGCTGGCAAGGCTGATGGTTTTTTTATAATAGAAAATTTAGCTGTAATGTATGACTGCACTTTACAAGGAAATTTTGAATCATTTAAAGAAGAGCAAATTGAAAACTATATTAATAAATTAAGTCAAAAAGCTCAATTAACCTTTAATACAAAAAAAATTGATGGTGGAATTACACCTAAAACTATTCAATTAACAGGAAAAAGTAAACAGGTATGGATAATAACTAAAGGTGAAAGCAAAGAATTAAGTGATTTTGATAATGTAAAAGTTAAAGAAATTTCGATTTATGATCTTTGTGAAATATACAAAAAAAGACTTAATGATATAACTTACGATAATGAAAAATTAGTAAATGATCTTATTTTTATTGGTAAATAATTTTTGTAGTGGCTAAATGTATGATAACGTAACTTCTGATTTATTAAATTAAATCACTGGTTACGAAGCCAAAACAAAAAGCGAAAGCAGACGCTTTATTTAT
>NZ_JACFQU010000044.1:0-923 GCF_016101285.1 Gilliamella sp. W8136
AGAATAAAAAAACTAGATCCTAATGCCTGCTATTATTGCCGTACCCCTAACATACCTGATTGGGTAGAAGTAATTGATGAGCGAGGATATACGCCTAATTTAAAAGACCAAAAAGAATTATCAATTCAAGATTAGAATAATGGCTAAATATAGTTTATTAAAAGGGACAGTTAGTCAATTACATGTATTTGACGATCCCAAAGAGTTACGTTCGGATAATATTGGTTGGCTAGCTTTATTCGGGTTTATGATTATTGGGGCTTTTGAATTAATTGCTGCTATTATTGGTTCATTAACCGCAGGTAGTATTACTTTAAAAGGAAAGACTTTTTATTGTTATGTTGGTAAAAAAGAAGTATTGGGAAATATAGAGCATGTTAGTTTTAAAGAGGGAGATTATGTTGAAATGGTAGTTAAGCAAATTGACTCGAACCAATATCAATCCTACGCAGTACGAATGCCTCAATATCATGCTTTATATTTTCCAAGATCAGTAGGTGTACCGACATTATTACAGTTAAAAGTTAGTGCTATAATTTCAGGTGTATTGTGTTTATTGACTTATATAATCTCATTAATTTTAATATTCATTAGTATAGAAAGAGATTATATTAATAATTTCATCATTATTACACTTTCAAATTTCAGTATGTTCTTGATTGTTTCTCTCATATTTTTTTTCTTAGCAGGGGGGCGCTACTCTTTTATTAGCAATAGAATTTTTGCTACTTTAGGTTATCCGAAACCTTGGTTGCATAGTAGTGTAGAGGAACATGATCGTTTTAAAAAACTCAATCGCTCAGGTGATCCTGAACTGTATGAAGATCCGCAAACTCCTGAATTTGAAAGAATAAAAAAACTAGATCCTAATGCCTGCTATTATTGCCGTACCCCTAACATACCTGATTGGGTAGAAGTAATTG
>NZ_JACFQU010000045.1:0-910 GCF_016101285.1 Gilliamella sp. W8136
TTTAGTATTTTATGGTGTGTGTTATTTCTGCCTTATTCTTATTTCAATCTGGATATTAAATAAAATAAAAAAACCTTTTGGATTGTTAAGTATCGGCGCAATTATTGGGATTGTAATTACTTTTATCTCATGGATGATTACACCTTTTATTTTAGGTAATTATCAAGGATCGGCTCTAAATATTGAGGCTTTTTTTGGATATTTGTTTATAACTTCACTTATGACCCTCAATTTTATTATCTATCCAGTAATTTTATTAGGTTGTCATTACTCGTTTTTATGGATTGAAAAAACAGTTAAAAAGACTTAAGAGAAAAATTAATCAATGAAAACCATTAATCTATCTATTATAGTGTTGTTTAATTTTATCGGAGGATTACTGAGTTACCAGTGGTGTTATCGATTATTTATTAGAAAATACAGCACGCCTGAATCGCTGTATTTAATATTTTATGGAGTGTGTTACTTCAGTTTTATACTTATTGCATTTTTTATATTAAATAAAGTTAATCGGCCTGTCATATTATTGGTTTCAGGTGTTCTCATCGCTGTCTTAATTAGTTTTATTTCATGGATTGTTAATCCATTCATTTTATTTGTTAATGCGCGCCAATATTTAGAATTCGATCTCTATGATTTATTTATGTCATCACTTATGACCCTGAATTTTATTATCTATCCAGTAATTTTATTATGTTGCCATTACTCGTTTTTATGGATTGAAAAAAGAGTTAAAAAGACTTAAGGGAAAAATTAATCAATGAAAACCATTAATCTATTTATTATAGTTTTGTTTAATCTTATCGGAGGATTACTGAGTTACTGGTGGTGTTATCGACTATTTATTAGAAAATACAGCACGCCAGAATTAAATTATTTAGTATTTTATGGTGTGTGTTATTTCTGCCTT
>NZ_JACFQU010000046.1:0-882 GCF_016101285.1 Gilliamella sp. W8136
ATAGCCCATCCTCCAATTAATGTTGAATATAAAGGCCATAAAGGAACAGCGATGTTTCTTAGTAATACTTTTGAAGATGGAAAGCGTAATTTAGAGGTGTATTTTTTAACAAATAATAATAAAGAATTGAATAAAGCGTACGAACTTTATACATATCAATATGGTGATGAAGAACTAGTAAGCGCTTTTGAATATACTGATAAAAAAACAGGTAAAAAATATATTTATATGTTGCTTAAAGATACTATAACACCAAACAAATCGTACAGTTATAACTTTACTGAATTACCTTTATATATAGAAGATGATGGTATACTAAGGGTGTTGTTTTTTTTAGGTGATAATGAACTCCTATCAAAAATCACTTGTATTGATGATTTTGAAACCGATAGACGTTGTGAATTTTCAACGAAAGAGGGATTAATAAAATATCTTAATAATTCATATAAATTTTAGCTATTGAATGGTGAAAATAAAATTAACCGAGAAAAGAATAACGAAATTTGGAGCAATTACTTTTCTAGGTAATAACTTATTCAATAGCACAGTCAAATCATTGTTGGCATATCATCATGAACAAAATTGGATGATAACAACACTCAATCTCGATACAAATAGGTCAAGGATGAAAACAGAATATAAAATTGTTGGTTAGAAAAACTAAATAAAGCAAAAGTTTTTAATTCTGTTTCATTCAAATAAGGAGTTGCAATGAGATATAAAATAGTACTGTTTATGTTATTAAGTTTAATTTTTACCATACAAAATACTTATTCAGAAGAATATTTTGAATTAGGTAGCATTCCAGAAGAATATCGATTTCCTAAATATAATAATATAGCCCATCCTCCAATTAATGTTGAATATAAAGGCCATAAAGGA
>NZ_JACFQU010000004.1:0-195847 GCF_016101285.1 Gilliamella sp. W8136
TAACTTTTTTAGAACAGCATTTTCTGCTCGTAGATAAGCTATTTCCTCTTTTAATGCTTCAATTGTTTTTTCATCATCACTGTGAGTGGGTTCAATACGGGTTCGCTTCATACAGGGTCTTCCTCTGGAACGATATTCAAGCCCCCGGAAACCTTTTTTATAATATCTATCAAGCCAAACAAATAGAAGACCGGGGGAGCTTAAATTAAGCATAGCACTAGTGTGCCCGAGAGACCAATTATTTGTCCACATTAATTTTAGTGCTTGTAATCTTGCTTCGGCATCACGTAAATGAGGTGTTGGTTGAAAGGAGTTATCGCCATGAATCGCAACCACTTGCGACCAATACCGAATCTGACTAGAAGATATCGCATATTTTTTTGAAAGAATTTCCGATGATTCTCCTGATAAGAATTCATTAGCTATGATAATTTTTAAATCTCGACTATATTTTGACATAAAAAGACCCCCAGTTATTGGTTGTCCAACTATTGGGGGTCACTTCATTGATTAATCCGCGCTTTTTATTGTTAACGTAATGGCATTTCCGATTGAACTACTTTAATCGGCTTACTTCTGGTTTTAGATTGAGAGGTTCTCACATGGTTTGTGATCCACAATTTATGGTGAGGTTGACATTGAGGACCTAAGTAGATCTTTTCAAGATAATCTTCTATTTTGCCATAATTAACAAATAGACTATTTGCATAAGCATAATCTTTCGGTGCTTGTATTAACTCATCAGCAATATTGGTAATATAAAACATCCGACATTCATCTTCATCCTCAAAGGCGGCATGCTTGACTAAGCATGAGATAGGCATCAATGCTAAAGCAATCAATTGATCCAAATTAGTTATTTTTTCGATTATCTCTTTTTGCTTAGGTTCTTCAGGATTTTTCAAAGAATGAATAATTTCTTCAATTTGCTGTAATTTTTTTCTAACTGTATTTATTTTTGCTTCTTCATTTAGCGAGTCTAAATAATTATTCCACTTAGCATCAATATTTTCAGCAGAATCACTTTGATGTTCTAAATAAAAGGAGTACTTGTTACGTTTAGCAATACTAATGTAACCATTTTTTGGATCAAAATAGAGACAACGGAATAATGGCAAAGAACCAACAGAAGATGTAATATTTTTTTCAGTAACAGTTTCAGAGTTTTTTAGGTCTGAATTTTCGTTTAAATTATTCTCGGTTTTATCGTTCTTATGATTCAAATTATCATTTGAATTATTTAATCCCATAGTTGTCACTACGCTTTTAGCTGAATCATTTATTGGTAAACCTAAAGCAGTATTATTGAACAAATGATTAATACTCTCAGGATTAATACTTCTATTAATATCATCACCAAAAAACTTTTTATTAAAAACCAAACTGACACTTGAACCGACAATATTGTTTTCATTACCATAAAGCCTGAATTGATTTAATGAATTATGATTAAATGAAAAACTA
This sequence comes from Gilliamella sp. W8136, assembly GCF_016101285.1. Classification (NCBI taxonomy): domain Bacteria; kingdom Pseudomonadati; phylum Pseudomonadota; class Gammaproteobacteria; order Orbales; family Orbaceae; genus Gilliamella; species Gilliamella sp. W8136. Next base: position 1,465 of record NZ_JACFQU010000004.1, read on the forward strand.
GCTAAAAAAGTTTTGATTTCATTATCTTTTTCAGTCTTAACACCTAACGAGTCAGTTAAAACTTTGTTTTCAGTTGGATCATTCATAAAATCCACCACATTTAAACGAAAATCACTTGGTTTATTTTTATTTTTTAAAAGGTTAAATAACACTTCTGGTTTTGTATAATGAGCCACTTGCCGTTCAAATATTAGTCCATCATTATTTTCAGATTCATTTAAATTAAACTCTACAAGTAGTTCTTTTTGTATGTGAAGTGTTAATTCTCTAATATCACAAATTTTAGCAACAAGATTATCCCTTTGTTTTTTTTCAAATATTGATGAATCTTTATTGCTAATCACAGATAACATCATTTGAGCAACAATATAAATTCCAAAAATATCATCATAATAAACCACATTTTGATAATACTCTTCCGCTGATTTTAATTTAACTTTTGTTTTGTTAAAGAAAACATTATCACCTAATATCCATTGTACATAAGAATATATTATTGGATTATTTTGCTTTCCAATATTCAAATAACAGCGTTCGGCCTTCTCAATATTATGTTGATTTTGGTAAATATCACCTAAATAAAATTGTGCAAATTCATATATCCCTGGATTATCCTCCTTTTCAACATTAAAATAAAAATATTCAGCTAGTTCAATATTTTGTTTATTTTGATAAATAACACCTAAATTAAATTGTGCCACAGCATATGCCACTGAATTATCTTGCTTTTCAATACTTGAATAATATTCTTCTGCCCGATTAAAATTATTATATTCATATTGGTAAATAATACCTAAATACACTTGTGCTGTAGCATATACTCTTAGATTATCTAGATAATATTGCTTTTCAATATTTGAATAATATTCTTCCGCCCGATTATAATTATTATATTCATATTGGTAAATAATCCCTAAATATAATTGTGCTTGAGCATATGCCTTTGGATTGTCTTTCTTTTTAACATTTATATAATATTGTTCAGCTTTCTCAATATTATTGTTTTCATTCTGGCAAATAATACCTAGATTCAATTGTGCTTGAGCATATGCCTCTGGATTATCTTGCTTTTCAACATTTATATAACATTGTTCAGCCTTCTCAATGTTATTGTTTTCATTCTGGCAAATAATACCTAGATTCAATTGTGCTTGAGCATATGCCTCTGGATTATCATCCTTTTTAACCTTTAAATAATAGTGCTCAGCCTGCTTAATGTTATGTTTTTCTTTTCGGTAAATATCACCTAATTTACATTGTGCTTGAGCATATAACTTAGGATTATCTTCCTTTTTAACATTTAAATAACATTGTTCAGCCATCTCAATGTTATACTTTACTGTTTGGTAGATAACACCTAATTTACATTGTGCTTGAGCATATACCTTAGGATTATCTTCCTTTTTAACATTTAAATAACATTGTTCAGCCATCTCAATGTTAAATTCTTCTTCTTGATAGATAAAACCTAAATTCAATTGTGCATTAGCATATATTTCTGGATTATCCGCCTGTTTAATATTTAAAAGATGTTTTATCGCTTGCCGCCAATCTTTTTTATATTCGTAATAAATTGTACCCAATTCAAATTGAGCTAGTGCATATTCCTCATCACCATCTTGACCATCTTTCCGAGTAATTTTTTTGAGTCGTTCAATTCGTTGTTGGATTTTTAATTCTATATTTTGTTGTTCCATTCCAATTCCTTTTTTATTATTTTTATATTCAATTAATAGTATTTTAGCTATTACACTGTTAATAATATTAGGTATACTTTTTAGTCATTTGATTTTATCAACAGTTAAATAAAATACGAAAACATTTTGTTAATGGATTTTATTTTGAACAATTTTGTTATAAATATGTTTATGTTTATAAGTAGAATCAATGCAAGAAGCTATTTTAATTTCATATAGTTATGTAAATTAATAATTTGTCAAAGTACCTTATAGCGATTAAAATGATTTACACTTTTAAATTATCTCCAAAATCCTGAGAATTTAACTTATGCCTATATTTTATCTTCTTATTGCAGTAATTGTTTTACTTGCTGTAGTAACTGTTTTTAAAGCCATTACCATTGTGCCACAAGGATACCAATACACTATTGAGCGTTTTGGTAAATATACTCACACTCTTGAACCGGGTTTAAATATTATTATTCCTTTTATGGATGGTGTAGGTCGTAAAATTAATATGATGGAACAAGTGCTTGATATTCCATCTCAAGAAGTCATTTCTAAAGATAATGCTAATGTGCAAATTGATGCAGTTTGCTTTATTCAAGTACAAGATGCTGCAAGAGCCGCTTATCAAGTCAATCAACTTGAACGTGCTGTGATCAATCTTATGATGACCAACATTCGTACCGTACTCGGTAGTATGGAACTTGATGAGATGTTATCGCAACGTGACCACATTAACTCAAAATTACTGAGTATTGTTGATGATGCAACCAGTCCTTGGGGCATTAAAATTACCCGTATTGAAATTAGAGATGTGCGCCCACCGGCAGAGTTGATTGCAGCCATGAATGCACAGATGAAAGCTGAGCGTAATAAGCGTGCTGAAATTCTAGAAGCTGAGGGGATCCGCCAAGCCGCTATTTTACGTTCCGAGGGTGAAAAACAGTCAGAAATTTTAAAAGCCGAGGGTGAAAAACAAGCCGCATTTTTACAAGCTGAGGCTCGTGAACGTGCCGCAGAAGCGGAAGCAAAAGCGACACAAATGGTTTCGGATGCGATTGCCGCTGGTAATATTAATGCAATTAACTACTTTGTTGCCCAAAAATATACTGAGGCATTACAACAGATCGGCGCTTCAGATAACAGTAAAGTGGTAATGATGCCGCTTGACGCTTCATCTCTGATGGGAAGCATTGGCGGTATTGCGGAATTAATTAAAAATTCTAAATAATCGGTATTAAATTAAGTTTAAGTAACACAAATTTCCTAGCTGATAATCAATTAGCTAGGAGATAATTGAAAAATATATTTCAATCAATAAATGAAAGGTAAAACCAATGTCTGATTTTTTAATGGTTATTTATGATTCTCCTCACTGGGTATTTATCGCTTTAGGCGGTCTGTTGCTGATTGCTGAACTATTAGGAACGGGCGGATATGCACTCTGGAGTGGAATTGCAGCCATTGTTGTTGGTTTAATCGCTTGTATTTTACCTTTATCTTGGCCTGTTTTATGGATCCTTTTTTCGATTTTCACTCTCACTTCAGCTTATATTTGGTGGGTTGTATTAAAAAAACGAGATCACAATAAATCACAAAAAAATCAGATCAACCAACCTCAACAGGAGTTAATTGGCATTAAAACGGTTGTTACCGATGCGATTATTAATGGTTCAGGGCGAGTTAAAATTAAAGATGGGACTTGGTCAGCAAGATGTGATAAAGATCTCGACGTTGGTCAATCAGTTGAGGTTATTTCAATTAATGGTTTAACTTTGCATGTAAAACCATTAAATCATGAGTGATACTGTATTGGTTGAATTAATCACAGAAACAATTTAATTACAAGACGCGTCATTGACGCGTTTTTTTATGGTCATAATCGCAATATACTCAATAGTTAAAACGAGTATTTGTTCGGTAAAATTCTCTTAATTCATACATTCGAAACTAAATATTATTATGTTATTTTGATAATTAAATCCCGATGCCCTAGACAAGAATATCCTCATTAATTGCCTAAGATGAAACCTAGTGTTTTAAATTATTAGACTAAAAATGATATTTTTTATAACGAATAATTTAAAACTGATATATAAATTTATCTTTGGGTTTGGGTCACTAAAAAATTGGTATTGGTATTTTAAGTAGTCGATTCCGTTAAAAGTTGTTCTAATATTTCATAAACAAGTAATACCCGTTTAGGGGTAATTGTTTGATTTGGCCTGTAAAGATAAAATGACCATATTTCATTTTCGTAATTATCGAACACAACGACCAGCTCTCCTGAGTCAAGATAATGCTGGCAATCTTGGCGAGCAATCGGCGCAAAAATTCGACCTGCTAATGTAGCTTGCAGTAAGCTCTTTAAATCGGTAGTAACGACACAAGGATTGACCAGAGGTATTGGCAAATCACCTATAATCCAATCCCATGCTTTACCAGTACTTGAATTAAAAATATTCCCTACAGGAAATTTTTGTGCCAATTCAAATATATCTTTTGGCAAACCTGTTTGGGTGATAAGTTTAGGTGATACAACAATCGGCTCTTGCATAACATAGATTTTTTTAGCAATCCAATGTTCGTTGGGCGTTTTACTAATGCGAATACCGATATCGATTTGGTCGTCTACAGCTTTAAGAATTTCAAAATCCGTCCGCCATTCGATATTAATCTGTGGATATAGAGCCAGTGCGGTCAATAATTGGTATAGAATTCGGTCGAAATATGGATACGGCGGTAAAGTGATTCGAACTGTACCACGCAATTCATCTTTTGCATTTTTGGGCAAACCAAATAACTGCTCTTCTTCCTGCAAAAAATGCACCGCTTTAGGTATAAACGTCTCGCCAAAATCAGTCAACGTAATGCTTCGGGTATTTCGCTTAAATAGTGGTTCGCCCAAATCATTTTCTAATTCGGCAATCATTCGGGTGATCACCTGTGGTGAAACAGAAAATTGCGCAGCGGTTTTTTTAAAACTCAATACTTCTGCCGCTACTACAAAATATTTCAACGCATCTAAACGATTCAATTCATGATCTCATTTTTTGGAATTGTGTTTTCTTATTTTAGTCATTTTAAGAGATCATTCAGTAGATTACAATGTAATCGATAGCTTTATAAAAAAGGTGAATTGCTAATAAAACAACCTCATTTTAAATAATGGATAAGGATTCAATTATGAACACATTAATTTCTCGACGTAATTTTTTAAAATTGTCTGCCACTGTCGGAGTAGGTATGGTGTCTGCTCATACTGCCTCAATTATCCCAACCGCCCAAATGAAATATCATTACACAGGCGGTAATGTAAAAACAAAAGCCTACGCCGCTTTTGATGAATCGGGAGAACTGCGTCCATGGGAGTTTGAACGTCGCCCTGTAGGAGATAATGATATATTAATCGAAATCAAATACGCTAGCATTTGTCATTCAGATATTCATCAAGAAAAAGGCGACTGGGGCAAAATGACCTATCCGCAAGTACCGGGTCATGAGATCGTGGGCATTGTTGTTGCCGTAGGGAAAAATGTGACCAAATTTAAAATAGGTGATCGTGCAGGTGTGGGCTGCATGGTTGATTCTTGTTTAGAATGTGAAAGCTGTAAAAATGGTTTAGAACAACATTGTGACAATGATCAAACGCTATTCACCTATGGCAATCCAGACAACCGTGAGCCAACCTCAATCACTCAAGGCGGTTATTCCAGTCACATTGTAGTACGCGATCATTTTGCGGTACATATTCCTGAAAACATTAAACTACAAGAAGCCGCACCATTATTGTGTGCTGGCATAACAACATATTCGCCATTGATGAAATACAAAATTAATAAGGGTGATAAAGTCGGCGTTGTCGGCATTGGAGGTTTAGGACATTTAGCCGTGAAAATTGCTATTGCCAAAGGGGCCAAAGTCTATGCCTTTACTACTACGGCTGAAAAAGAACAAGATATCCGTAAGCTTGGTGTAGAAGAAGTGATTTTAGTCGATGATCTTAGTAAATTACAACCTTATAAAGGCAAATTAGATTACATGATTGCCACCGTGCCAGAACAGTTTGATGCAGCACAATACGCGGCAACTGTGAAACCATTTGGTTATTTTACCGTGGTCGGAATGGGGAAAAATTTTATGCTTGATATCAGCAATATTATAATGTCACAGTCGCGAGTGAATTTTAATGCTTCATTGATTGGTGGTATTGCTGAAACTCAAGAGCTTTTGGAGTTCTGTTCTCAAACGGGAGTGCGCCCACAAATTCAAATGATCAGCGCAAATCAAATTAATCAAGCGTGGAAAGATGTGGTAGCGAAAAAAGCACGCTTCCGTTATGTGATTGATGCCGCCACCATTTAGATTAAATTAGCAAATTAAAGGCAATACGTATCATCAAACATCATTAAAACCAAAAGTCGTATTAAATGAACGGTTTTTGGTTTGAGGATACAAAGGTACGGCTTTCCGATAGTATAAAGCTTCACGAAAAAAGCAGGAAAAGTTCACATCATTGGCAAGATTTTTGATGTTGCTTTTATCCTGATGAATTAATAATCATTAAATCAGAAAACTGACAATATCTTTCTAAAAAATAGAGCATTAGCCATTACATGCAAGATAAAATTAGTCAACGAGCAAAAGCTATCAACATGGAAATCTTTCCAAGAAAATCATATCAGGGAAAAGTAAATAGCAATCTATTTTGAATCCGTAAATTTATTTATTAAAAATGCTCATCAACCGATATTGATTGATGAGCATAAAATGAAAATTGATTATTTATCACTATCATTAGGATGCCTGATTAATAGAACATCCTAATGATGATTAACTAATGTGACATAGACGTTTTTACACCACCTTCGGGAATAGGTACATAAGCGGTTTCTTTATCAGTTCTATGTTTGTTATTACGAACTTTTAAAGCTGTCTTAATACCAAAGAAGATAATGCTATAAACAACAACCAAGAATAGAATGCTTAAGCCTGCATTAGTATAATTGTTGATTACAATATGGTGCATGTTATCAATTTGCTGTTGCGTTAATGAACCGCCCTCAGCGATACGACGTTTATACTCGCTTGCTAAATAGAAGAATCCTTCCAATTGCGGATCATTACTAAATAATTTCAATGCTAATGCCCATGTTGTACAAATTAATAACCATATTGCTGGAATAATTGTTACCCAGACATATTGGGCTCGTTTCATCTTAATTAATACAACAGTTGCAAGCACAAGCGCAACAGCTGCTAACATTTGGTTAGAGATACCAAATAATGGCCATAAGCTCTTAACACCACCTAATGGATCGACAACGCCTTGATAGAGTAAATAACCCCATAAACCAACACAACCTAATGTACCAATAAAGCCTGCTACAAGTGAATCTGTTTTTTTCAAGAATGGTACAAAATTACCTAATAAGTCTTGTAACATGAAGCGACCAGATCGCGTACCTGCATCTAATGCAGTAAGGATAAACAGTGCTTCAAATAAGATCCCAAAATGGTACCAAAAGCCCATATTGGCACCCGGAAGAATTTGATGGAACACATGAGCAATCCCCACCGCTAACGTTGGTGCGCCACCAGCACGATTTAATACAGATGGTTCACCAATATCTTTTGCAGTTTGTAGGATTTCTTCAGGTGAAATAACAAATCCCCAAGAACTTACCGTTGCAGCAGCATGTGTTGTGACATCCTTTAATTGTGCCAAAATCACTGGCGCTTCATCAGTCCCAAGTTTATGCAAATCTGGCATGGTGATACCTAACGCTGCTGGCGGAGTATTCATCGCAAAATAGAGACCCGGTTCAATAATTGAGGCTGCAACTAAAGCCATCATTGCCACGAAAGATTCCATTAACATTGCACCATAACCAATAAAACGTGCGTCGTTTTCATTAGCCAATAATTTCGGTGTAGTACCTGATGAAATCAGTGCATGGAATCCTGAAACCGCACCACAAGCAATGGTAATAAATAAGAATGGAAACAACGAACCTTTCCAAACAGGACCTGTACCATCGACATATTGAGTAACGTCTGGCATTTTTAAATCAGGATTTAAAATAACAATCCCTATTGCGAGACCAACAATTACCCCGATTTTTAAGAAAGTCGCTAAATAATCGCGTGGTGCTAAAATTAACCACACTGGTAACATAGCAGAAACTAAAGCATAACCTACAAGAACAAAGGTGATTGTGGTTGCCTTGAACGTTAACGCTGGCCCCCAATAAGGGTCATGAGCAATAACACCACCAAACCATATTGATAAGATTAATAACACAATACCAATAACTGAAACTTCTAAAACTCTTCCTGGTCTAAGGAATCGCATATAAATACCCATAAATAAGGCAATTGGTACAGTTGAACAGACGGTAAATACCCCCCAAGGGCTTTCAGCTAATGCTTTAACAACGATTAATGCTAATACGGCTAGTATAATTAGCATAATTAAAAAACAACCAAATAAGGCAATGGTTCCCGGAAAAGGCCCCATCTCTTCTTTTATCATTTCACCCAATGATGAACCATTACGGCGTGAAGATAAAAATAGAACCATAAAGTCTTGCACCGCACCAGCAAAAACGACCCCTGCAAGTAACCAAAGCGTACCCGGTAAATAACCTACTTGTGCTGCAAGAACAGGACCAACAAGAGGACCCGCACCAGCAATAGCAGCAAAATGGTGACCAAACAAGACATATTTATTCGTTGGTACAAAGTTTAAACCATCATTATTAATGACAGCCGGAGTTGCGCGAGTAGGATCGAGTTGCATCACTTTTGAGGCGATATACAAACTGTAATAACGATATGCAACAAGGTAAATTGATACCGAAGCGGCAACAATCCAAAGTGCACTAACATGTTCACCACGCCTTAAGGCAACAACAGCAAGGCAACATGCTCCAACAAGGGCCAAGATTAGCCATGGAATATGCTTAAAGACTTTATTATTCATAATAATTCTCTTTATAAGTTTAAAATTAATTAGTTTGATACTTAAGTCCATCAAAACAGATGCTATTTAACGATTGTTACGAATGATTAATAAAAAATTTTTAACATTACTCAAAGATTAAATCCACATAATTTCAATGGATTAATATATCAACTAACGGTCCTTTTACGTTCGAGAATATAGTAATTTTTAACTTGTAAAAATAGTAATAATATTTAAGTTTCAGGTTAGATTAAGACTATGAGTGGTCAAAATTAGACGCTAAGCGGTAAAACATTATTGGTAAAACATCTACCCGTGAAGTATGCTTATGTCCAATTGTTATAGACCTAACTTTTCTTTAAGGAATTTTAAATAACGGCGACTGACCGGAACAGATATATCATTGATAAAAATGACATCCACACCGCCAGCATCATTAAAACGGATTTCTTTCAGTTTTTTTAAATTAACTAGGTATTGTCGATGACAACGTATTAAAGGTGTTTTGTCTTCAAGTGTTTTTAGGGTTAACTCAGTAAAATATTCATTATTGGATTGATTAAAAACATAAATTCCGCTGATTTTCGATGAAACATAAAAGACATCCTCCAAATTTAACAAGTAAATTCGATTATGACCAACACATGGAATGTATTTTAAACCCTGATTTACTTCTTTTAGTTGGTTAGTATTTCCTAATAAACATTGATGATGTAAACGATAGAGAGTTTTATTCAATCTTTCTTGTTCAACTGGTTTAAGTAAATAATCAAAAGCTTGTTCCTCAAATGCTTTGATAGCAAATTCACCATAAGCAGTTAAAAATACGATTCTAGGCTTTGTTTGTGGGTCAAGCATAGATAACATTTCAAAACCGTTTATTTTGGGCATTTGAATATCCAAAAAAACAACATCTGGTTGCAGCCGATGAATTTCACGGATAGCTTCCATTGCATTATTACATTCGGCAATAATAGATATTTCAGGATCAGTTTCTAATAAGCAACGTAAATTTTCGCGTGCGGGTAATTCATCATCGACAATAATAACTTTTAACATTGAACATTCGTATCCTTTTGCAAAGGCAAGGTTAACATTACTTTAGTATACTTATCTGGTTCACATTCTATATTGATACCATATTTTTCACCATAACGAATCTTAATTCGTTTATCGACAAGATTAAGTCCTAATCCTTTATTATCTTTTTTATTTTCACAGTAATTACCAGCATTATCAATTACTTCTAATATTATCGATTGGCTGTAGGCGTGAGCGCGAATAATTACTTTACCTATACCTATCAATTGTGAAGTACCATGTTTTATCGCATTTTCAACAATGGGTTGTAGTGAAAATGCCGGCAATTGTACAAATTCTAATTCGGTTGGAATATCAAATTCGATAGTCAACTGCTCCATAAATCGCATTTTTTCAATTTGTAAGTAAGCATTAACATGCTCAAGTTCATCTTTTAAAGAGGCTATCTCTTCAGTTCTTTTTAAGTTTTTTCTAAAAAAAGTAGACAGATTTTGAACTAATTGCGAGGCCTGCGTTTTGTCACGACGTATGACGGCAAGCAAAGTATTTAACGCATTAAATAAAAAGTGAGGATTCACTTGCGCATGCAGTAATTTAATTTCAGTTTTAGACAGCAGTTGTTTATAGTGTTCATTTTGACCAGCTAAAATTTGTGCGGACAACAGGCTAGCGATACCTTCGCCAAGCGTTCGATTGATTGAACTAAATAAGGTATTTTTTGCCTCATACAATTTAATTGTACCAACAACGGTATTGTTTTCACCTCGAAGAGGTATAACCAAAGTTGAGCCTAAACGACAATTTTTACTTATTGAACATTGATAAGGTTGATGGATCCCATCAAGATATTGTACTTCATTTTTTTCAATCGCCTCTAAAGTGCTATTGGATGTTATTAACGTGCCAGGTTTATGATGATCATCTCCAATACCAATAAAAGCTAATATTTTTTCTCGATCGGTGATCGACACCGCGCCTATATCAAGTTGTTGATAAATAATTTCAGCAACTTTGGTACTATTATGTTGATTAAAACCATCACGCAATAAACCTTCGGTGCTGACAGCAATTTTTAATGCTTTAGCTGAAAAAGCCGAAGTATATCTTTCAAATATTGCCCGTCTATCTAATAAAATCCGCATAAACATCGCAGCGCCAATACTGTTGGCAACAATCATGGGAGCCGCAATACTTCTGATAGCGTGCGAAACAACATCAAAAGGTCGAGAGATGACAAGCACTAACACCATTTCAAGTGATTCTACCAATAATCCTAAAATACCGACTAAAAAAGGATTATAAATAAGATCCACCCGCCCTTTTTTCATTAATACATAGTGGAGCAGACCACTTAATAGACCCGTTAAAATTGTTGATAACATACAACTTTCGGCAGTAATGCCACCCATCAAATAGCGATGAAATCCACCAGTGATGCCCACAAGAAACCCAACTATAGGCCCACCAAGGAGTCCACCTAAAATAGCACCTATAGCACGGGTATTAGCAATCGTATCTTCAATATGTAAGCCGAAATAGCTTCCCATAATACAAAATAAAGAAAAGATAAAATAGCAAACTAATTTGTGAGGTAAATGCACAGTAACTTGCATAAGAGGAATAACAATGGGTGTTTTACTTAGTAAATAAGCAATCACTAAGTAAACACACATTTGTTGTAGTAGCTGTAATACAAGATCAAATTCAAACATAATATTGCTACCAAATCGAAACCATCAAAAATTTCGATAAAAAATTACTGACTTATTTGTCTAATAAAGTAAACGTCTTTTTATTATGAGTTGTCGAGTCAGAGCCAACGAACACATTAAATTTACCAGGTTCGGCAACATATTGCATTTTATCATTCCAAAATTTTAACATGTCATATTTAATTACAAATTTTATTTGTCCTTTTTCATGCGGTTTTAGAGTAATATTTTCAAAACCAACAAGTTGCTTGACTGGACGGCTCACCGACGCGGTTATGTCTTGTAGATACAGTTGTACGGTTTGGGTTCCTAGTTTATCACCAACGTTTTCAATATTAGCGGTTACAACTATTTCACTGTCCTTTGTCATTTCAGTGCTGGATAGAACAAAATCAATATTGAAATCGGTGTAACTCAAACCAAAACCAAATGGAAATAATGGTTCGTTAGGGCTGTCAAAGTAGGAAGTTGTATATTTACCCATGTTTTCAGTTCCCCTAGGTCGTCCAGTATTTAAATGGCTGTAATAAACGGGGATCTGTCCAACATTATGAGGAAAAGACATAGGTAATTTACCTGAAGGATTATAATCACCAAACAATACATCTGCGATAGCATTACCGCCTTCTGTACCTAAATACCAAGTTTCAAGCATAGCATCAGCTTGTGCATATTCTTCGGTTAATGTTAAAGGGCGTCCATTCATCAAAGCAATTACCAATGGTTTACCTGTTGCTTTTAATGCTTTGATTAACTGTTTTTGGCTTGCAGGTAACGATATATCGGTGCGACTGGATGACTCGTGTGCCATGCCTTGAGCTTCACCAACAAACGCAATTACTACATCAGCTTTTTTAGCTTTGGCAACCGCTTCAGCAATCATTTTATCCGCTGGTCTATTATCAAATTTGGTAGTTTGTGCATATAAATTTAGAAAACGATATAGGTTAGCATCATTTGAGAGATTGGCTCCAAAAGCATAGTTTACTGATTGGGTATTATTCACCGCATGCTTAATGCCTTCAAGTGGTGTTACCGCTAAACTAGCTCGACCGGCGGCTGACCAACTGCCCAAAATATCGCGTTTTGAATCAGCTAATGGCCCTACCACTGCAATCTTTGCATTTTTAGAAATTGGCAGAACGTTATTGTTGTTTTTTAATAAAACAATACTACGGCGTGCCACCTCTTTTGCTTCTTGGCGATGCAAACGGTTATCAGCAAACATGGTATCAATATCTAAGTTAGGATCTAAATTACGATGAGGATCGTCAAATAATCCCATATCATATTTAAGTTCAAGCACATGACGACAAGCTTGATCGATTTGAGCTTCAGTAACGACTCCTTCTTTGACCAGTTCTGGTAAAAACTGTAAAAAATATTCATCGTTCATGCTTATATCAATACCAGCATTAATAGCAACACGCACGGCATCTTTCGGATCGCTCGCCACACCATGATTAATCAGTTCGCGTATTGCACCGTGGTCACTAACCACAACGCCATTAAAATGCCACATATCACGCAACACTTCGGTTAAAAGCCAGTGATTAGCCGCCGCGGGAATACCATTAACACTCACTAACGAAACCATCACAGCACGACTACCTGCATCAATAGCTGCTTTATAAGGTACCAAATATTCTTGGAACATTTTACGTTCACTCATATCAGTACTGTTATACTCACGCCCCCCTTCAACGGCACCATAAAGGGCAAAATGCTTGACCGAAGTGACAAGCGATTTTTTATCTGACAATGACTGTTTTTGCATCTTTTCAACAAAAATTCGCCCAGCTTCTGACGTTAAATAGGGATCTTCACCAAAGCTTTCTGAAACTCTTCCCCATCTTGGATCTCGCGTAATATCTACCATAGGAGCCCAAGTAATGTTTAATCCATCAGATGTTGCTTCATCAGCCGAGACTTCCGCCACTTTAGCAATAGCGTTGCGATCCCAAGTTGCAGCGATGCCTAAATTGATGGGAAATATCGTTCTATGGCCATGAATAATATCAAAACCTAATAATAGAGGAATTTTATTGGGGGATTTTAAAGCACGATCTTGCATCTGAGATAGATCAGGTTCGACAATAGTATTAAATATTCCCCCTATTTCACCCGCTTCAATCTCATCAAGGGTCTTATTAAGTGGTTGGTTATCACCAACACTAATTAAACGCAGTTGCCCTACTTTTTCTTTAATGGTCATTTTGGATAATAGGTCATCAATAAAGCGTTTTTTTTCTTCGCTATTAGTTTGTTGGGCCAATAAACTCCCGGAAAAGGCAATAAAAAATAAAAATACAGTTATTTTTTTTATCATAATATTTTGTTAATTAAGAGGATAGACTAATAAATAGCATAGCGCATTCGTTGAATAAAATCTTACTCTATACCGAGTTGATTTTCATATTTAAGACGCTTTAGCAATAATTATTTTAATTTTTTATACTAAAACGTAGTGTTAACCTCAAACTTTTTGACAAAAATAAATTGAATGGTTAAAGGTTAACTTTGCCGACTAATGTCGACAAAAATGGATGTTAATTTGATTAATCCCTAAAATTAGTAAACTGGAACGGTTGTCCAAATTCTCCATTTCGAACTAAAGCCATAGTGGCTTGTAAATCATCTCGAGATTTACCTGTAACACGAACTTGCTCACCTTGTACTTGAGCCTGCACTTTTATTTTGCTATCTTTGATAGCCTTTACAATTTTCTTAGCTAACTCTTTATCAATCCCTTGTTTAAGCTTGACAGTAATGCTGTACAGTTTTCCACTGTGTTCCATCTCTTCTGGGATTTCTAAAGCACCGCCATCAATACCACGCTTGGCTAATTTATCACGTAAAATATCCAGCAACTGTTGTACTTGGAAGTCAGATTGACTCGTTGCTTTGATCGTTTCATTTTTTTCATTTAATTCAAACGATGCTTCAACGTTTTTGAAATCCCAACGGGTTGCCAACTCACGCGTAGCATTTTCGACACCGTTTTTAACCTCAGGCATTTGGATTTCAGATACAATATCAAAAGAAGGCATAAACTCTCCTCTTAGAGTGGTTATAAATATGATTAAATTTAAGAATGAATAAAATATTTGCCGCCTTTCTAAAAAGGCGGCATGTAAAGACGATAACAGCTAAATTAATCGATGGTACGTAGTAGCTCGTTAATACCTACTTTACCTAAAGTTTTTGCATCAACTTTTTTAACAATTACTGCACAATATAGGCTATATTTGCCATCTTTGGTTGGTAAGTTACCGGATACCACCACTGAACCCGCTGGTACGCGACCGTAATGGACTTCGCCTGTTGCACGATCATAGATTTTAGTGCTTTGACCAATAAATACGCCCATTGAAATTACGCTACCTTCTTCAACAATTACACCTTCAACAATTTCACTACGAGCACCGATAAAACAGTTATCTTCAATAATTGTTGGGTTAGCTTGTAATGGTTCTAATACACCACCGATACCTACCCCACCAGATAAATGAACATTTTTACCAATTTGCGCACAAGATCCAACGGTTACCCAAGTATCAACCATTGTACCTTCATCAACGTATGCACCAATATTGACATAAGATGGCATTAACACAGTATTGCGTGCCACATAAGCACCTTTACGCGCAATAGCCGATGGTACAACACGAAAACCTTCCTGTTGGAATCGCGCTTCATCATAATCAGCAAATTTTAATGGTACTTTATCGTAATAATTGGTTGCACCACCATCAATAAGTTGATTTTCATTAATACGGAAAGAGAGCAACACCGCTTTTTTTAACCATTGATGAGTCACCCAATCACCATTAATCTTTTCTGCAACACGCATTTTACCGCTGTCTAATAAAGCGATACATTGATTAATTGCGTCACGTGTTACTGTATCAACATTTGAAGGAGTGATTTCCGCGCGGCGTTCAAAGGCTGCGTCGATAATAGTTTGTAATTGTTGCATCTCGAGTTTCCTTTACTTATAAGTCCGTTAGTAAAAATAAAATGGATAAACAGTATAATATAATCTGTCTTGCTTTTTAAGTGGTTTGTCAACAGGAGTAAGTACAGCAAGAAAAAAATAAAATTTATTTGGAATAAATCACACAAAATTTTCCTAACTAAAACTCATTTGATGAGTAAATTGTAGAATCATTTATATCCATTTTAAGCACAAAACTATTATGCATACTCAAGGATTTTCATTACTCGAACTTTTGATAATTATAGGTATTAGCTCTATTGTTGCAACGGTAGGCATTCATCATTGGAAAGCAATTGCACTTCGTAATGAATTAGTTTCAACAACACAACAATTAGCTTACTTTTTAAATGAAGTTCAAGTTAAAGCTTATACTGAAAATCAAAATTATAAACTTTTTGTTTTTTCATCCCCATGGTGTTTAACCATTACCTCAGAAGAACGCCTTGCATCATGTAAACAAGGTGAATTACATTTTATCAAACCGAATAATTCTGTAGAAATTACTGGATTAACTGAGAAAAAACTTATTTACTTTTGGGGAAGACGCAATATGGCACAATCATTTTCCTTAGAACTCTCTAATGAGATTGGTAAAAGTAAGGTTTTTGTATCCTATCGTGGACGCATTCGATTTTGCCAGTTGAACAGTTATTTACCTAGTTTACCACCATGTTAAAAGAGTTAGGATTTTCATTACTTGAAATGCTAATCAGCATTACGTTAACAAGCATGATTATTATTAGTGCAACCTCTTTTTATTATCAATTACAACAAAATACATTGCATTATTATCAAATAACGCGTTTACAACAAGCTGTTGATCAAGCATTAATTGGTTTATCAAAAGACATCAAACGAGCGGGGTTTATCGCCGATGATCCGCATAAAATGAAAAACAACGCTCTAGAGATTGTGAACGCTCAAAATTGTATGATTATCCGATATGACAGTGAAATCCGCCATGATTGGGTCTACGATCCATGGAACTTGAACAATTCTGATATTTTTACCTATCGCTTTAAAAATAATAATGTTGAATACAAAACAGGTGCAGTGAATTGCAAAGAGACTAAGTGGGAAAAATTATTTGACCCTGCTGAAATTAAAGTAACGAAATTCGATATTAAACAGAAAAATAACACTATTGAATTATCGATAGGAGCAGAACTAAAAAAACAGAAACACGTTAAATATCAGGTGACTAAAATAATCAAAAATGAAAACCTATCAAATACTGAATCAAAATAATGAAAACGGATTTAGCGCGATTATAATGGTCGTTATCTTAATGGTCGTTGGATTACTATTATTAACTGGTTTTAATCAACTATTGATTTCCTGGCATAAAACCATTGCTATGGAAACTCGCTATTATAAACGATTCAATCAAGCCAGTTCGGCATTAAATTGGGCGTTAACGCAAGATTGGCAAACACCAACCGATCAGTGGCAATGCTTAAAAGACACAAAATACCAATTAAAAGCTTGTGTAAAAAAATCACAATTAAAAGTGGATAATTATCAACTTTTACGAGGCGAGGCTGACGGTTTCTTTTTATATTCTCTTGCACATTTCAAGGGGACAAAACTGGTTGTAGAAAAAGGTCATTGGTTAGATTACTGTCCTGAAAAAAGGAGTAGTGATTGTGAATAATAAAAATAGTATGGGTTTTAGTTTAATTGAATTAATGATAGCAAGTTTACTATTTTCAATAATTATTCTTGGTTTTACAGGCTTCCAAAAAACACTTATTCATCAGCATCATTATCTTTCTAATCGGTTACAAGCAGAACAAATAGCGTTTGAACTCCTTGAAAGTTATCCGGATATTGCTAACCATATCATTCCAAATGGTTGGCAATATACTTTACAAAGTGATCCATACAATAGTAGATGCAAAATGGTTTTAGTTACTGTTACACCGAACAATCTTAAATCAGTAAAACAAAAACGGCTATTTTGTAATTAACTATCGATATTGAATACTCAAAACATTGAAATTATACATCATCAGATGAGCAATTTAACCAATCATGTAGAAGTTGCAAAACTTGTTGTGTTTTTTCAGCATGTACATTATGCCCTGCACCTTCTATCGTAACAATTTTAGCATTAGGAAATTGAGCATAAATTGTATCTTGATATTTGTCGGCTAAATAAACCGAATTCCCTCCACGAATAAATAAAATTGGTTTTAAACATGGCGAAGTGGATGGTATGGTTTGCCAGTCGCAAATATTAGCATATTGATCATTGATAGTTGGTAAATTAAATAACCAATGTTGGTTTTTGTAAGATTTTAATAAAAATAAACAAGTCGCTTCGCTAAGACCGGCTTCTTGCATAACTGCCATAATTTGCTTTCTATCGGTGATTTGGTTATTAAGGCAATACATTAAAGTTCTTAATATAATGGCATTGGGCGAACTGCTATATTTTACTGGTGCAATATCAATTACAACGATTTTTTGGATGAGCTGCGGTATGACTTGTGATAATTGCATCGCTACTTTGCCCCCCATAGAGTGACCAATTAAAATTATGTCTTTTAATTGAAGTTCATGACAAAGGTCAGCTACATCTTGTGCCATAGCGGGATAATTTATTTGATCAGACCAAGGAGATTGCCCATGATTGCGCAAATCAACTTGAATTGTTTGATAATCAGATACCAGATCTTTAGCTAACATATTTAAATTATCTAAACTACCAAATACACCATGCAGAAAAACAATTGGCTGCCCTATACCTTGCAATTTATAATTTAATTTCATATTCCAACTTAGTCTTTTATAGTTAAATATTAATATTATATAGTTATTGCTAAAGTCACCAACTATTAATTCAATAACAATAATCTCTATAACTATGATAAAATCTTGAAACAATTTTTTAAAAGTGTTAAATCGTATGTTTCAAAATAATCCGCTACTTGCACAACTAAAGCAAGAACTTCATCAACAAACACCTCGTATTGAAGGTACGGTCCGAGCCCATGAAAAAGGATTTGGTTTTTTAGATGTTGATAATAAAACCAGTTATTTCATTACTGCAAATAAAATGAAAACCGTATGCAATGGCGATAAAGTATCTGGAACAGTAATTGAAAATGGTGATAAAAAGGTTTTTGAACCAGAATCATTAATTGAAAGCCCCCTACAAAGATTTATAGGAAAAATAGGTTTTCAAGAGCGAACAATGGTTATTTATCCTGAAAACATGCCTGCAAATTTAGCCATCCGCTGTAAAATTAACAAACAAATTCAAGAAAAACTTAAAGAAGATGATTGGGTCGTTGCCAAATTGATTTCTCATCCTCTTGAAGAAGGTAAAAATAATTTTGTAGCGGAAATTACGCATTTTATTGCTGAAAATAGTTCAATCTATCTACCTTGGTTAAAAACTCTGGCCCGATATAATTTAGAAGATAATTCACCACAGCCGGATACATTAACAATTGATGAAAATGAACTGATTAATCGTCAAGATTTAACCGATATAAACTTTTTTACCATAGATAGTGAATATACAGAAGATATGGATGATGCCATTGCTGTTTCAAAGGACGAGCAAGGTAATTACCAACTGAAAGTCGCTATTGCAGATCCAACTGCGTATATTTTACAAGACAGTCAACTTGATAAAATTGCTAAACAAAGAAATTTCACAACTTATTTACCCGATTTTAATATTCCAATGCTACCTAAAGAGTTAGCGAATGATCTTTGTTCTTTAAAAGAAAACCAAAAACGACCAGCGTTAGTATGCAATATTAATATTGATGCAAATGGTATAATAGATGAAAATAGTATCACTTTTATGCCCGCATTTATCGAATCAAAAGCGAAACTTTCTTATAATAATGTTTCAGATTTTTTAGAAAATAATGATGAATTGCTATCTAATAACGCAACCTTACCCGAACAACTCAATTTATTGTCTTCCTTAGCAAAAACCAGAACCATT
Source organism: Gilliamella sp. W8136 (assembly GCF_016101285.1). Classification (NCBI taxonomy): domain Bacteria; kingdom Pseudomonadati; phylum Pseudomonadota; class Gammaproteobacteria; order Orbales; family Orbaceae; genus Gilliamella; species Gilliamella sp. W8136. The sequence goes on from NZ_JACFQU010000004.1 coordinate 20,837, forward strand.
TGGCGACAAAACAATGCGTTAGTGTTTAAAGATAGTAATGATTATCGTTTTGTGCTTGATGAAAACCGTCATGTAAAATCCATCAATAAAGAATCTCGTCGAATTGCACGTCAAATTGTTGAAGAGGTCATGATCATCGCGAATCAAGCCTTAACTTTGCTATTAAATAATAAAATTGGATTTGGTATATTCAATATTCATTCAGGTTTTGATATTAAATTTATTGATCAAATTTTAAAAGTTTTAACCAATCATGGTATTGAAGGATTTGATAAAGAATCTTTATTATCTTTTGATGGGTATATCAAATTACGACGAATTATCGATAATGATGCGTTTTTAACGGCTCGGCTCCGCAAATGTCAAAGTCCTGCCGATTTTTCTATTCAACCACAACCTCATTTTGGCTTAGGATTAACTGCTTACGCAACTTGGACTTCACCAATACGTAAATATGGGGATATGATTAATCATCGTTTAATTAAAAATTATTTACGTTCACAAACCTTGAATGAGCCCGATAAAGAGCAGTTGAAAATCATGAATGAAAGGCGCAAATTATTACGTTATGCTGAACGTGATATCGCTGAAAATCTTTATGTTCAATATTTATCGGATAAAATTGGTGATAATTTTGTAGCTGAAATTGTCGATATCAACCGCGGCGGTGCACGTCTGCGTTTAACTGATATTGGTGCATTTGTATTTTTACCACTTTCAATGATTCACCCTAATCGAGAAGAAGTCGTTTCAAGTCCTGAAGAGGGTGTCATTAAAATTAATAATAATATTTGTTATAAACTTTCAGATACTCTTACTGTGAAGATGCATCAAGTTAAGAAAGAAAATCAATCAATAATAGTAAAATTAGCTACAGATAACTAGTTGAATTCACAATTGTTTTATTTTTTCAACAACCCCTAGTATTACATAGGGGTTTCCTAACTAATAATTAATGATATTTTAACGCTTAAACACTTTTTTTTCTTAACAATATCTGATATCTTTCTTCATCCATTAAAATATTTGTATCAACTAAAAAATAAGATTCAGAGGGTGCTATGTTATCAATTCATGGACATGAAGTCTTACAAATGATGGCTGGTAATAACTATACAGAATCATCTCTACTTGAAGCCATTGAAAAAAGGTTTGGCAAAAATGCTAAATTTCACACTTGCTCTGAAGCTAATATGAATGCTGAACAACTCATCTGCTTTTTAAAGTTAAAAGGTAAATTCAAATCTGATAATAATTCTGGATTTACAGTCAACGAAACAAAAATCTGTCGTCATTAACTCTATAAGATATTAGTGAATGTTCAGTATGCTTTTTTACACTTTTAAACTAATCGTATAGTGTATTTAATAGAATATGAGTATATAATTTCGCGCAGATCTAGCCTGCCCAAAAATTACAACTCGAAAAATATATTCATGGAATTTATATATGAAATTAAGTAATATTTTTATATGCACAATGGTTCCTATTTTTATTGCCAGTTGTGCGCATAAATCGGCTACACCAATTAAAATTGAAGAGCCACCACAGATTGAAATGGATCCATTATCTGTGCTAATGCAACAAACAGAATCGAATAACCCTTATGTGGTTAATGCAAAAGATCAATTACAAAAACTACTCCAATCACAAAATTTTAATGAATACATTTCTAATGAAGGTATTCTAAAGTGTGTCAACGACCCAAACCAATCAGCTTGTGTTTTAAATTTTTACCTTAATGAATACTATAATTTAAAATATAATATTCAAATTAAAAAAATCATTGAAGATAAACAAATTGAACACAAAATTGAATTAAGTAAAATCAATGCTACCCAAGCGAATATTCAAAAATATTGCGATCTTTCAGCTGATTTTACAGCAGCCATTTATACCAACAATAATAGTAAAATTTCTACTTTTCAAACTTTATTCAAAATGAATAAAGGAGACTTATCAATCTTGCATACTAAAATTCTTAAGGATAACTATTCTCACTTTTTGATTGACGAAAATCCAAGTATTCTTCAAGAGATGAAGACAGAATTTATGGAAAAGTGTGTGAATGATCCTAAAAATAACATTATCAATTATTTAAATATTTTCCGATAATCTTAATGCGAGTTTTTATGTATAATTTATTACCCATCAGTCAGTTCAGTAAAACAGCAACGTGCAAAATGCTTTGCATAGTTTCAGCTCTTTGTATTAGTTTTTCTTCATACGCTTTTTCATTTAATGATGTTGTGACTAAAGCAGAAAAGCTAGCAAAGAAAAGTTATGTACAACCCTCTAAAAATATCCCCAATGAATTAGCCTCGCTACAATTTGCTGATTATCAGAAAATTCAATTTAATCATGAAAAAGCTTATTGGAATGACAAAAAAACTCGTTTTAAATTAGAGTTCTATCATGAAGGGATGTATTTTGATACACCTGTCCAAATCAATGAAATTGTCAATAATCAGGTTAATGAAATTAAATTTGATCCGAGTTATTTTGATTTAAGTAAAGTCGGATTAGATCACCTAAACACAAAAAAACTTGGATTTGCTGGATTCAAAGTTCATTATCCAATAAACAATCCAACTAAAACCGATGATGAAATTTTTACAGCTCTTGGTGGCAGCTATTTCCGAGCAGTTGGAAAAGATCAGCGATATGGTTTGTCTGCTCGCGGATTAGCGATTGATACCGGTGAGATGACAGGCGAAGAGTTTCCTCGTTTTAAAGAATTTTGGATCGAAAGACCATCACCTAAACAAAAACATTTAGTCATTTATGCTTTACTTGATTCACCTCGTGTAACGGGTGCATATAAACTTATTTTAGTACCAAGCGTGGATACAACAATAACTGTACAAGCTAAAATATTTTTTCGTGATTCGGTGAAAAAACTTGGTATTGCGCCTTTAACTAGCATGTATTTATTTGGCCCAAATCAGCCATCGCCTTTATTAAATTATCGACCTGCAATGCATGACTCTAATGGGTTATCCATTTTATCAAACAGTGGTGAATGGATATGGCGACCATTAAATAATCCAAAACGGTTATCTTTTTCTTCATATAGTTTTGAAGATCCTAAAGGTTTTGGATTGATTCAACGAGATAACGGGTTTGAAGATTATCAAGATCTTGATGATCATTATGAACTTCGTCCTAGTGTTTGGACAGAAATCTTAGGCAATTGGCAAAAAGGTCGGGTTGAACTGGTTGAAATCCCAACTGCTGATGAAACAAACGATAATATCGTTTCATTCTGGGTACCCGAAAAACAATATAAAGCTGGTGACAGTCTTGATGTTAAGTACCGATTACATTATTCATTAAATGAAAAGCAACGTTATCCCGATAATGTAGCTAGAGCAATTAGCACTCGATTGTCATTAGGTGATATAAAGCAAGCAAATTTAATTCGTAAACTTGATGGTTCAAACGCTTATGTTATTGACTTTGCTGGTCCTAATTTATCAGAACAAGAGCCTGTTAAAGCAATATCAAGCATCAATAACGGATCGATTGTGAGCTGTGATGTACAATATAATTCTGTAACAAAAGGTTGGCGAGTACTTATTCGGTTTAATGTTCAAGACAATAAAAAACCAACGGATATTCGCGTTCAATTAGCTTCAGAAAAAATGAATCAGATTTTATCTGAAACTTGGAGCGGTCAATATCCAGGGCAATAACCATAATAAGATAACATAATGAAAAAAGATTACTTTGCTACTCTTTCTGGCGCAGATAGTTGGCGCCAGAAATCAAAAAACAATGAAATTGAACCAAATGATACTGAGTTTCTGAAATATCGCCTAAATCAAATTAGCGATACATCAAACTACATTGATGAAAGAAATCAGCAACCCAGTTATCCTAAAGTTGAACGCGTTTCGATTCAACCACAAAAATGGAACAAACGCTATAAAGCCAATTTCAAAACTAAAGTTAATCTCATTGCGGTTATTCGTCGCTTAATAATGTTTGCACTAATTGTAATACAAACATATTTCGGGACTACCTATCTATCGACACTGTTACCTTATCAAAGTTGGGAAAAAATTAATTTCATGGCTAATTGGGCAAATAATCCTGAATTAGCCATATACAGCATTGTTCCTTATATTATACAAGGATTTATAATTTTCCTATTTGCTATTTTATTTGCTTGGATTTCGATTGGTTTTTGGACAAGCGTTATGGGACTCATTTTAGCTGTAATAAGAAAAGACCGCTATACTATTGAAATCCCTAAAGATGCAGCAAAACACATTGATGTTAATCATCGTACTGCATTAGTTATGCCAATTTGTAATGAAGATGTAGCACGCGTTTTTGCTGGATTACAAGCGACCTATCAATCTTTGGTTGAAACTGGTCACGCGAATTGCTGTGATTTTTATATTTTAAGCGATACGAATGATCCCGATCTTTATGTAAATGAATTAAAAGCATGGGCAGATTTTAATGCTCAGAACGATGATAATGGATGCAATATTTTTTACCGACATCGTAAACGTCGAGTAAAACGTAAAAGTGGTAACATTGATGATTTTTGTCGACGCTGGGGACATTTATATGAATATATGTTAATACTTGACGCCGACAGTATTATGACTGGTGATTGTATATTAAATATGATTGCCATGATGGAAATGACACCTAAAGCGGGCATATTACAGTCACCGCCAAAATCAGTTAGAATGAAGACGCTTTATGGTAGAATCCAACAATTTGCCAATCAGATTTACAGTGATATTTTTTGTGCAGGCACCCATTTTTGGCAACTTAGTGAAGCACAGTATTGGGGACACAATGCGATGATTCGCTTAAAACCTTTTATTGAACACTGTATTTTATCCCCACTACAAAAACGTAAAGGGCCGATTCATATTTTGTCACACGATCTTGTTGAAGCGACTTTAATGAGACGTGCAGGATATGGAGTTTGGATCGCCTATAATATGAATGGCAGTTACGAAGAGCTACCAGGCAATATGATTGAAGATCTAAAACGAGATAACCGTTGGTGTATGGGGAACTTAATTAATTTAAAATTGATTTTTAAAAGTGGTATAACTTTAACACACAGAGTTATGTTTTTAACGAGTGGAATGGCTTATATTTCATCTTTATTATGGTTAACATTTTTATTTTTCTCAACGCTGCTTTTATTAGTTTTTAATTTATCTGATCAACAATATTTTTTCCAACCTAACCAATTTTATCCGACATGGCCAAGATGGGATGAAAATTTGGCATTACAATTGTTATCTACGACGATGGTATTATTGTTTGCGCCTAAATTCTTTAGTTATGGCATTATCATTGCTAAAACAGGTGCCAAAGATGTGGGGGGGATTTTCAAGCTGACTCTATCAATATTCATCGAAATGTTCTGGTCGATGATACTCGCCCCAATACGCATGATATTCCATAGTAAGTTTGTGATAAAAGCATGGCTAGGCAGTAAAATTCAATGGAAATCCCCGTCAAGAAACGACGATGCTTTAACATGGGGTGAATCTTTCTATTTTTGTTGGCCTCTCTCTTTATTAGGCATTATTTGGCTTGGCGTGATTATTTGGTTAAATCCTCAGTTTACTTACTGGTATATTGCTATTCTAATTCCACTGACTATTTCGCCATTAGTGATTAGAATTTCAGGATTATCAAGCATTGGCATGAGCGCGAAAAAACTAGGTCTATTTTTAACACCAGAGGAAACTCATCCAGCTAAAGCTGTGACCATGACGGGAGAATATCTAGTTAAAACGGAAGCTAATATCGTTGAACATGGTTTTATCATGGCATTGGTTGATCCTATTTACAATGCGTTAGCTTGCGCATTGTCCACTTCTCGCCATTTACCTAATATAAAAATTGAGCAAAGGCGTCTTGAGCTAATTGAGCAATTTAAACAAGCTGATTTAGAAAAAATCAATAAAGAACAACAGTTAGCAATTTTGGAAGATCCAATCATTCTTTCTGAGCTACATCAGCATGTTTGGCAGTTGCAAGAAAAATACGACAATTTATTCACTTTATGGCAAAATGAACGTCAATAATAAAAAATAGGGCTTAAGCCCTATTTTTCTTCTTTTAGTAATTGATCAAAATCCATGGATATTTTTTATGACTTGGCAACCTTCCGCATCTATCAATAACCTACTTAAGCGCGCGAAAATTATTTCACAAGTACGACAATTTTTTACTGATCGCTGTATATTGGAAGTCGAAACGCCGACCTTGAGCCAATATGCCGTTACTGATGTGCATTTGAGTTCTTTCTCTACTACCTTTTTTAGACCGGGGGAATTCGACGAACAACTTGGGCGAAAGATGTCATTAATTACCAGTCCAGAATACCACATGAAACGTTTATTAGCAGCGGGAAGTGGTCCAATCTATCAGATCTGTAAATGTTTTCGCAATCATGAGGAAATCAGCGATTTTCATAATCCTGAATTTACTATGCTTGAATGGTATCGTATTCAATTTGATATGATGCAAATGATTAATGAAGTTGATGATCTATTACAAACAATTTTAGATTGTGAACCAGCGGAACGTGTTTCTTACCAAAAAGCGTTTCAACGTCACCTTAATATTGATCCATTAGAAGCAGATCAAGCAACGTTAGTTAACGCAGTGAATCAGCTCAATATCGGGATCAAAACAGAAGAGTTTGATAAAGATGGTTTATTGCAATGTTTATTTACTTTTGGCGTTGAACCCCATATTGGTCATGATAAACCGATTGCCGTATATAACTTCCCTGCTTCACAAGCAGCATTAGCTGCAATTAGCAGTGAAGATCATCGCGTTGCTGGGCGCTTTGAATTCTATTACAAAGGTGTTGAACTTGCTAATGGTTTTAAAGAATTAACAAACCCACAAGAACAAAGACTACGTTTTGAACAAAACAATCAAGATAGACTCAATCTGAATCTTCCTCAACAAGAAATCGATATTGAGCTATTAGCAGCAATGGAAAATGGTCTACCTGACTGCGCTGGAGTTGCGATAGGTTTAGATCGCTTAATCATGTTAGCGCTTGATTCAAAGAAACTAGATGATGTCATTTCATTTACCTTTGAAAGGGCTTAGTGATGATAAGTAATTTTGGTCTTACTGAGTGGGTCGCGATTATTCTTGGAATAGTGTCATTGATTTTATTAATTTTATTAGTTAAATCACAGCTAGTTATTAATAATTCAAACCAATTATTTAATTTACAACTTTCTCAGATAAGACAAGAGAATCAAACATTAACTAATGAATTAAATCAGCTTGAAAGTGAGTTAAACCAGTATCGACAACAAAATATCGCGCAATTTGCGACTATTAGTGAACTAAAAACGCGTTTAGAAGAAACGCGTAATGCAGCCCATGAACGCCAGACAATACTTGAGCAAAGTGAACAACGACTTACAACTCAGTTTGAAAACTTAGCCAATCGTATATTTGAGCACAGTGGTAAAAAAATTGAACAACAAAACAAGCAAAGCCTTAATTTTTTATTATCACCATTAAAAGAACAATTGGAGAGCTTTAAAAAGCAAGTGCAAGATAGTTTTGGCGAGGAAGCAAAAGAACGCCATACGCTTACTTATGAGATTCGCAATTTACAGCAACTGAATCAACAAATGACTAAAGAGGCAACCAATCTCACTAATGCTTTAAAAGGTAACAATAAAATTCAAGGAAATTGGGGAGAGTTTATACTTAGCCAAATACTTGATAATTCGGGTTTAAGATTAGGTTATGAATATGATACACAGGTCAATTTAACCAATGAAAATAACCAACGTTTACAACCTGACGTCATTGTACATCTACCTCAAGGAGGTGATGTGGTTATTGATTCAAAAGTGACACTAGTAGCATATGAACGTTATTTCAATAATGATGAAGAAATTGTAAAAACCAAAGCATTATCCGATCATTTAACTTCAGTACGTAACCATTTAAAGCAGCTTAGTCAAAAAGATTATCATAAGTTAATTGGCATTAATTCATTAGATTATATATTAATGTTTATCCCTGTAGAGCCAGCATTTTTATGTGCTATTGATAGTGATCCATCTTTGATTAATGATGCGCTCAAAAATAACATTATGATTGTCAGCCCAACCACTCTTTTGGTTGCCTTACGTACGATTCATAATTTATGGCGTTATGAACACCAAAATCGTAATGCAGAGCTAATTGCAGATAAAGCAAGTAAATTGTATGATAAAGTCCGCGGTTTTGTTGAAGACATGGAAAACCTTGGTAGCACGCTTGATAAAGCTCAACAAACTTATCAAAACTCTCTTAATAAGCTCTCCAAAGGTCGCGGTAATATTATTGGTCAAATTGAGCGATTTCGTGAATTAGGCGTAGAAGTTAAAAAACCAATTAATCCAGACATTGCATTATTATCTGTAGATGAACTTAACCGAAATAAAGATTAAATATCTTACTGTGATGGCTAATCAATTAAATTAACGTTGTTGAATTTACGTTTTTTAAAGTACATTGTCGAAATTACATTATTAAATTTTGTCAAAAAGTTTCAGGTAATGCATACGTTTGAGTATAAAACATCTTAATTCACCATTACTGAAAATACGTGTATACTCATTTTGTACAACAAGGAATACAATATGGCTAAAAAACAAGTAACTGAACCTAGTTTTGAAGAAACACTTAAACAACTTGAAACCATTGTTTCACAATTAGAAAATGGTGATTTACCATTAGACGAAGCATTGAATGAGTTTGAAAAAGGTGTCAAATTAGCTAAATCAGGTCAAAAGCAATTACAACAAGCGGAACAACGCATTCAGATATTATTATCTGAAAATAGTGATGCAGAACTATCTGAATTTTTAACCGATAATAATGAATAATTTAAAACCATTACAAGAGCGAATCAATACGTTCTTAACGACATATATTGCTCAGTTCCCTTCTTCTAAATTGCAACAAGCTATGAACTATAGCTTGCTAGCTGGCGGTAAGCGAATCCGTCCAATACTGGTCTATTTAACTGGGCAAATGTTTGATTGTCCGTTATCAAAACTTGATGAAGCAGCGGCTGCAATTGAAATGATTCATACTTATTCATTAATTCATGATGATTTACCGGCTATGGATAATGATAACTTACGACGTGGAAAACCGACATGTCATATCCAATATGGACACGCTGAAGCGATACTTGCTGGTGATGCATTACAATCATTAGCGTTTAGCATATTATCTGAAAGCCAACATCTGGATAATCAAGTTAAAATTAATATGATTGCAGAACTTGCCAATGCTAGCGGATTAGCGGGTATGTGCTTAGGACAGTCACTTGATTTGCAAGCAGAGCACCAATCTATCACCCTTGAACATTTACAAAAAATCCACAACTATAAGACTGGAACATTAATTAACGCGGCGGTCCGATTAGGTGCATTTGCCAGTGGCGATATAAGCAAGCCTTACTATTCCTTGCTCGATAGCTATGCTCAAGCAATTGGACTCGCTTTTCAAATTCAGGATGACATTTTAGATGTCATTGGTGAACAAGCTATTATGGGCAAACCTAAAGGCTCCGATATTATACATGAGAAATCTACCTATCCTGCTTTATTAGGCTTACAAACAGCTATAGGCATGACAAAACAGTTATATGATCAAGCTATCGATAGTCTCAACCAAATACCTTATAATAGCCAACCACTGCAAGATCTCGCTGGTTTTATTATAAATCGAAATAGTTAACACGATGACTTAATGATAAAAATGAATTTGGATAATTATCCCTTATTAAAAAAAATTAACTTTCCAGAGGATCTACGATGTTATCCTCAATCTCAGCTGCCTGAAATTTGTCGTGAGTTAAGACAATTTTTGTTAAATTGTGTAAGTCAATCTAGTGGACATTTAGCATCAGGGCTGGGGGTGGTTGAATTAACAGTAGCACTGCATTATGTTTATCACACCCCTTTTGATAAAATTATTTGGGATGTTGGTCATCAAGCTTATCCACATAAAATTTTAACTGGCCGACGTGATCAAATGCTCACAATCCGGCAAAAAGGTGGACTTCATCCATTTCCACATCGCAGTGAAAGTGAATATGATGTCTTAACTACAGGCCATTCTTCAACTTCTATCAGCGCCGCTTTAGGTATTGCTATTAGTGAGCAAAAAAAACAATCCGGACAAAAGGTAGCGGCAATCATTGGGGATGGAGCCCTCACCGCTGGTATGGCATTTGAAGCAATGAATCATGCTGGGCATATTAAACCCGACATGTTAGTGATTGTTAACGACAATGACATGTCAATTTCGGAAAATACGGGTGCACTTAACCAACATTTAGCCCAAATTCTTTCAAGTAAAACATACACTTCTTTTCGTGAAAGTGGCAAACGAGTGCTTGCTAATATTCCACCTTTAAAAGAATTATTAAAAAAAACCGAAGAACATTTAAAAGGTTTAGTGACACCAGCAATCTTATTTGAAGAACTTGGTTTTAATTATATTGGTCCTATTGATGGGCATGATGTTGAAAGTTTAGTAACCACTTTACAAAAAGTTCGGCAGCTAAAAGGCCCTCAATTGCTTCATGTTATTACGCAGAAAGGCAAAGGTTACGCACCAGCAGAACAAAATCCAACTTTATGGCATGGTGTACCAAAATTTAATCCCAAAGATGGAATATTGCCAGAGACAAATAAAGTTATACCAACCTATTCTCAAGTTTTTGGTGATTGGTTGTGTGAAATGGCGCAAAATGATAAACAACTAATGGCTATCACTCCTGCAATGAGTGAAGGATCTGGCATGACCAAGTTTGCCAATCTTTATCCAGATCAATTTTTTGATGTCGCCATCGCTGAACAACATGCAGTGACACTTGCTGCGGGTTTTGCTATTAGTGGTTTAAAACCAATCATAGCAATATATTCAACTTTTTTACAACGTGCTTATGACCAAGTTATTCATGATGTTGCCATTCAAAACTTACCTGTCTTATTTGCTATAGATAGAGCAGGTATTGTTGGTGCCGACGGTGAAACGCATCAGGGCTCATTTGATTTAAGTTTTATGCGTTGCATACCTAATTTTGTCATAATGACGCCTAGTGATGAAAATGAGTGTCGACAAATGCTCTATACAGGTTATTTACATAATGGTCCTGTAGCAGTGCGATATCCTCGTGGTGAAGGTGTTGGAGTGCAATTAGAACCATTAACGCCCATACCAATAGGTGAATCAAAATTATGCATTGAGGGAGAAAATATAGCTTTACTCAATTTTGGCACATTACTACCTGAAGTTTTACAGGCGGGTAAAAAAATTAATGCTACAGTCATAGATATGCGTTTTGTTAAGCCATTAGATGAAAAAGTCCTTTTGCACATTAGCCAAACTCATAATATACTTGTCACTGTAGAAGAAAATAGTATTAAAGGCGGTGCTGGTAGTGGCGTCTGTGAATTTTTATTATCTAAAAAAATAAAATGTGATATTTTAAATATTGGATTACCAGATAAGTTTATTCCTCAAGGATCTCAAAATGAGATGAGAGATGAGATGGGATTAAACTGTAAACATATTATAGAAAAAATTAATGAATTTATAAATCAATAGGTTAAATATGGAAACTCAAGCTGTCACTATTCAAATTTTTGGACGTACATTAAAATTCAATTGTCCGGTTGATGAAGTTGACGCACTAACCAATGCCGCAAAAGATTTGGATGAGCGCTTATCTAATTTGCGTGAAAAATCTCCACAAATAGGTAGTGAGCAACTTATCATGACCGCAGCACTCAATATTTCTTACGAGTTAACTAAGGAAAAAGAAAAAAGTAACGAATTTAGCCATAGGCTAAAAATGCTACAACAATTGCTTGATTCTGCTTTGAATACCAACAATTAACGTTTTTATTTGTAAATTTGATAAAAACTTCCTTGTATCATTTGTTAAATTCTGTAATATTATATGCATCTCTGGGATGTTCGCGATGTGGGTTAGTCCCCTGAGCCGATACTCTTTATATTAGAATGATATGACTTTTGATTGGTGTGTAAGCCTTACTTGTAAGGAAACCTAAAAATCGAAACATGTTGTTCACCTTGAACCTTGGGTTCAAGGGTTACGACCCTAAACGACATCTTGGAGTGCTTTTATCTTGTTTTATTTCTACAGTGATAACTGATGAATATTAGACAGAATATACGTCAAAAAAGGCGTCAACTCTCCTTAACCGAACGCATTAATGCGCAAAATTCTATTTATCAACAAATCACTCAACATCAAAATATAAAATTAGCAAAAAATATAGCAATATTTCTATCATTTGATGGTGAAGTGGAAACGAAACCGATTATAGAATATCTATGGCAACAAAATAAGTCTGTCTATTTGCCTGTTATACACCCATTTGCTTCTTCGCATTTACTCTTTTTAAAATACACCCCACAAACATCTTTAATTAAAAACAAATTTAATATACTGCAACCAGCTTTAAATGTACTAAATGTATTACCATTCCAAAAATTAGATATTATTTTTACTCCACTGGTTGCTTTTGATGAAAGAGGTTATCGTATGGGTATGGGTGGAGGATATTATGATCGTATGTTAGCTAATTACCAAAGCCAGCAAATTCTGCCTATCGGTCTGGCGTTTGCCTGCCAAAAAGTACCTCATATTGATAATCAACCATGGGATGTCAAACTACCAGAAATTATCTACGCTTAATATTATCAATAATGGCAATAACCCAGTATGGTTAAGCATTATTGTGCAAACTTTTTTAATTCTTATCATTGATTTGCTGTTGAAATGATAAAAAGTAAGTAAGCAAACAAAATAACTATGCCGACAAAACTGAGTCGGCAAAGCTAAGTTGAAAAAGATAAGTTGAAAAAGCTAAGTCGGCATTTTTTACCTAAAAAGAGTTGTTATTTAACAATTTGTTTGAGTTCATCTAATAAACTTGAATAATTGACCTTTGCATAGTGGGTTACATCTACTTCAATCACTTGACCTAAAGCAAACTGATCATACTTTCTGGTTTGACAGATTTGATAAAATTGTTCTTTCGTCACTAAATCGTCGGCTAAATTGCGATCTTCAAGTTTATCACCATAGTGATAATGTTGCATAATATGACTCAAATGACGTTCTGGCGAGCGGTCGCGCAGGTAGCGACGTTGCCATAATATATCAAAGTCAGCAATTAAGCGAATTGTAACCACTTGATAATAATAGTGATCAGCAAATTCACTGAGTTGCTTTTTTTGCTTATCACTGAAAGGATATTCAGAAATGATGATCTTTTTACCTGCATCCATATACAGTTGCAACACACCATAATAAAAATGCCAGACTTTGTGTTCTAATGCCTCTTTTTCAGCTTTAGAATTAAAACCGATCGATTCGGCATACAAAACTTTAGCTTCATCGGGTGTTAATACAAAGCTGTCTTTAAATTGCTGTTGCAATTGTTTAACTAGATACGTTTTGCCTGTACATGGACAACCTGCCAGTAAAATTAAATATTTCTGCATATCAATGCACCTCAGTTAACACGACCATTCACATTAAGAAATAAACTCATTTTATGCTTCACAATTTCCTTTACTGCCTGATTAGCAGGAATAACATTGTGGCGTAATGATTTATTGACTTCAGTTTGTGCGAACTTATCTTTGGCCACTTGTGTCCAGTTAACTAATAACTCGGTACCTACATTAAATTTGCGAATACCATTATTAATCAATTCAGGGTAATCTTCTTCTTTAACACCTGTCCCACCATGAATAACCAACGGAATATTGACAAGAGAATAAATTTCTTTCAATAACGGAATATTCACTTCTGTTTTTGATTTAAATTGTCCATGATTAGTGCCAATCGCAACGGCTAGAGCATCAATACCCGTTGCTTTAACAAATTCTAACGCATCTTTAGGGTTAGTATAGACTTTGTCATTATCATCAACCTTAATCCCCTCTTCTGTGCCACCTATGGTGCCCAGCTCCCCTTCAACTGATACTCCACGCGCATGGGCATATTCAACAACCGCGCGCGTTTTTAATATGTTTTCTTTAAAAGGCAGTGAAGAACCATCAAACATGACTGAGGTAAAACCGCTGTCGATAGCTTGTTTAATATCATCAAAATTTTTGGCATGATCTAAGTGCAATACAGCATCGACTATCTCTTCATCTGCGATGGCTTTTACTGCATTTACCAAAACTTTATAGCCAATATAACGTGCCGTATCGACACTTGTTTGGATAATAATGGGGGCACCTACTTCTTTGGCTGCTCGAAGCATATCGGGTAACATTTCTAAATTATGTGTATTAAATGCACCTACGGTAAAATTAAGCTTTTGTGCTAATGAAGTGACAGCTTTTAAATTGGTATACATAATAATTTTCCTTTAATCTCGTAGAATCGTAACTTGTTTGGCGATATTACGCATGGAATCCATTTTATTCAGCCAAAAATCGATATCAGCCATTGACCCATGTGTTGCAGCCTCGGCGCGTTTTAGGTTATATAAACTCATTAAAATTTTATAACCCTCTCCAATTGATTTTTTATGTTGTAAACTGATTTCTAAATACTCAATCGCTAAATCAATACGTTCTAATTGGTAATACAACATTCCTGTTTTTTCGTATAAAACAGCCAAAAGTTTTGCATCGTCACTGTTCGCAATTTGTTGTTGCAATTGCTGAATCGATTGCTCAATTTGAACGATTTGTTCTGATGTTAAACTGGCTTTTATTTCGGTCTTGGGTTCTTCGACTTTTGGTTTGTTTTTTCTGAAGAAGCTAAACATAGCAATTATCCTTGTTAAAAGTGTTTCAAAATTGGACCTAACACCCACGCATAAAGTAATGCGACTGTAACGGTATCCACATCCGTTGCTGTAGCATTAACAAAGCCCATTTGCGTAAAAATAGTAACCAGCAGTGCAGGCAATAAGGTAATAAAAAAGCCATGTGCTATCCCGCCAATTAAAGCACCACGACGCCCACCAATCGCATTACCAAATATGCCTGCGGTTCCCCCTGCAAAAAAGTTAGTTAACATGCCAGGTAAGATCATCGCTAAACCAAAGAACGGCAGTGTTAACATCGCAATCACTGTACCAATTGAAGTAGTAATAAAACCTAAAATTACTGCATTTGGGCTATATGGAAAGAACACCGGACAATCAAGCGCTGGAATGGCATTTGGTACCACTTTCATGGCAATTCCCCTAAACGCTGGCACGATTTCACCCAGCAATAAGCGCACGCCTGCTAACAATACATAGATCCCTACCACAAAAATAATTGATTGTGTAAAGGCATAAATCACATAGTTTTGTGAGCCTGATAAAGTTGAGGCATATTGTTCACCCGCAAACAGTACAGTAATGACATAAAGTGGTACCATAACCACCATTACAGATAGATAAGTATCTTGTAAAAATTCGAATGACTTGGGCAATTTCATATCTTCAATTGAGCGTTTGTTCTCACCTTTTTCACCCACTACATAAGCAACACCCGCTTCAAATAGATAACCGATTGTACAAAAATGACCAAGAGCAATATCATTTGATCCTGTCACTTTATAGATAATTGGCTGCGCAATGGCTGGCATCATTACTGCAAAAATAGCACCAATTAAACCTCCCACTAAAATTAAAGCTATTCCAGAAAGGCCTGCTACACTACCAAATACGGTCGTCATGGTCGCCATCCACAAAATCGCCTGTCCAGTTAAAAAGATATACTTCCAACGAGTCAAACGAGCAATAAGAATATTGAAAATAAAGATCATCAAAAAGGTCAGTGCAATATCGCGACCTAAACCTAGTTGATTCATGGCTTGTCCATTTATGGCTTCAATGGATGGAATAATTCCCTGCATATCAAAACCGGCGGTAAAGATTTGACCAAAATAAGTCAAACTACCAACAATAATGCTTGAACCTGCATTTAACACCTGAAAGCCTAATAAGGTTTTTAGTGTTCCTGAAATAATTTGTCCGACTGATTTTTTTTGTAAAATAAGCCCAAGCATGGCGATTAAACTAATGGTTATTGAAGCCTGCGTTAAAATATTGTCGATAATAAAGTTAATCACATTCATAATATTCTCCTGTTATCGCGACTAAATCAGTCCTTTTTGCTGTAAAACGGGGCAAAGCTTTTCCTCAATTTCAACTTTGGAAACAATATTTCTAAGAAACACGATGGTGGTTTTATCGTTGATATTGAATTTGGCAAACTGTGGGCGAAAGTTTTCAGCCGTGATAATGATATCGGCATTCATCGCCGCAGCGGATGAAATATCAGTATGATCTAAATTAGCTTCAATACCTTTAGCTTTTAGCACGTCTTCGGTAGCCATTTGTGCAGCAAAACTACTGCCTAATCCTGCGCCACAAACAAATAAAATAGTTAAATTACTCATTTTCAATCCTCCTACGACTGAGTTGTTTAAGCCGATTTTGTTTCATTAAATAAAATTGTTTTAAATTCCTGTACCGATTGGCACGTGGTGAGTTGCGTAAGTTTTTGTTCATCATTAATCAACTCAATTAAGCTACGCATAATATTGAGATGAGAAAAAGAATCGATGGCTGCCAAACAAAATATAATTTTTACTGGCCCCATATCTGAGTTACCAAAATCCACGGGTTCACGCATCGTTACCACACTCACCCCTAATTGATTCACGCCATCTTCTGGTCGAGCATGTGCTAATGCTAAATCCTTTCCTATCACAATATACGGACCATATTGTTCAACCGAGCTAATCATGGCTTGGATATAGGATGGTAAGATGAAACTTTTTTTTAGTAGTGGTTCAGCAGCAGTAGTGATAGCTTGTCGCCAATCACGGCAATCTTGCTGTAATATGATGTCATCATCAGTCAAAATATCTTTCAACATAGGCTGAATTTTCCTTTTATTGATTTTAAGATTATTAATCGCTAAACACTTCTCAAGCCGGTTATAGATTGGTGCAGACACAACGCCACCACTTTCTTGAATTAAATTAACAAGAGAGTAAAAAAGATCAGTGGCATCATCTAAATGGTTGACAATTCGTTGGTTAGATCGGTGTTTAGCTAGAAAATCGGTGATAATGGGATGATTTTTTTCTTTCAAAATGGGTTCTAACACCAATACGGGATGAGCCGAATGCTGTAACGGAAATGTAGAAAAAATTAAGTCATAATCAAGCTGATCTAATAGATCAAAATTATTTCGACCTAGAATGGCCAAAATATCAATATTAAAAAACTCTTTGAGTGTTTCAGCTAATAAATTAGAAGTCGCAATGCCATGATCACAAACAACCACTGCTTTAAAAAAATAGCTACGATCTTGGTTAATTGCACTAGCAAAAGCAGAAAAATGAATTGTTAAAAAGGCGATTTCATCGTCAGAAACTTTATGACTTAAATTTGCTTCAGGGCTTTGTATAAAGCGTTTAATTACGGTGTAAATTTCATCGTAATTTTGTTTAATATTATCAAGTAACGGATTAATAATGTGGATATTATTACTTACTCTGGCAATCAATCCTGCTAAGTGTTTACAAAGGTTTTCATAAAGTTGTTCTTGTTTGGTTGAAAATGGAATTTGTGTTTTTTCTTCAACATAATTCACCAATTTAATTGCCAATAACTGTGCATTTAACCACTCGACATAGTTATTAATATCTTTAGTGTTGAATGCTTCAAGCATGTAGATAATATATTGTTGTTCTTGTCGATTGGTTTGCAACTTTTCATGTTGGCAAACTAAATGAATAAATTTTGTGATTTGCCCCGATTCATGGTGTTTAAAATCGGCTCTAACCATAGTTAAATGATGTTGATGTTGATTGCGAATGACCCAAATGGCAGTAAAAATTACAATTTGTTGAACATAAATTTCATCATGAATTTGACTGATGGTTTTATGGGCAAGTTTTAATAGGTTTATAATCAGATTTTGAGGTACATACTTAAAGAGTAATTGCTGTATTAAACTCAGTTCATGTAATGGTTTATTCAATTCTAGATTACCATAGAATTGGTTAATTGCTTCATACATCATTAAACGAATAGAGCGCTCTAATCCTATGAGCTGCATTCCTTGTTTAGGCAAGCTGGTTAATTCAATATCGTATTTTTTTAATCGTGTTTTAAGTTTACGAATATCTTCATCTAATACACTTTTCGAAACAAAATAGATATTTTCTTTATGACATAAAATAGTTGGGCAGCTAGAAAAAGCAATGGATAACAACAAATCAAATTGGCGTTCATCCTTACTTAAAATGGGTGAAATAGATACCCCTAATAACGCATTATGGACTTGCTGTTTTTGTTCTTGTGTGGCATCAATGATAAAGCCTTTATTACGTACCGTTGAAATTTCGGGTAAACATCTTTTTTGTAAAAAAGCATTAATTTCATTAATTTCATTGCGTAGCGTTCGGGCACTAATTTGGAAATCTTCCGATAGCATTTCGACAGTTAAAGGATAGTCGATGGAAATAAATTTCTTAAATAATTCAATGGTTCTTGTTCGCATAAACTTATTCACCTATTTACTTCTTAAATGCAGTATAAGTGAGATAAATTTGCTTACCTAGTTGGTATTTTTGCAAATATAAATTGCAAAATTTACAGATTGGAAATAATCAAAGAAAGGAAATTAAGAAAAGATAAAAAATGAATCCTGCTTTAAGGATTCATTTAATTATTTTTTAGAAAATAACATTAACCATGTTTTTCTCGTTTTTCAATTGCGGTTATCAATGGGCGATGACATTTATAGATCATATCTGACGGAATCATGATCAGTTCAGCAATAGGTACTGTCCAATCAGGAATTTCTGTGTTGTCAGGATTTTTTTCATCAATGGGGACATCCACTGCAAAACGTTCAGTATTAGCAAATAATTGCTGTTTCTTCGCAATATCTTTATCGTCTGCATCACTAAGCATACGACAATTATCCAACACGGTTTGGGCAAAAACTTCTGGCCAGTTTTCGGGTACATTTTTTAACGTAACGAGTTCAGAA
This sequence comes from Gilliamella sp. W8136, assembly GCF_016101285.1. Lineage (NCBI taxonomy): Bacteria > Pseudomonadati > Pseudomonadota > Gammaproteobacteria > Orbales > Orbaceae > Gilliamella > Gilliamella sp. W8136. Next base: position 39,932 of record NZ_JACFQU010000004.1, read on the forward strand.
AGGTACCGAAGCATGTCACGAAATAACAACAAATAGACCATTTGTAAATTGCGACCTGATAAATTAGCCAGTTGTTCATCGTTCAATTTATCATTTATAACACTCGGTCCCCATTTAAAAAATAGAGTATCCTTATATTGGTTGATGATCGGTTTGATGGCTTTGTATTGCGTTTTTACCACATTATCAATTTCACGTGAAATTTGCATAGTCGGATAACCAACATTATTACGACCATGAAGATCTCGCCCTGAAAGCGCTGGCATTTCTTTTTTGGTTGGTAATAGTTTTTTAAGCAATCCTAGCATATTACCCGCCCTTACTATTTACTCTTTTGGCGTACAATTTCAAATAAACAAACACCTGTTGCAACTGATACATTAAGCGAAGAGACAATGCCTGACATTGGAATACTGACTAATTCGTCACAATGTTCTTTCGTTAAACGACGCATGCCCTCACCTTCTGCACCCATCACCAAAGCCAGTGACGTCGGGGTCGATGATTTATAAAATTCAGTTTGATAAAGCGTTCTATCGGCTTCACCAGCAGTACCGACAATCCAAACTTGGTATTCATCTTGTAGCATTCGCATGGTACGCGCTAAATTAGTTACTCGCACAACAGGAACACTTTCTGCCGCACCGCACGCTACTTTTTGTGCGGTAGAATTAAGTGGTGCTGAGCGATCTTTTGGCACGATAATAAAACTTACACCAGCTGCATCAGCTGTACGTATACATGCCCCTAAATTATGTGGATCAGTCACACCATCTAAAATTAAGATGACAGGATTGGGTTGCTGTTCCATCAGTAGTGGAATATCGTTTTCATGATAACCACGGCTTGGTTTAACCATAGCTAGAATACCTTGATGGACACCATTTTTGGTTTTTTCATCCAACCACTGACGATTGGCTACTTTAACAGGCAATCCCAGTTGTTCCAATTGATGAATAAGGGCAATTAGACGTTTATCTTCACGCCCTTTAATAATAAATACTTCAATAATTCTTTCTGGTGAACGCGCTAATAATGCTTCAATAGCGTGCATACCATAAACTGTTTCACTCATCTATTTGCTACTCTTTGTTTTAACTCGTTGTTTTTTAGTTGTCGATTTCGATTTACTGTTTTTCTTAGTGTTATTTTTTGATTTAGTTTTAGTTTTTACAATCGCTTTCGCTTTTGTTTTGGTCTTAGTTTTACTTTGGGTTTTGCTTTGGGTTTTATTTTCAGCTTTAGTGCTAGCATTAGTACTTCTTTTCTTGCTGGATGATTTTTTCGCTTTTCGTTTAATGGGTAAATCAACACTTAAATCGATTTTATCCTGTTTGGATCTATCTTTGGCTGTTTTACCTTGACGTTTCGGCTTATTATTACTTCCCACTAACGAAAAATCAATTTTACGTTCTTCTGGATTCACATTATCGACTTTAACTTGTACTTTATCGCCCAAACGATATACGAAACGAGTATTTTCGCCGATAAGACGGTTGCGTGAGCCATCAAAATTATAATAATCATTTTCAAGTGAAGAGACATGAACTAAACCGTCAATAAACAAATCATCTAAACGAACAAAGAATCCAAAATTAACGACACTTGAAATAGTTCCATTAAAGACTTCACCAACATGATCTTGCATGTAATCACATTTAAGCCAATCCACAACATCGCGAACAGCTTCATCAGCTCGACGTTCTGTCATTGAGCAGTGTTCACCAAAGTAAAGCATTTCACTGGTACTATAACGATAACCACCCGTTTTGCTTGTTTTGTGATTTTGATCAGCTAAAATCCATTTAATGGCTCGATGTAAGAGTAAATCTGGATAACGACGAATAGGCGAAGTAAAGTGTGCGTACTCTTCAAGTGCTAAGCCAAAATGTCCACGATTTTCTGGATCATAAATGGCTTGTTTCATTGACCGTAAAATAACAGTTTGTAGCATATCATGATCTGGTCGCTCTTCAACCGCAACCATTAACTCAGCAATATCTTTTGGTTTAGGATTAGAACCACCTCCAAGTGATAACCCAAGTTCACTTAAGATACTGCGCAGATTATTCATACGCTCTTCATCAGGTTTATCATGTACACGGAATAAAGATGGTACATCAGCTTTAATCACGAATTTTGCAGCAGCTACATTCGCTAAGATCATACATTCTTCAATGATTTTATGAGCAACATTACGCTGAGTCAATTCGATACTTTCAATACGTTTATCGGCATTAAAAATAAATTTTGGTTCTTCGGACTCAAAACCTATCGCACCACGTGCAATACGAGCTTTATCAAGTACATTATAAAGACCTTGCAAGTTTTCAAGATGTGGGATTAAATCACGATAATGCTCACGTAATTCTTTATCACCATCTAAAATCTTAGCAACTTTGGTATAAGTCAATCTTGCATGCGAATTCATCACAGCTTCGTAAAATTCATAACCTGTTAGACGACCTTTATTTGATACAGTCATTTCACACACTAAACATAAGCGATCAACTTGCGGGTTTAACGAACAAAGCCCGTTAGATAACACTTCTGGTAACATAGGGATCACGCGAGATGGGAAATAGACTGATGTACCGCGTAAGCAGGCTTCTTTATCTAATGCTTTACCTGGACGAACGTAGTAACTTACATCTGCAATTGCGACCCATAAGCGATAACCTCCTCCACGATTTTTTTGGCAATAGACAGCATCATCAAAATCTCGAGCATCTTCGCCATCAATTGTAACCAAAGGTAATTCACGCAAATCCTTGCGTCCTTTTTTGGCATTTTCTGGAACTTGTTCGGTAAATTTGCTGGTCTCTTTTATAACCGCTTTCGGTAATTCATAAGGGATCTCGTGATTACGAAGCGCAATATCAATGGCAAGATTGGTTCCCATAATTTCGCCAAGCACTTCTTTAATGATCCCTACCGCTTTTTGACGACGCTCTGGTCGTTGCTGTAATTCAACTACCACAACAGAGCCCATACGTACCGTACGATCAGGTTTGCCCACAATCAAAATATCAAAATTTAAACGACTGTCATCTGGCACTACAAAGCCGACACCTTGTTCGATAAAATATCGTCCGACAATAAAATTACTACGTGGCTCTAAAATTCGCACGACCCGTGCTTCGACTTTACCACGATATTGGGTTCCCAATGGTTGAGCTAAAATCACATCGCCTTGTAACACTTTTTTCATCTGTTCAGGTGATAAAAAATAATCCTCTGGATTACCTTCTACTCGCAAAAAACCAAAGCCATCACGGTGTGCAATTACACTTCCTTTAACCATATCAAATTTTTCAGGTAAGGCATAACATTTGCGGCGGGTAAACACGACTTGTCCATCACGTTCCATCGCACGCAAACGACGATGCAAAGCTACTTTTTGCTCTTCACTTTTAATCGCAACAGCTTGGGCAATTTTCTCTAAATTGGCTGGTTTTGCTTCTTTTTTAAGGTAATCTAAAATAAGTTCACGACTGGCAATTGGAGAATCATACTTTTCTGATTCTCTATCAAAGAAAGGATCTTTTATCATAAGTAACATCCTGTGATCTAATATTAATGCTAGCATAACACAGAGTGATATAACTTAAAATGAACATTCAATTTATCAAGAACAATCAGAGGATTCTTAATTCATTTTTAATTTTTATTAATAAATTATTAATATTGATAAACACAAAAGACAGATATCAAGCTTTATTACATTATACATCAACAGCAATTTACTATTCAGACGATAATTTAGATCATAAAAAATTAGACGGTAAAAATGATTGGGCTAAAAAATTATCGAATGTATCTTCTTAAAATAACGCATTAGTTAGTTTCAATTAAATGTTATTTTCACTAAGCTATTTTTATGTTAGCTGTAATAATAACGATCCACATATTATATATAAGCAGTCATTTTATTTACTAAAATAATATAAGCAATTTAAGTTATATAAGCTATTTCAATCTAGTAATAACTCTATTAACGCTTATAAAATCATTATTATCTTTTTGTTTACTCTTTATTTTATTGCATCCAATTAATACCCAATTAATTGATATGTTTTCTTTTAGAATTTGAATTACATTAATTTCTGAATTTAAAAAATTTATTAACGAAATAGTTTTTGTTTTTTTAACCTTTCCAACACATACAGTTATATTAATTAAACAATTTTTTATATTCAATTTTCAACTGTATTATTGTGTTATCTTATTGATTTACAACATGCTATGCATCAATATAATATTGATATAAAATTTAGTTATAACTTAGATAATAATTTCGAACATAAGGAAATACTGAAAAACATGAAAAAAACGATTGTTTTTATTTTAGAAAAAATTCTTTGGGCTTGTATAATATTACCAGGTTTGTTCGTTGCAGGCCTTGTAGACTATTCAGTAGAAAGTTGGCATGGCATATTTACTTCTAAGAACGTAAAATTGGCATCTTCTTCCTTTATGTTATCAATTATTACTGTATTTATAATATTTATTTGGGATAAACAATGTGAAAATTGGTTAAAATACTTATTTATCGCTATCTTTGTATGTATTATAGCGTCGTATTTACCTATTTTTTCACCTTCCGTCGCCTATTTTATTCGAGCCTATGGTATTTATAATATCGTTGTTATAGGAACGGTTTTAGCCCTTTTTGTGTTTTTTAGTCATTGAGAAGTTTCCCATTGCTTTAAAAGTTTAGACTTTTGATTAACGTTTTTGTTAATGAAAAGGCGCCCTAGGACGCCTTAAGTTATTAAATTTAGCTAATATTACTGTTTATGATTATGTTTTTCACGCTCAATGGCTCGATAACCTATATCATGGCGATAAAAACAGCCATGCCAACGAATATTATTAACTTGCTGATAAGCACCTTGTTGAGCCTCTAGGACTGTGTTACCTAAAGCGGTGACACAAAGAACGCGCCCACCTTTGGTAAACACTTGCCCTTTTTCAAAGCTAGTACCTGCATGGAATACTTTGCAATCTGAAGATGATTCGGTTGGTAATCCAATGATTTCATCTTGCGTATTATAGTCGCCAGGATAACCTCCTGCAGCCATTACAACACCTAATGCTGGTCTAGGATCCCATTTTGATTTTACGGTATCTAAGTTACCATCGACTGCCGCTAAACATAATTTGACTAAATCTGACTGCAAACGCATCATGATAGGTTGAGTTTCAGGATCACCAAAGCGACAGTTAAATTCAATAACTTTGGGATTTCCCTCTTTATCAATCATTAAACCTGCATATAAAAAGCCAACATATACATTGCCCTCTTGCGCCATGCCATTGACTGTTGGGTAGATCACTTGATCCATGATTTTAGCAAAAACTTCATCGGTCACAACTGGTGCTGGCGAATACGCTCCCATTCCACCCGTATTAAGACCAGTATCACCATCACCAACGCGTTTATGATCTTGACTGGTTGCCATTGGTTCAACATTTTTGCCATCCACCATAACAATAAAGCTGGCTTCTTCACCCTCTAAAAACTCTTCAATAACCACACGGTGTCCAGCATCACCAAAAGCATTGCCTGCCAACATATCGTTTACAGCAGCTTCGGCTTCTTCAAGTGTCATGGCAACAATAACACCTTTACCCGCAGCTAAACCATCAGCTTTAATCACAATTGGTGCACCTTTCTCACGAATATAGGCTAGTGCTGGCTCAAGTTCAGTAAAATTCTGATATTCGGCGGTTGGGATGTTATGCCGTGCTAAAAAATCTTTGGTAAAGGCTTTCGAACCTTCAAGTTGTGATGCTGATTTTGTTGGACCAAAGATTTTTAATCCAGCCTTTTGAAAGCTATCAACAACACCAATGACTAATGGAGCTTCAGGACCAACAATAGTAAGATCAATTTGCTCTTGCTGAGCAAAATTCAATAATCCGCTAACATCCGTCGCTTTAATGTTAATATTTTCCAGACCTGATTCAAGTGCAGTCCCTGCATTTCCTGGAGCGACAAAGACTTTTGATACTAATGGTGACTGTGCTATTTTCCAAGCTAACGCATGTTCGCGTCCACCATTCCCAATCACTAATACTTTCATAAAAGATCCTTTATATGCTTCTTCCTTAAGAAGATAACCAATGTAATTTTAATAAATATAAAACAAACTAGAAAAACGCATTAATGCCTAAAATGGCGCATGTTGGTAAAAATCATCGCAATATTATGCTCATTTGCAGCTTGGATGACTTCTTCATCGCGAATCGAGCCGCCTGGTTGGATCACACAAGTTACCCCAGCTGCCGCTGCCGCATCAACACCATCACGAAATGGGAAAAAGGCATCAGAAGCAACAACAGAACCGGCAACCTCTAGATTTTCGTCTTGTGCTTTAATACCAGCAATTTTAGCTGAGTACACACGACTCATTTGGCCAGCCCCAATACCGATGGTCATTTTATTTTTTGCATAAACAATCGCGTTCGATTTTACAAATTTAGCCACTTTCCAACAAAATAGAGCATCTGAAAGCTCTTGCTCAGTTGGTTGGCGCTTGGTAACAACAGTTAACTGCTCGGGTGTAATCATACCCAAATCACGCTCTTGCACTAATAAACCACCATTAACTCGCTTAAAGTCTAAACTCGCTAACGATGACGTTGACCACTCACCACATTCAAGCACTCGTACATTCTTTTTAGTTTGTGTGATAGCCAATGCATCAGCACTAATTGACGGTGCAATAATCACTTCGACAAATTGTTTATCAATGATTGTTTGGGCTGTTTTAGCATCTAACTGTCGATTAAAAGCAATAATTCCACCAAACGCGGAAGTTGGATCGGTTTTAAAAGCATTAAGATAGGCATTTAAAATGTTATCACTTACAGCAACACCACATGGGTTAGCATGTTTAACAATTACGCAAGCTGGTTCATCAAAGGATTTCACACATTCTAGCGCTGCATCCGTATCGGCAATATTATTATAGGATAATTCTTTACCTTGTAGCTGTTTAGCGGTAGCAATCGAAGCTTGCTCAAGATTTTCTTCAATATAAAAAGCGGCCTGTTGATGAGCATTCTCACCATATCGCATATCTTGTTTTTTAATGAATTGAAGATTTAAGGTTCGCGGGAACTCTCCTGCTGGTTTTTCGATTTCACCATAATATGGCGGAACAAGTTTGCCAAAATAGTTAGCAATCATGCCGTCATATTTAGCGGTATGTTCAAATGCTTTTATGGCTAAACTAAATCGATATTTGAAAGTTAGGCAATTTTGCTGTTTATCCAGCATATCAATGATTGCGCTATAGTCTTGACAATCAACTACGATGGCAACATCTTTATTATTTTTTGCAGCGGATCGCACCATGGTTGGTCCACCGATATCAATGTTTTCTATCGCATCTTCTAAAGTACAATTGGCATTAGCAACCGTTTTAGCAAAAGGATATAAATTAACAACCACCATATCTATAGGATCGATCTGATGTTGCTGCATGACTTCGTCATCTATACCTCGACGTCCTAAAATGCCACCGTGTATTTTAGGATGTAGGGTTTTGACTCGTCCATCCATCATTTCAGGAAACCCCGTATAATTGGATACTTCGGTGACTGGAATATGGTTATCGATTAATAATTTGGCGGTACCACCAGTAGAAAGGAGTTCAATATTTCTTTCTGATAAGGCTTTGGCGAATTCAATAATTCCTGTTTTATCAGAAACACTAAGTAAAGCACGACGAATAGGACGAAACTGCTGCATGAAAAACTCCGAAATTTATATTCTAAATCCAAGTCTGTAAGTGGCTATTATATATAAAACGAGGAACGATGTTTAGTATTGACTTCTTAAAAAAAATCAAAACATTTGAATTATTTTATTTTGCAAGCGAATAATTAAATACACAACCTTTGTTAATTCCTGATAATTAGAGGTATCTTGATTTAAGATTTTTTACAACTATTGGGGTTGATATCATTTTTTTCATCCAAACACTACTTATGAATACTCAACTAAAATTAATCTACTTCCTTGATATTTTAATAGCTACAAAAAGTGACTTTCGATTATCTTAATATAGTTAAGTTTAGTAATTTTGATAACTATTAGAATTTAATTGCTTTTATGTTAGCTAAATTCAGCCTTATAAAAAATCTATAAGGGCATTTACTTTAATACAATGCGAAAAAAGACAACGTTCCGCTCTCTGGTTACCGCATAAATAATTTTTGGTTTATTAAAATTTAATGCCTTATAGAAATGTCGCTAGTTAGCTAAAATTTTTTAGCAATTCAGCTATTTTATTTATCATATAGATAAAGCGAATTAACACGTTGGATTTTTCGTTCATTTTGCTCTTGAGTACTATGACGATATTTTTGAGGGCTTAGTCCAATTCTTTTTTTGAAAATTCTCGAAAAATAAAGCTGATCATCAAATCCAATTGTTCGACTAATATCGGCAATATTCAGGTTAGTGGTTTGCAATAATAGTTTAGCACGATTTACGCGTTGCTCTTGTCGCCATTCACCAATCGACATACCAATCTGATCTTTAAAAATATGAGCAATTCGAGATGTCGACAAACAAACTTTTTGGGCAACAATGTCGAGCTTAAAGTTGTTTTCATCCAGTGTATCAATTAAATAGTTGCAAGCTTGCAGTACTCGTGTATCAATTTTAGGATGGTTAGTGCTTGATGTTTCTTGTGCACGACGTATTAAAAATTGCTCTAACATACTCATTGCTAAATTTTCAGAATAAATTGTACTTGATTGCCCTACCTCGACGATTTTAATAAATAATTTTTCGAACTCATCTTTGACTTGCGTATTAGGACGATAAAAGCCAGTCTTTTTTATTCGATTCTCCCAAGTTAATAAAAATTTCCAGGTTGATTTTGGTCTGAAATAGATCCAAAAATGAAACCAATTGTTTTCATCTTCTTTTCGCCCATATAAATGAGGTTCTTTTGGTGGAAAAAGTACAAAATCTCCCGGATAACAGTTAAATGATTCATCGTTACGATAAATCGTTCCTTGCCCTGCATAAGTAAGATTAATAATGTAGCCATTTAGTCCATTAGGGCGGTCAATAAAGAAATCAAATTTTCCTTCTTTTTCAATCGGTGTTAGTCCAGAAACCAGATGGACATTAAATGAATAACCCGGTAATAAAGGGTCATTTTGTTGTTGATTTGTCATATGTCATCTCCTACTTTTCGAGATTTTTTTATTTTCACATAAAAAATTTTTTTGAGTAGTGACAATTGTGAGATCTTCATCACAAAACAAATTAGGTGTGCAAAATCGTCTATATTTATAGCAATAACACACCTACTTGTTCTATCCGAAATTAATTATTCTCCTAAAAACTCCATTTGATTTTTCTTAGAGGTGTTAGCGGATGAATAAAAAAATAACCATTGGATTAGATTTTGGTAGCGATTCTGTCAGAGCATTAGCTGTCGATTGCCAGAATGGAAAAGAATTAGCTACAGAAGTCGTTTATTACCCACGTTGGGCTAAAGGTCAGTTTTGTGATCCTAAAAAAAATCAATTTAGACATCATCCTCTTGATTATATTGAGTCAATGACTCAATCAATACAATCGGTTGTAAAACAACTTAAATCAGATGCACAAAATGTGGTTGCAATTGGTGTTGATTCAACTGGCTCTACGCCTGCCCCTATTGATGAAAATGGGGATGTTTTAGCTTTAAAACCAGAGTTTATGGATAATCCTAACGCGATGTTTATTTTATGGAAAGACCATACTTCAGTAAATGAAGCGGAAGAGATTAATAACGTTTGCAAAAATGAACCTTATGCTAAATATTTAGAATATTGCGGTGGAGTATATTCTTCGGAATGGTTCTGGGCAAAAATTTTGCATATTTTTCGCCAAGATAGTGGTGTAAAAAATGCTTCCGCATCTTGGATTGAACTTTGTGATTGGGTACCTGCTTTATTATCAGGAACGACCGCACCGAATGAGATAAAGCGTGGTAGGTGTGCTGCTGGTCATAAGTGTTTTTGGAGCGAAGAATGGAATGGCCTTCCTCCTTATGAATTTTTTGAAAAAATCGATCCACTTTTAGTCACTGCTTTACCTTATCCTTTATTTGAAAAAACTTATACTGCTGACAATAAAGTTGGAATTCTTACCCAAGAATGGGCTGAAAAATTAGGATTACCACCAACAGTCGTTATTGCAGGTGGTGCATTTGATTGTCATATGGGTGCCGTTGGTGCGGGTGCAAAACCTTATACGTTAGTGAAAGTAATTGGTACTTCGACCTGCGATATTTTATTAGCTGAGCAAACTGTTATTGCTAATCGTTCAATTAAGGGTATTTGTGGCCAAGTTGATGGTAGTGTAATGCCCAATTTTATTGGTCTTGAAGCTGGTCAATCCGCTTTTGGCGATATATATGCATGGTTTCAAAAACTCGTGTGTTGGCCATTAGAAAAATTAATTTCAACTTCCCCAGAATTACAATCGACTGTACAAACTTTAAAACATAATCTTCTAAGCGATATTGCACAAGCTTGGGACGAAAATCCAAATTTAGATACTATCCCAATCACTCTTGATTGGTTCAATGGTCGAAGAACCCCTTACGCTAATCAACGAATTAAAGGTGTTATTACTAATTTAACTATTTCAACTGATGCAGCCACCTTATTTGGTAGTTTGATTTTATCAACTGCTTTCGGTGCAAGAGCCATTATGGAATGTTTTATTAATCAACATGTGCCAGTTAATGACATTGTAGCATTAGGGGGAATAGCTAAAAAGTCACCCATCATTATGCAAACTTGTGCTGATGTAATGAATAGACCACTAACTGTGGTGAGTTCAGAACAATGTTGTGCATTAGGCGCTGCAATATTTGCCGCCGTATCAGCCAATGTTTATACAGATATCCCAAGTGCTCAAAATAGGATGTCCAGTCAGCTCGAAACCACATTTACCCCTAATGAGAATAGGGTAGAAAAATATCAGGAATTATATGAAAAGTATTTAGTTTGGTCTGCATCGAGTGAACCTAACTATAACGCTTAGTTTTACCAACAATGTGAATAAATTCTAAAGGAGTCCATTATGTTTGTTTATGAAGAAGCTGAAATTTGGTTTGTTGCTGGTAGTCAACACCTTTATGGACCAGAAGCACTTGAACAAATAAAAAAGAATATCCAACAGGTAACGGATTATTTTAATAAAGAAGCAAATTTACCAGTAAAGATTATTCTTAAACCACTTGCGACAAAACCTGACGATATATACAACCTTTGTCAGGACGTAAACTATTCTTCAAAATGTGTTGGATTAATAACGTGGTTACATACGTTTTCACCCGCTAAAATGTGGATTAATGGATTAAATCATTTACAAAAACCTCTTTTACAGCTTCATACTCAATTTAATGAAGTCGTTCCTTGGGATTCAATGGATATGGATTTTATGAATCTCAATCAAACTGCGCACGGTGGACGCGAATTTGGTTTTATTGGTTCTCGTATGCGCCAACCTCATTCTCTGGTAACGGGTTATTGGAAAGATAAAGATGTGCATGATCAAATTGCACGATGGATGAGAGTTTGCGTTGCAATTAATGCAGAAAAAACCATGAAAATTGTTAGATTTGGCGACAATATGCGGGAAGTTGCGGTAACAGAAGGTAATAAAGTTTCTGCACAAATTAAATTTGGTTATTCGGTCAATACCCATGCAGTTGGCGATTTAGTGTCAGTCATTAATTCAATTAATGACAGCCAAATCAATCAATTAATTGATGAATACGAAACACTTTATCAACTTACTCCTGTTGCACAAATTAATGGTGAAAAAAGACAAAATCTAATTGATGCAGCGAGAATTGAATTAGGAATTGAGCAATTCTTAAAACAAGGCAACTATTCTGGATTTACTACAACGTTTGAAGACTTATATGGTATGAAGCAATTACCCGGACTTGCCGTTCAGCGATTAATGGCTAAAGGTTATGGCTTTGCTGGTGAAGGGGATTGGAAAACCGCAGCCTTACTTAGCACTATGAAATTAATGGCTAAAGGTCTTACTGGTGGTACTGCATTTATGGAAGATTATACCTATGATTTTACTAAAGGTAATGAATTAGTTGTCGGTTCACATATGTTAGAAGTTTGCCCATCAATTATAGATGATGGTGTAAAACCTTTGTTAGATATCCAACATTTAGGTATTGGCAATAAAGCTGATCCTGCACGGCTTATTTTTCCATCAAAGCCAGGTTTAGCCATAAATGCAAGTTTGATCGATATCGGTAATCGTTTCAGATTAGTCGCCAATGAGATCGAAACAATTAAACAGCCTTATACACTACCCAATTTACCTGTAGCTTGTGCAGTTTGGAAACCAAAACCATCACTTAATGTATCTGCTGAAGCATGGATTTTAGCGGGTGCTGCACATCATTCAGTTTATACCCAAGCACTTTCAATGGACTACTTTAGACTTTATGCACAACTGCACAATATTGAATTATTAGTTATTGATGGTGACACGCGAATTAATGATTTTAGAAATGAATTACGTTGGAATGAGATTGCGTATTGTAATCCTTATGCTTGATAACTTCATTTTAATTTAATAATTGGAAATATTTTTTTCCAATTATTTCCAAAATTACAGAATAAAAGGGTAAAAAACATGAGTATAAATACGCTTTTAGCGACGAATGAAATAGCAAAAGATTCTGCCAAAAAGATGACTTTCTTAATTGGCTTTTCTGCTGCAATGGCCGGATTATTGTTTGGTTTGGATATTGGTGTTATTGCAGGAGCTTTACCATTCATCACAATTCAATTTGAATTAACGACTCAACTACAAGAATGGGTAGTAAGTTCTATGATGTTGGGTGCCGCTTTAGGAGCATTGTCTAATGGGTGGTTATCTTTTTATTTAGGAAGAAAGTATAGTTTATTAGCGGGAGCCTTGTTTTTTATTGTAAGTTGCTTTGGATCTGCTTTAGCGCCTAATGTAGAAGTCCTGCTAGTTTGGCGAGTTATTTTAGGTTTTGCCGTTGGCATCGCATCATACACCGCACCACTTTATCTTTCTGAAATGGCTCCAGAAAATATTCGAGGAAAAATGATTGCCGCTTATCAGCTTCTGGTTACAGTTGGTATTTTAGTAGCTTTTTTATCTGATACTTATTTTAGTTACACGGGTAATTGGCGAATGATGCTGGGTATTATTTCTGTACCAGCAATTATTTTATTTATTGTTGTTATTTTTCTGCCTAATAGTCCTAGATGGTTGGCATCAAAAGGACGATTAAATGAAACTGAGCAGGTTTTAAAGTCGATCCGTAGCGACCCTGAAAAAATTAAGCAAGAGTTTAATGATATTAAAGACAGTTTAAAAGAAAAACAGGAAGGATGGACACTGTTTAAGGCAAACAAAAATGTTCGCCGAACAGTTTATCTTGGTATGGCTTTACAAGCGATGCAACAGTTTACCGGAATGAATATCATTATGTATTACGCACCTAAAATTTTTAGCCTTGCAGGCTTTGAAAGCACACAACAACAAATGATTGCAACAATAATTGTCGGGTTGACCTTTGTATTAGCAACATTTATTGCGATTTTTACGGTTGATAAACTGGGCCGAAAACCAATTCTAAAAGTTGGATTTGGTATTATGGCTTTAGGTACTTTGATATTGGGTATTTGCTTGCAACTTATTGAAAATGGTAATGCATCATCACTCACATCCTATGCAGCAGTGGGTATGGCGATTATGTGTATTGGTGGTTATGCAATGAGTGCGGCACCTGTTGTGTGGATTTTATGTTCTGAAATACAACCCCTTAAAAGTCGTGATTTTGGTGTAACTTGTTCTACAGCCACAAACTGGATCTCAAATATGATTATTGGCGCAACGTTCCTTACATTATTAAATAATATTGGTGTCGCACAAACATTTTGGTTATATACCGGCATGAATGTTTTATTCATTTTCATTGTTATTTTCTTCGTGCCTGAGACAAAAAATATTTCCCTTGAGCGTATCGAAAAAAATCTGATGTTAGGTAAGAAATTGTGTCATATCGGTGATGAACAATAATTAATCCATTAAGGACAATGCTGATTGGTATTGTCCTATATGAACAATCGTTTTTTCTATTCATTATTAAACAGGATGCTTGGTATGTTTACTCAATTAAAAGAACGCGTTTTAGCCGCAAATTTATTATTACCTTATTATCAACTTGTAACCTTTACATGGGGAAATGTATCAGAAATTGATAGAAATAATGGTGTCATTGCCATTAAGCCATCTGGCGTTCCTTATGATGAACTGACAACACAAGACATTGTCATAATTGATCTTGATGGAAATAAAATTGAAGGTAAGCTGAATCCTTCAAGCGATACCCAAACGCATATTGAACTTTATAAAACATTTGAACAAATTGGCGGAGTTATTCACACTCATTCCCGTAATGCAACAATTTGGTCACAAGCTGGTTTAGATATTCCTGCTTTAGGAACTACTCATGCAGATTATTTTTATGGTGATATTCCTTGTACTCGCTTATTAACACCAACTGAAATAACTAATAATTATGAACTCAATACGGGGAAAGTCATAATTGAGGAGTTTAATAAACGCAATATTGATGTTATGGCAATACCTAGTGTGCTTGTGTCTGGGCATGGTCCTTTTGGATGGGGGAAAAATGCTGATGATGCCGTACATAATGCGGTTGTTTTAGAAGAAATTGCTGCTATGGCATTAGCAACTCGCAATCTGAATATCGGTATTAAAATCCAACAAGAATTATTGGATAAACACTATTATCGTAAGCATGGTAAAAATGCCTATTATGGGCAATCATAAAACTATTAAAAATTAGGTTTAGTAAAAGTTATACTATTTAAAAATATCAGCCATCCGCCAAACATCTTTGTTTGGCATTCTTACCTCAAACAGTCGTTAAGATTAAGTGTTAAAATATCCAGTATAATTTTATCAATATAGTCCCCATTAAATTCCGTTTCATTTGGATCATCACTTATAATTACAATGAACTCATCAAATAACGTAATCAAACTTACCTTATTGTTTATGTTAGCAAACTAAAAACGTTATACTTTCATGTGGTATAAAATTTTTAGATTAGTCTATAATCCATTTAATTTATAACTTTTTGGAGCCTTTATAAAAGTAAAACTTATTTATTTGAGAATATCCTTAAATTACTTAAGACATTAGGATTAACTAACTAAATAAATAATATTAGAGTTAATTTAAAAGAGATAAATTTACTGACAATTTTGAAAATACAATATCATAAAATAACGATTACTAAATTTAGTTAGTAATATATTGAAATATTCCTTTTTATTTTAGGTTCAATCGTTAGCGTTAATTGAATGTATAAATAATTTATTCTCTAAACTAATTATTTACCCATATTAAATATTAAACCCAAATAATTATTTAAATATTTGGGTTTAAGAATTTGATATCAATTATTAAAGTATATAAATATTAGATTTCCTCACTTCTAAATTTACCATTAGATAAATCCCGTTCAACTTCACTATAGATTGATTCAAGTTTATAAAAACACAAAATAGCGATATTAATTAACGCGAGAATAAAAGGAAAGTATATAAATAAAAACTCAATCACAGATAGAACTTCATTTGTTTGCTGTACATCACCGCCACTGATGAATCCGAAAGCGCCGAGTATCCAACCAATACTAGCGGTACCCATCCCCATACCTAATGTCTGACCTAATGTTCCTGCACTAAATAAAATCCCTTGGATTCTTAATTTAGTGATCCATTCACCATAATCGATAGTATCTGCTAAAAAGGCAAACATAGTTGCACCAACTCCACAAAAACCAATACTTCGAACAACTGTAGATATAATAATATATAGCGCATTTTGTTTATCAATTAATGGAATTAAACAAGCAATGCAACAAACAATAAGCCCAAATAATGCAAGGTTTCTTTTACCAAAATGACGAAGAAGATATGGAATGATAAGTAAAGTCAATAAACTAGGAATATATTGAGCCATACTTATGTAAGACATATAGTAAACATCTTCTAAAATATATTTTGAATAGTAAACACTTACAGTTGAAAGTGCAGTTAAACTGGTAAAAGTTATAAACAAATAGAAAAATATCATAATCCAATATTTGTTTTTTAGCATAGCTTTTAACACTTGATCCAATTTTATATTGCTATCATTATCTTCTTTGATTGGCTTAATTCTTTCTCTAACATTTAATCCAGTAATAATTAAACAAATTGCAGTAAAGAACCCAAAGATAGCAAATAAAATTATCCAAGACACTTTAGTATTGCCAAAATATCCAACAATTGGGAGAGTAAAAACCCCAACAGTTAGAGATCCTAACGTAGAAAGTCCATTTCTAAATACACTTAACACACCTCTTTCATAAATACTTCTTGTAATAAGAGCAAGTAATGAGCCATAAGCAATATTGTTTGCAGTAAATAAAATATTAGCTAATAAATAAGTTATGCATACATACCATATTTTTACATTATCACTCGCTTCTGGAATTGTTGACATTAAAAATGCAGATAATCCAAAAGGAATAGCTGTAAATAGAACCCATGGCCTTGCCTTGCCATATTTAGTATTTGTTTTATCAATTTTTATACCAACAAAAACACATAAAATACCATCTATAACACGAGCAAAAAACATCAAAGAGCCGACTAGAATGGCAGAAACACCGACAACCTCAGTATAAAAATATGCCAAAAAGGTTACCATTAAAGTATAAGTTAAATTTGTACCATAATCGCCTAGACCAAAAGAAAATCTTTCCTTGAATTTAATTTTTTCTGAATCGATATCAGAATTATTTATAAAACTATTCATGATTAGTTCCCAACAAAATAATAGCTAAATCCCAATCTTTTAATACAAATTTGTCGTTATATTTTAAAATTGAACCGGTTAATAAATTAAGTCCGCTTTTTTCAGTAAAACAAACATTTATAGGGTTAGAAGAATAATTAAAGTAAAATCTAATTTTTTCTTTTTTATAATTGATACCATTTTTAATAATTAGTGGAAAGCTATCCTGGCATTTAAGATCTGCCAATTTTTCCTCATTAAAAATATATTCATAAATTTTTTGTAGTACAGAAGTACTTATATTGCAACCTATATAAGTGGCAGAACCGCGCCCATACCGATTACTAGTAACTGCTGCATATTTTCCCCAATATGGATGTTGATACTTGGCTAAAATTTTTGTATTAACATCTGGCTCAATCAGCTCCATCCAATCATTTATCTTGCAATCACAATTGGCCAGATCGATCTCGTCAGATATCAAACTTACATTATTAGGTTCAACGAATAGTTGATATGAAATCCCGCAAGCTTCTGAAATAATGCCAGGTTGAACAACAGTTCTCACCTTCATATTTTCATTTGCAAAACCAGATTTAAATGAATAAATTACATTTCCGCCATTTAGAACATAATTATTTAATTGCTCTAATTTAAGGTCACTAACACTATAAAGAAGTGGGATTATTAGAAGATCGTAATTAAATATAGAGTCATCATCAATTGAAAGAATATCTACCTCTATATTCATTTTATATAAGGTATCGTAATAAGCACGAAAAATATCGTTATATTGATGTAATGAATCCCTATTAAATTGATGACCATGCCAAGGATGCCAATCAATAGCTGTTAAACACTCATTACTTACAATAATTGCTACTCGGTTATATTTTTTTATTTCACGTAAATGCTTTGATAAAATCTTTAACTCATTACCTACAATAGAAGCTTCTTCATAGATTGGATTTGGCTGTAAATCATGACTTAAAATTCCTTTCCAATATGTTTCAAATGAGTTATGAATTGAATGCCAGTGCCAATAACCAATTAAGCTTGCACCACTAGCAATATGGCTATACGCTTGTAAACGTAACTGACCGGGATAAGGAGTCCAGTTTTTGAATGCTTGAGCTTGTGTTTCTAATACAAGGTAATTTTTTTTCTTGGTGCTACGAGCTACATCTCCTGAAAATGCAATTTCAATACCTGTTAACTGATCTTGACTAGGATGGTAAACATCAACACCAGTTATATCTAAAATTTCAGATGTATCAAAATGATTTACTTCAGATTGAATTCCATATGACCATGTTCTCCATTCAAAATCAAAATTATGAGTCAAAAATTGTTTTTCTGATTTATATTCATTAATAATATTAGCTTGCCATTGCAAAAATTTTTTTACTAATTTACGCTGAAATTTCTGAAACTCAGCACCTAAACTAGCATTTATTGTTCCAACTGTTGATGGAAAATCTTCCCATGCATCGATTCTATTGCTCCAATAATCTAAACCAAACTCATGATTTAATTTTAATAAATCACCTGCAAATTTTTCTTTCAAATACTTAACGAAATCTATTTGTATGTTATCTCCACAAACATCATAATATTTAGTTTCATTATCAATCTGGAATCCAATAACGGCAGGATGATTAGCTACGGCTTGCATTAGTTTTCTTATAAGACGTTCGGCATAAAATAGATAAGCTGGATGAGTAATATCCATTTTTTGACGATGACCATATTTATTACGACCATTTGGCGTTATAGCCATAACTTCTGGATATTTCTTTTCAAGCCAAGCTGGAATAGCATAAGTAGGAGTTCCAATAATTACATCAATGTTATTTTGATACATCTTATCAAGTACTATAAGAATAGAACTAAAATCAAAAACTCCTTCTTGTTTTTCAAAAGTACTCCAAGTACTTTCTGCGATACGCACATAGTTTATTCCTGCATCTAACATTAATTTAATGTCTTTATCTAATCTTTCTTCTGGTAAATATTCTCGATAATAAGCAACCCCATAATAAATTTTATCCATAGTTTATATCTCTCTTTTTTGTTAAATTAGCTATTATTTTTTATGATAATTAAGCATTCTATTTAAACATATGAATAATCATGCTATTAATATGGAATTATTTGCTTGCTAATATAAAATGAGGGATACATCACACTATTAAATCATAACCATTCCTTTTCATTTGTTTATTGCAATATTCAAAACAACTTATATTTAGGATTGATTATTTGCTATAAATTTGGATGTATTATTGATGCTTCATGAAGTTAGTTTATTAGTTGATTAATAAATTTTGATAATTTGGAGATTATTATATTTTTTAGGTTTTTTGAAGTTATTTATCCGTTATATGGATTTGAATGGATTGAATTTTTTAATATTTAAAGATATTTCAATTCAGTTTTAAATAGATGAATTTATCAAAAATCAGGTATCTTATGATACCTGACTTTCAAATTTTAAGATTAAATGCAGTAATTAATCATCACTATAACCTAAGCTACGCAACGCGCGCTCATCATCGGCCCAACCCGCTTTAACTTTAACCCAAAGCTCTAAATGTACTTTGTTGTCAAAAAATGATTGCATATCTTTGCGGGCTTCTATACCAATTTTTTTGATTTTTTCACCTTTGTTGCCAATGACCATTTTCTTTTGACCATCTCTTTCAACTAATATTAAGCCGTTGATACGATACATTCCATTACGTTCATCAACTTTGAATTGCTCAATTTCGACAGTGACTGAGTATGGCAACTCATCACCTAAAAAACGCATTAACTTTTCACGAATAATTTCGGAAGCCATAAATCGTTGAGATCGATCGGTAATATAATCTTCAGGAAAATGATGTTCGCCTTCTGGCAAATGTTTTTTGACAATTTTCCTGATAATATCAACGCCATCACCTTTTTCAGCGCTAATTGGCACTACATCAAGAAAATTAACTTTTTGGCTAATTTCTTGAATATGCGGTAATAATTGAGTTTTGTCGATAACGTTGTCAATTTTATTAATTACCAACAATACTGGGCATTTGCAATCTTTAAGCTTGTTGGCAACCATTTCATCGTCATCATTCCAATGTGTACCTTCAACGACAAAGATTACTAATTCGACATCACCAATTGAGCTACTTGCAGCACGATTCATTAAACGATTAATCGCTCTTTTTTCTTCGATGTGTAAGCCGGGAGTATCAATATAAATAACCTGATCATTATCTTGAGTATCAATACCAACAATACGGTGACGTGTTGTTTGCGCTTTACGCGATGTTATAGAAACTTTTTGGCCTAGTAGTTGATTTAATAATGTTGATTTACCTACATTTGGTCGACCTACTATGGCGACAAATCCACAATGTTGTGTTGTTTTTGTCATTTTATACCTAATTGATTAAGTGCTTCTTGAGCAGCTGCTTGCTCGGCTTTGCGACGGCTTAGACCTCGCCCTAAATATTCACGGCTATCATTCTCAAGTTTGCATTGAATTAAGAATTCTTGCTCATGATTATCACCTGTTACTTCAAGAATTAAATAACATGGGCGCTCACAATGGATGCCTTGCAGATATTCTTGTAAGCGTGTTTTGGCATCTTTCTGTTTAATACCGGGTTGAATTTGGTTCAATCGAGTTTGATACCACGTCAAAATTAAGCGTCGTACCGTTTCGATATTGCTATCTAAATAAATAGCACCAATAATAGCTTCAACGGCATCAGAAATAATCGAGTCACGACGAAACCCGCCACTTTTTAATTCGCCTTGACCAAGAATAAGGTAATCACCTAATTTAAATTCTTTACCCATTTCAGCCAGTGTTTGCCCACAAACAAGTGTTGCACGCATTTGACTCAAATCACCCTCATCTTGTTTGACAAAACGTTCATACAGTTCATTAGCAATCACAAAGCTTAAAATTGAATCACCTAAAAACTCTAAACGTTCATTATGCAATTTGTTAGCACTTCGATGAGTCAGTGCCAATTCTAATAAAGATAAATTATTAAATTGGTAACCAATTGATTGTTGTATTTGATTAAACTTTTTCATTATCATTGCAATTAATGTATACCACCAATACGGCTAAATCGGATGCCTGTTGGCCATTCATCTGGTTGTTTCTCAAAACTGATCCAAATTGCTGTTGCGCGACCAACAAAATTCTGTTCAGGTACAAAGCCAAAATAACGACTGTCACCACTATTATCTCGATTATCACCCATCATAAAATAGTGATCTTTAGGTACTATCCATGTAGCAATTGGTTGTCCATTTTGGCGATAAAAATAATTAGGATCCTCATGTGAACCTAGAGTGGTTAAAATTTCATGAGGTCTATCGCCTAACGTCTCTTGTTGTATATTCATATCAAGTAAGAAAACAGATTGAGAATTGACAATACCTTTATCTGCACATTGCTCTAATGTATAAAAATTCGGACTTGTTTTAAACTCTTGATGCACTTCTTTCCAATTGCTTGGTTGAGGTTGCGTATAATGTAAGTCTAATGGTTCAGATTTCTGCCCACCCACACAATTTGCATCATTAGTTTGACAAGCAGGATAAATCAGTACTTTCTTCTCTTTAACGAGATATACTATTTTATCGCCTGGCATTCCAACCACCCTTTTAATCAAATCCATTTGAGGATTATTTGGATGTTTAAATACAGCGACATCACCTCGTTTAGGGTGGCCTGTAGAAATTAATACTGTATTAGTAATAGGATCTCTTAATCCATAAGAATACTTTTGAACTGCAATAAAGTCACCAATAAGTAAAGTTTGCATCATTGAACCTGATGGTATTTGAAACGGTTCAAATAAAAATGAACGAATCACAAATACAACAAATAAAACAGGGAAGAACGATGATATACTTTCAACCCAAGCTTTTGGTTTACCTACTTCTGCAAGTATTTTTCCATCTATTTCGCCATTATGTTGCTTGCGAATCTCTTCTACTTTTCGTTGTCTTGCTGGTTTCCACCTAAATTTTTCTAAAAACCAGAAGATTGCAGTAATCAATGTCGCTACTGTTAATATGATGGCAAATGTTCCAGCCATTTTTTACCTCTTTAACTGATTAATCTTTTCCCACATGTAAAATGGCTAAAAACGCTTCTTGTGGTAACTCAACATTACCAACTTGTTTCATACGTTTTTTACCTTCTTTTTGCTTCTGTAAAAGTTTCTTTTTACGGCTAACATCACCGCCATAGCATTTGGCTAAGACGTTTTTACGTAATTGTTTAACCGTTGAACGAGCAATAATATGATTACCAATAGCGGCTTGAATAGCGATATCAAATTGTTGACGAGGAATGAGGTCTTTCATTTTTTCCACTAATTCTCGTCCACGATAAGGTGCATTATCTCTGTGAGTAATTAAGGCTAATGCATCAACACGTTCACCATTAATTAATACATCTAATCGCACCATATCAGCAATTTGGAATCGTTTAAAACTATAATCCAATGAAGCGTAACCGCGAGAAGTAGATTTTAATTTATCAAAAAAGTCTAAAACTACTTCTGTCATTGGAATTTCGTAAGTCAATGCAACTTGATTACCGTGATAAACCATATTAGTTTGCACACCACGTTTCTCAACACATAACGTGATTACATTACCTAAATAGTTTTGTGGAACCAATATATTACATTCGGCAATTGGTTCTCGTAGTTCTTGAATATTGTTTACCGCTGGAAGTTTAGAAGGACTATCAACGTAAATAATTTCATTTGAAGTCGTTAAAACTTCATAAACTACTGTTGGCGCTGTGGTAATAAGATCAAGATTATATTCGCGCTCCAAACGCTCTTGTATGATCTCCATATGTAATAACCCAAGGAAACCACATCGAAAACCAAATCCTAAAGCGCCAGAATTTTCTGGTTCATAAAATAGTGATGCGTCATTTAAACTTAATTTGCCCAATGCATCACGGAAAGCTTCATAATCATCAGAACTTGTTGGAAATAAACCAGCATAAACTTGCGGTTTAACCTTTTTAAAACCAGGTAATGGTTTATCTGCTGGACTTTTAGCTAAAGTTAAAGTATCCCCTACTGGCGCACCTAAAATATCTTTAATGGCACAAACCACCCAGCCAACTTCCCCACAATTTAAAGTATCTTTATCAACTTGTTTAGGCGTAAAAATACCAAGACGGTCAACATTATAAGTCATACCGGTACTCATAACTTTAATTTTATCGCCTTTGTGTAATTCGCCATTTTTGATACGAATTAAAGATACGACCCCTAAATAGTTATCAAACCATGAGTCAATAATAAGTGCTTGTAGTGGTGCATTTGAATCCCCCTCTGGTGGTGGAATATCTTTTACTAATTGCTCCAATACATCCGCCACGCCTACCCCTGTTTTGGCAGAACAGCGAACCGCATTACTTGCATCAATACCGACAATATCTTCAATTTCTTCAGCTACACGCTCAGGTTCTGCCGCAGGTAAATCAATTTTATTAAGTACGGGAACAACTTCTAAATTCATATCTAAAGCCGTATAGCAATTTGCAAGGGTTTGAGCTTCAACGCCTTGTCCTGCATCAACAACTAATAGTGCGCCTTCACATGCTGCAAGTGAGCGAGAAACTTCATAAGAAAAGTCTACATGTCCAGGTGTATCGATAAAATTAAGCTGATATGTTTGACCATCATTTGCATGGTAATCTAATGTAACACTTTGCGCTTTAATTGTAATACCACGTTCACGTTCAAGATCCATTGAATCAAGAACTTGCGCTTCCATTTCACGATCAGAAAGTCCTCCACAAATTTGGATAATACGATCTGAAAGCGTTGATTTACCATGGTCAATATGAGCAATGATTGAAAAATTGCGGATATTTTTATTCATATCAATAAATTATATTTTATGTTTTAGTTATATACTGTTAATTACCCGGAATGTTATTACCAAAAATAACAGGTTAGATAATCACGAAAAATAGAAAAGGCACATTTTACACATTAATAACCGCGAAGCATAGTGTTATCGAAAGTTTTGCGATTATTTCTCAACAATATTTTGGGCAATACGCTCAATAGTAACTTTAGGTAGATTACCAATAATAATGATATTTTTATTATTAATATTTGTCGAAAAAATAGTCCGATCACCTTGCGTAATAAGCTGATTTAGCTGGCTTGATTGTTCCGAAGATACATTAACGGTAAATGAAAAAACACCATCAGAAAACAATTTAGTGGCAATATCAGAATTATAAAAATTAACATTATAGGCCGCAATTTCTTTAAATCCTCTAGGTAACCATGCTAAGCGCCAAACTTCTAATATGTCATTTTGTTTTTCAATTGATAATAAGATAGGATAATTGCGACTGTCTATATATTCTTTAATCTCTTTTGGATCGAATTTTTCGTCTAAATTAACCACTTTTTGTTGACTTATGATTTCACCATTTTGATCAAGCAAGTCAATTCGAAGAGGCAAAAAATTTTCATCATCAATCCAAATAATATAACTATAACGATCTTTGTCTTTAGCAATCATTTTTACTAATTGCGCACTACGATTAGCTGTTCTGGTTTTACCTAATAAAATAAAATCATAAACATCAACCAATTGGTTGAAATCATTATAAATCACATCGGGAAAAGCTTCAGTAATACGTGGACTAGTAATAGAAAAAGAGGCACTATCTGGTTGAAAATAACTCGTTACACCATTGTTCAAAATAATTTCTTTTGCGGGGCCTTCAAGATAAAGCAATTGAGCTTTGATATCATTTTGCTTTTCTGATCCTAAATGAGAATATTCATAAGTGGTAACGTATTGATCTTTATCTTGAGAAAGCAAATGAATTTGGTAAGTACTCGTTTTAACAGCTTTGTGCATACTATTCATCAATAGTAGCGCTTTATCGTTGTTTTCCGGATAGGCAGATAAAGTAAATAGCATCAAAAACAGAGTAACGATAAATTTTATACTCTGTTTGAGTTTAGATGTATTTAAATAAAATAAACAATTCATAAAAAATTAATGAGCATTTAGTCTTTTTTGTAACTCATAATCCTGTACAAGCAATCTAATTTTATCATATTGTCTTTTTTCGAGTAATTGTTGGTCGTTATGTTGTTGGATACCACCAACAGGGGCAACATTGACTCCAACCGGTAAAGTATTCAGTGTTGGAGCGCCATTTATATTATTTGATTGCCCTTGCTGATATTGAACACCAGCAATAATTGCTAACGTAACACAAGCCGCCAATCCAACTTGACTGACTTTTGCCACTGCATCTTTTACTCGATCCCAAAATAGATTTTCAGCTTTTGGTATAGTGACTTCATGTGGGGTTGGCTGATCTGCCATTTCAAAATATAAGTTTTCATCAGCAATAGCCTGAGCAACTTGTTTTGAAATATCTAAAGTTAACGTACTACTGTGCAGCTCACCACGCATAGCGGATCTTACAACATGGTAGCGATGCCAACATGACTGTAAATCTTCATCTTTTGATACAGCATCAATGAAATAATCATCTTTAAGCTCACCATCCATAAGGGATGAAAGTTGCTGTTTCTGTTCTGTTTGCATAGTAGATACCTTAATTTTATAGCTACTTTAAATTAAATGATTTAATCAGTTATTAATGGTTTAATCTTTTCATCAATAATATCACGAGCTCTAAAAATACGTGATCTTACTGTACCAACAGGTGTACTCATAATTTCGGCAATTTCTTCATAACTTAAACCATCAATTTCGCGCAATGTAATGGCAGTTTTTAAATCATCGGGTAATGCTTCAATTGCTTCAAATACCACTTTTCCAACTTCTTTTGAAAGTGCTAAACTTTCTGGATTATCAATATCTCTTAAAGATTCTGCACCGTCATAACTTTCAGCTTCACTTGCATCAATGTCTGATGATGGAGGCCGACGTCCCTGAGAAATTAGATAATTTTTTGCTGTATTAACCGCTATTCTGTACAACCATGTATAAAATATACTTTCACCTTTAAATAGGCTTAAAGATCGGTAAGCCTTAATAAAAGTCTCTTGCACAACATCTGGAACTTCAGAAGCTGAAACGTAGCGAGAAACCAAATGAGCGAGTTTATTTTGATAACGAACAACAAGCAAATTGAACGCATTTTTATCCCCATTTAATACGCGATCAACTAATACTTGGTCTGTTATTTGCTCCCCCATTAAAGGCCAACCCTCACTATGTTAATAACTGCTTGTGGCCCAAAAATGTGCTTACTAACAGTTAGATTGTTAAATTCGTAAAAAGTTCCCATTTATTTTAATAGAAATATAAGTTTTTTTCATATCAAAATACCTTTAAAACATTTTTTACAACAAAGAATATTAATTTTATTGAACTTTTTATAAAATGACTTAACTTTACAGATCAGTTTTAATTCAATAAGTAGATCTCTCGTTCACCAGCATTATTATAAGTAATTTGATAAAATTGCGGTAGATTGAAATTGACAGAACTACTTGTAGTAAAAGTAAATCTATCATCAGATAAAACATAAAAATCATTAATTGCTTTGACCATATTTTCTCTATTGCCGTTACAATTTCGATATATTTCTATTTGATTATGTTCATTTAAAATATAGAGATCAAACCCAATGTCAGTATCTTCGAAAAAGAACTGAATTACACCTTGGTAGGCTACACTGTCTATTTCTTTAGGCAGTTCATTTGTTTCATCTAATATATTTAATGGTCTTCCTTGAGCCTTATTATTAGACACTGCACCGTAAAAATCAATGGTATTTTCAAATTGATGAAGTGAGACACCAAGTCGTTCAAAAAATAGATACCAAGATGCGCCATCAATTCTTAAAGGTTTAACTTGCGTTAAATTATTTATCGTAGAACTTAATCGCAGTTCAATGCAATCATCCATCAACTTTTTTATTTGTTGTCTAATTTGGCTATTTAAACATTGACTGTAACAAAATATTTCCATTGAATTTGGTAAATCAGCATCTTTATGCATTCGGTTAAGTAACGCTTTAATAGCTTCAAGAACACATAATTTACCATTAAAATGTAAAACACGAATTTCATTCCAAGAATTACGGTATAGTAAGTCTATTGATCCAACTAAGCTTAATTCATTTTCACCATAATTTAATACATTCGAATTAAATTCATCTTCTAAGTTTAAATTAGATGTAGGATCGTTTTCGAGATTTAAAATGATGGCTAAGTGACGTATCTCACAGGGTCCATAAAGTTGTTCTTCCGTTGCGGTTGGAACATTAATAGGAAAATATGCTTTTAGATCTTGAATGAATTTGGTTATTTTAGTCTTATCCCGATCTTCACCATTATGATAATAAAACTCTGTTGAGTCATAAATCATATTATTAAAATAACACCAACTAACTAATTTAACCAAATATTTACTATATTCTATATATTGGTGACCAATAATGTCATTTAAAACTGGCTTTTGTTTATACACATACCAACCCGAGCGATTTATTCTATCTTCTTTAACATAAATAAAAGTAAGTGTATCTTCTTGTAAATTATTAGAAATATTGAGTTTTAATGTGGTGATTTTACCAGGCAATACTTCAAAAGAAGCATAAAGTTTACGTGTTAATATCGCTAAGTCTTGTGGGCTAATTAGTGAATCTAAATTATTACGACGACCAAAATTTAGTAAATTGCGATAACCTGTCATCATAGTCTGTAATAATATTTCGTGTATTTCACGAACTTGTTCTATCTTCCAAGTATTACTGGCATCTAATTTAGCAATGAACTCTTTACTCCATCCCCATTGTTTCACTAAATCATCAAGAACTTTTCGACGCCACGATGGCAAGCTAGTTGGAACAGATAATTGTTCATTAACTTTTAGATAAAAACACGTTCTAATCAGTTCTAATCGTGCAAAATCTTCAATTTCAACTAAGTAATGAGTTAACCTTTGCAAAAGCATATAGTACGAATCTAAATAGCAACCTTGATAAATTTCTGCCTTTTGAATGTAACTTCGCATCTCATAAGCGATTGGTTTATTTTCAGGGTAAATCCATGAATAAGCTTCGAGTAATAAAGTTTTCAATACGGCTTTAAATGGCGAATCAATACTTTTATAAAGTTGCCATAAGCTAGCACCAAAATATTCTTCTGCAGATAATCCAGTTAATGAACCAAAATCGATCCATTCATCACGTATGATAATATTCTGTTCAATTAATGCTTGAACACACTTTTCATAAGTCGGATATTTGGTGTTATTGATAGTTAAATCGCTAGGCACTGCAAACCACAATAATAATTTACCTGCCAATAAGTTAGCCGAACGATAAAACTCCTCTAACAATAATATATGTTGTGCCGAACCACAATTTTCACCGATTAAACATTCATGATGTTTATTGATAAAGCGATCTACATCTACAACAAATAAGGTTAATTTAATCCCTAATTCTTTTGCCCATTGCTCAATTAAACGACATTTTTTTTGTAAAGATGACTTTCGATCTGCTGATAAATTATTTTCAATACAAATCCAAATATCCAAATCTGATGCAACTGATTGTCCAATTGAACATGTACTTCCCATTGAATACAGGGCGGAAATGTCAGATTTGACAGTTGTTAATGGAGCAATGAAATTAAAATCATTTTGTAATTGAGTAGAAACAGTTTCAGAAATTTCATAACAAGCAATACCCATAGGCGTATCTTCATTTAGATAGCCTGGAAGTTTAGGATCATGAAAGTGAAAAAGAGCCGGCAGAAACGAAAAAACACGTTGAAATTCTTCTGACATAGCATTCAGAGCACGTTCATGTTTCAATAAAGCAAGATCTTTAAGTTGTTTTTTTATGTTGTTAATATAATATTGCATGGCATTATTCAAGTAAAACACGTGTACTACTAACAAACAATTTCAATCTAACATTTTCTTATTATAACGTAAATAGAACGTTAAATTAAAAACAAAATAAATATTATGATCACATTAGAAAAAATAACGGATATTTTGAGAACAACTAAGCATGCTAAACAAATCAATAATAAAGCCG
Organism: Gilliamella sp. W8136; assembly: GCF_016101285.1. Classification (NCBI taxonomy): domain Bacteria; kingdom Pseudomonadati; phylum Pseudomonadota; class Gammaproteobacteria; order Orbales; family Orbaceae; genus Gilliamella; species Gilliamella sp. W8136. Next base: position 68,947 of record NZ_JACFQU010000004.1, read on the forward strand.
CAGTGTTAATTCCAATTGTAAAAGTAGATAATCAATTACACTTGTTATTCCAAATTAGATCCCATAAACTCAAATGGCAACCTGGTGATATCTGTTTTCCTGGTGGTAAAGTTGAAATTGAAGATATAAATCCAGAACAAACCGCGAAAAGAGAAACATGTGAAGAACTAGGACTTTCAATTAATGAAATTACTATTTTAGGTCAGTTGCCAAAATTTATTGCCACATTAGGGATGATAATTTATCCATTTGTAGGTAAAATTGATTCTATCGATGATTTAAAGCTAAACTTTGACGAAGTTGAAAGTATTTTTACTGTTCCGCTTGAATGGTTTAAAAACAATCAGCCTTTACATGCTACAATGCAAGTTGGGCATAAACCAGATAATGATTTTCCTTATAACTTATTACCCAATCGTTCAAAAGATTGGCAAAAAAGATCTGAACATTTAGTTTACTTTTATCACTATAATAATTATATTATCTGGGGTCTAACCGCTCAAATAATAAAACAATTCATTAATATTATTCAATATAAGTAATATAATATTAAAAAATTAGCTAACGAATTTAAAAAGTATTTTTACTTAAATCAACGTTCTTCAGTAAGCGTTTATTTTTAACGCAATGTTTCTATAAGTTTCATTTATTACTATATATTTCTTTAGTGAGTATCATTAAATCCAAATAGTTTAAAACAAACAGTTCTTTTATTTCTTAGATAAAAATTTATGGCCAAACGTAATTAATAATAGGTAGATATAGACATAAAAATCTTAAAGTTTGATGGTGTATAAATATCTTTAAATTATGTTTTATATTTGCAAATTAAAAAAAGCGTTAAATATTAACTTTAGTTTTAATAATTTAAAAATGAAGGAAATGATCATGAAACGTTTAAACAAATTATCTATTACTCTTGCTCTTTTATTATCATTACCTGTTGCTAGTGTTTATGCAGCAGATGCTTTAACCTCTCAAGAAGCAAAAAACTTAATTCCACTTAAAGAAATTTCTGTAACGGGTAGATATTTACAAGCTGAAAATGCAGCAGATGATATTTCTCGAGCAGCTGATGAAGCTGGCGCTAAGTATTATCATATTAAAGCAATTGAGAATGCAATGACTAATAACTCAGCCGATAGCGCTGTTGTTTACGCTGATATTTATCAATCTAACCAACCTGTTGCAGTGGAAAAAAAAGAAGTGACACAAAATGGTGTTGTTCTTTATCCACGAGCTAAAGCGCTTTATTATCTTCCATTTGAAGTTATCAAATTTAAAGGTAATTACAATAATACTGCCGAAATAACGAATGATGCGAGTAAATTAGCCGCAGAAAAGAATGCATATGCTTTTTATGTTTTCTCTATTGCGCCTTCTGATATCAAAAATCAGGCACAAGAAGTCGATGTTGCATTATATAAAAAAGATGCAGTAGTAAGAGATTTCATTGTTTCTAAAGCAATAGAAGGTGAGGATGCTTACGAAATCACGAGTGATGCGTTTAAAACAATGACACCTTATGAAACGATTAGTTTTCATGGTTCATTCAACAATACAGCCGAAATCAGCGCTGAGGCTCAAAAATATGCAATTGCTAATGATGCACACTTTTATTATGTGAAAGAAATAACAACAAATCCAGCCAGTACAATACAAACCGTTTATGTAAATTTATATAGATAATAAGTTAATTTTTTATATAACTTTCTACGTGAAATAGCCATTTACCCACGTGGAAAGTTATCTTATTCACTCCTCATTAAAAGTATATCAATTGAATTTAAAATGATATTTTTTGCTAGATATTTTGTGGTCTATTTGTTGACTACTATTTTAATTATTATATAGTTTTTTGATGCTAAAAGCTTCCATATTATACCTCTTTGGTTTTGCCCGAACCATAATTATTAAATGCATACCATTCAAATCTTCTGCTTAATATGTCAAATACAATGATCCACTAAAATTTGTTTAAGTAAATACTATCTGATTTACGATTATCAGGTGTTATAACATTTGGAAATGCATTAATTAGTTTTCATCATCATAATGTTTATACCTCAACTTCTTTAACAAAAGATATAACAACATTAAAGAAAATAAATCGTTCTTTTGAATATGTTTAATTAAATTTTAATAATTATATTAAAAAGAGTTTTTATAATTTCTATTTTAAATCAATGGTAAATTGTTAAAATTAAGTTGATGATATATAATTTTTTGCGTTACCTAATAAATTTATTACAAATATTTTAAAGGATTAAAAAATGTCTAATCAAGTTGTTCCTTATGTCGATAGAGCAGTACAGGTATTAAATAAAATCGGCATTATACTTAAACCTCAAACCGATGCCCCAATTTTAAAATTACTGGATAATGTTACTGAAATTGATAAAAACCGAGTTATGTCGATAGCTCGTACGTTGCAACAACAAGGTGCATTTAATGAAGTAGTCCGTGATCAAATTGATGGTGTTGAAGTATCACAGCGCTATACCAAAATTGTTAATCATTTTGATAGTATTCGTACTGATATGGAAAAAATGATAGGTTGGCTTGATGATGGTCGATTAGACTTTTTGGAAAGAATCAAAATTGGTTGGATGAAACTTAAACGCGGATCAATTCCAGATCGTTTCAATCTTATCAAATCTACTTACTTAGAAGTATCAAAAGAAACAGGTAATCAGGTCGAACGTGAACGTATTATTTTAAATGCTTATCAGGATTTTAGATTTGGATTAAAACAAGCACAAATTACCGCCGAAGAATTAGTCAATATGGCAACAGCCCGCCTTGAAGATTGTAAAAATAAATTATCATTAGCCATTGCCGATGTAGATAATTTCAATTCTGATGATCATGTTGCTCGAGCACGTTTAGAACTCATTAGAGATGAAGCATTACGTAATGTTCAACAAGAAGATAGTCGTTATCAAATTATTTTGGATTTAGCCAATAATTTAACCGTATCTTATAATTCAGCCGAAGCAGTATTTGCCCGTTTACAACAAACAACTTCAGTAAAAGAACGAGTATATCAACAAAGTGTTAACTTTTTTTCAACGAATGAAATTGTGTTTACTGCTTTAAGTGCTTCAATAACCTCTTTAACTGGTTTAAGTGAAAGTACTAAAACCTTAGAAGCCTTGAAAGATGGTATGAATAAAGGTATAGAAAGTATAGCATCTGCTGGTAATAAACAATTAGATGAAGCTTTACGAGCTGGGTATGGTTCTACTATTAAAGCCGATTCGTTACGTTCTTTAGTTGAAGCGATCGTTAATTATCAAGAATCAAGCCAACAGCTAATTAGCGAATTACGAAATGAATCAATTGAAAATGCAAAAGAAATAGATCGTATTGTTGAAGATGGAAAACAACGCTTTAACAATATTATTCTAAAGGTTAATAGTTAATGTCGGAAATTAAGCTTAGTGAACAATTAGGAGCGATGGCAATAATTGATGAGCTTTATCAAAAACAGCAATTATTACTTGAGCATCTTGATCGCAATGTTTTGCGGGATAAATTGAAAGAAAACATAAAAAATTACTATCAAACCAAAGGACAATTTATTGATGATAGTCTTATAGAAAAAGGAATTAATCTTTGGTTTGATAAACGTTTGCGGTTTAATGTACCTAAACGTAATTGGTTTATGCATTTTCTTGCTTTATGTTATATTAAAAGAAACATTGTATTTTCTATTATATATATTATTTTATTCGTTTTAACGTTAATTAACTTTGCAGAAGTAACGATTACAAAAAAAATAAAAAGTAATATTGATAGTACTTATAACCATATTTTATCCGCAAAAAGTAGTTTAAATGATTTAAATAGAAAATTTCTTGAAATTGATAAGCATTCTGTCAATTTTGCCCAAGTTCCAATAAAAAAATTAAAAAACTCAATTATTGATCTGCTTAACCAAGATAATATTTCTTCTATAGTAAAACCTGGGGCAGATCTATCTTCAATAGCGCAAAAAGATAAAGATATACTTAAATATTTAAAAGAGACTGACTACTCAATCAAAACTAAATTATCCGAAGTCACTTCGCAAATAACACAATTGCAAGAATTAATTGAAACGGATAAGAAATTAACTAAATTAATCCAAAATCAAGAATTTACTGATGCTAGTAAAAAATACCCTATTTTACAAAATATTGTCGATTCTATTATTGATAGCCTTAATCAAGGTCAAACAAATATCGATACTAATCGGATTGAAACACTTTATTCTTCAATTGAACGTGCAGAATTTCTTGAAAAGAAAATTGAGTCTGATACGAAACAGTTACTAGAATTAAGCGTACCTAAATCAGATATGGATCCCATTATTGCGCTTCAAACTTCATTACTTGCTGATTTAAAAGATTTAAATTTTGAAAATGTTGAAAATTATCAAACAATGATGGCTTACTACATTAAACTAGCACAAACTAATTTAATGTTGACCATCGTTGACCATCCAGATCATAAATCTGGGGTTGAACGCACACATGAGAATACTAATGGTAAATCTTGGTATTTAATTGTCCAAGCATTAACATCAACTGGTAAGCCAACATCAATATGGGTAAAAAGCATCGAAACCGGTGAAACCAAATTAGTAGAGATGTTTGGTCAACAAGTTACCTTAAAAGCATTTAATGCCGTTAAAGAGGATAAAATAAATGATGGGCATATTGATAATAATAAACTTTGTGCTAAACCAAAAGGACGTTTAACGTTTAACTGTCCAAATTCAGTTAAATCAGGCAGGATTTTAGAGTGGTAAACCATGCAGACAAGAACAATTGAAAGCACCATTAATCAAAAAGCTCGGACAACTAAGGCTTCTTTGGACTCAGCCAATCAAGAATTACATGATACACATGAAAAATTACTTGATTTAAAGACTCAACAAGCAAATATTTATAATAAAATTGCGACTATCTATTTATTAGAATCACCTGAAAATAACGATATTAAAATACAAAAAATTATTGACCAGTTACAAAATGTTTTAAAGCAATTAAAAAGCAAATCTTACAGTTTAGACAAAAAAATTGATAAGCAGCAGATAAAATTAACAGAAATTTTGATAAGATTAGATGAACTTACAACCGAAAAAACGCTACAACTTGAGAAAGATCCCGATTATCTATCGCTATTTGATCGCTTTACTATCGAAAAAGAACGCTTTGATAAAGAAACTGAAAACTTTGAAGCTTCTCAAAGCGAGTTTTCAGAAAAACTTGTTCAATATAACGAAAATAGGTATTTTAATTATTTAATTAAGCGAAACTATGGTGAAAATAATTACAAAGCTTTTTGGATCTTAAAAAACCTAGATGCATGGTTAGCAAGATTTGTTAATTTTTCTCAAAATTACAAAAATTACAAATTAATCAATTCATTACTAAATGAATCAAAATCACGTTACGAAAATCAAACAAGATCTTATGAATTAGCATTAAAACAAAAAGAACAGAAAGAACATAGTGTTGAAACTGTTTTGAAAATACCAGCGATAAGAGTTGAATTAGCAGAAATTGAGCAGGATTTAGCGAATCTAGAGCGAGAAAAGCAAGAAAATTATAATGTTTTAAATGAAACACAAACAGGAAAAAGCCTCGAGTTTAAAAGACTCTCTTTGCAACTTGCTGAGTTTTTAAAACATAAGTCTTTTGATAGACTTCAGCAGCTAACCTTACAAACAAAAACTAAAGGAGATGATATATTACTTAAAAAGCTCTATGAAATAGAGAAACAGATAAAGCAATCTGAGAATCATATTGTTCATCTTCGTAATACAACTTCAGATTTAATGAAAACCTATGAGCGTTTTAATGAAACACTTGATCTTTTTAAGGAATACAATATTTCCAGTTTTTTATATGAATATAGGATATCTTCGTATAATCTGAATGAACTATTAAATAAATTATTAAACAATGATGTTTTTCCAATTACCATTGTTGAGACACTACTTAGCTATAGAGTACGAATAAAAATCGAAAGAAGAACTTCGGTACATCAAAGCAGTATCGGATCATTATTGAGCTATTCATCAAAATCATCTTCTTGGGGGTCTTCATACCGTAGTAGTTCTTCATCCAGTAGTAGTTCATCATCAAGTCGCGGTAGTTACTCATCAAGTTCATCGTCAGGTGGTGGAGGATATAAAACGACAGACAGTTTTTAAATCTAGGTATGAGCTTTTTTATAATATATTCATTATTCACGTTCTATCGTGGATAATGATTAATTTTAAAAATCTCTGTTTTATTGGCAATTTATATACTATCTACATATAAATTACTTATTAGAAACACATAAATCAATATGAAAATAATGCTGATTACTTAATACTTTTCTATATTTGATTTGTGTCATATTATTTGATTACTTATACTATATTTTGGTTTTATACGCTTCTAACATTTTTCCACTAGGTTACTAATTTATTCTGACTTGATAATTAATATAGTACTTCTGTTAAATAATTATAGAAAAATTGCGATATAAAAGTTCTATAATAACGACAAATAGATTTTATCTAATCAATCATAAATTCTATAGGAATTTGAGCTAATTTTTTACTTGTGTAGGAACAAAGACTTTTAATTATTCTTTTCTAACGCTTAGATTTCACACTAATTGAGCCTAAATTTATTTTGAGATTACCATTTTTCGATCTTTAATTTTTTCATTATTGAGTATCTGATAGCATTCTACAGCCTATTGATATTTTATTTCACCATAAATGAAAGACATCACTTTATGGTCAAAAAATTCAACATTACCAAGAAAATTATGTTTTATCGACTATTGGAATTAAACTAACAATGTTCAAGGTGTTTTTAATTTCAAAGTAGATAAACATAGACTTTATACAACTATTTTTAGTTTAGTTATCTTAACCCAACACTGTAACGATTAAGTTAATACAAGCTTTTTGACTAAATGGAATTAGGTAATCATAATTTATATTATTAACCATACATTAGTAATAAATGTTCATAAATATAAATTGCATTTAAAAGGAGAAGAACAAGGATAATCAATATCAAATCAATGTATCTGTTAGAGCAACTAAATAGTTACAAAAAAATATGAATTAATGCTATTTATGGACTCAAATAATATTGTGAAAGAGTTGACCAAATATAAGAAAGGAATGCATATTTATGGCTGGGGTACAAGGATTCGAACCTTGGAATGGCGGAATCAGAATCCGCTGCCTTACCGCTTGGCTATACCCCATTATAAAAAAATATATGGTACGGGTAGTGAGATTTGAACTCGCACACCTTTCGGAACTAGAATCTGAATCTAGCGCGTCTACCAATTCCGCCATACCCGTATTGAACTATTGATAAAATAGTATATATCAGATTTAAAAATTTTAATATATTATACAGGATAAAATGGCTGGGGTACCAGGATTCGAACCTGGGCATGGCGGGATCAAAACCCGCTGCCTTACCGCTTGGCTATACCCCAATAAAAGATAATTATTAAGATTAAATGGTACGGATGAAGAGGCTTGAACTCACAACCTTGCGGCGCCAGAACTTAAATCTGGGCATCTACCAATTTCGCCACACCCGTATAAATAATCAATAAAGAGGTATAAACCTAAAAAATTAAACGGACTAAAGCATCTTAAAAAATTACGCAGAATGGAATGGCTGGGGTACCAGGATTCGAACCTGGGCATGGCGGGATCAAAACCCGCTGCCTTACCGCTTGGCTATACCCCAATAAAGGATTAATATTAAGATTAAATGGTGCGGGTGGAGAGACTTGAACTCACACACCTTGCGGCGCCAGAACCTAAATCTGGTGCGTCTACCAATTTCGCCACACCCGCACTGAATACTTCCGGTAAAAGTACTACCTAATCTTAATGGTGGCTACGACGGGATTCGAACCTGTGACCCCATCATTATGAGTGATGTGCTCTAACCAGCTGAGCTACGTAGCCATCTCATTCGCAACGTCATAACCAACACTGCGAGGCGCATTATGCTTAAGTTCCGGCAAATCGTCAACACTTTTTTTTAGATATTTTGAAAAAAAGTTACGATCGATTAAGATGCAATCAAATCCGGTTTAATAACAATTCAATTCGCCTTTTTTGTAGTTCAATTTGAATTTCTTTTCCAGTAAACCCATCGGAAATAATTTTTTGCACATTAACACTATTAGCTAGTTTATAAGCATTTTCTAAATATTGTGCTTGAGGAAAGGATGCAGTTTTAGCTAAAGCCTCGCTTGCCATAATCAATTGAGAAAGATGTTGTGGATTACGCCATACATCAATTTTATTTAGTAAACAGATAATTTGTTCAGCTGGGAGTGTTTGCACCGACAGGACATCTTTATAGTATTGCTTAACCATTATGGCAAGCTTAGTATAATTATTGGGTGATTTGACTTTGCTACATAAATTTTCAACTGCATGCCTAGTAGATAATTGCGAACAAAGAACACTAAAACGGATGGTTAAATCGTTAGTTAATGAAACAGAGTGTTTTAAAGCATCAATAACCGTATCGGATAAGACTAATGGTGGAAACAATATAGCAAGTGCCCCACATTGTTCCAAAACTTGAAAATAGATTTGAGGATCTAAAGTAGATAAGGCTTTTTCAGTCTCTTTCCAAACACGTTCTGGGGTTAGATAACTAATTTCTCCAGCTAAAACCATATCTTTCATAAGATTCATTGTTTCTGTTGCAACAACAAAACCTAATTGATGATAACGTGCAGCAAAACGTGCGACTCGCAAAACTCGTAAAGGGTCTTCACGGAAAGCTGGCGAGACATGGCGTAACAGCTTACGTTTGATATCTTCAACGCCATGGTAAGGATCAATAATATTATTTTCTTCATCCATAGCAATAGCATTGATGGTAAGATCTCGTCGGATAAGATCTTGTTCTAAAGTAATGTCTTTACTGAAATCACAAATAAATCCAGTATAGCCATTACCTGCTTTGCGTTCTGTCCTCGCTAATGCATATTCTTCTTTTGTAACTGGATGTAAAAATACAGGGAAATCTTTACCGACCTGTTGATAGCCTAAAGATAGTAATTCCTCTGGTGTCGCTCCAACAACAACCCAATCACGGTCCGCGCTCAGTAATCCTAACAATCTATCCCGAACACCCCCTCCAACTAGATAGATTTGAGACATTAACGCATCCAACGATCTTTTTTACGACGAGGCATTATCATTGGTAAAATTAGACCTAATACTAGACCTCCACCAGCAACAAGACCGCCATAAGTAAACCATGTAAGAATAAGATCGAGTCGTTTATCATCAACTTGATTTAACATCGAATCTATTTGAGTTCTTTGCTGTTTGACTTGTTTATCAAGATCGGCATTTTTATTTTGAAGAGTTTCAATTAATTCTTCTGCAGATTGCAATTTTTGCTCATATTCATTTACGATTTTTCGTTGATTTTCATCAACATTATTTACTTTATCTTGATATTCGGCTAATTTTGCTTCTAACTCGGGAAGGCGTTCTCGATAACTTGGCTCATCATTAAGTTTATTGGTCTCAATCCACCCTATCTTACCATTACTAATTTGGATTCTTGTGTATTTACCATCGTCACTTTTTTCAAGAGAAGTCACTTTTTGGCCAGTTTTAACCGCACCAGAAAAACCATAATTAGCACTAGGGCCACGACGTAAGTAGATATCTATATCATCTGTCACATATTTATCTGCAGCATTAGCATTAAACACAAAGCCAAGAAAAGAAATTATAATAATATTATGTTTTTTCATCATATTTAACTCAATCCATCCATTTTTTAACCATAATAACATAAAAAAATAACTTTTCGCATATTCATTTCACAATATATGTTTCTACAAAATAACTAGCAACACAAAAAATGAAATCGATTACATTTTTTGTGAGATCTTAATCACAAATTAAAAAAATAATCATTTTATTTTAATAGAAATGTAATTATTTTAGATAGATAAAGAACCACAATCTTGGAGTCATTATGAACTATCGTCTTAACAATAACAACATAGATGTCCTATTTCGTACAACACCTTATGCTGAACTTAGCTATTTTGGTAAACGCTTACAAAATATTCAACTCGAAAATCTGGAAATGTTAACCCCCGCTGTTCCAAACGCTCGTATTGATGTTGACGTACCGTTTACTTTGTGCCCTGAAGAAGGTTTGGGTAATTTTAGTACACCAGGACTTGAAGGTCATCGCAATGGTAAAGATTGGTCTCCTGTTTTTATCACCAAAGAAGTTATTCAAACAGAAAATAAAATCACCATTATTAGTGAAGATAATATTGCTAACCTACGTTTCACCAGTCATTTTATTTTAGATAACAGTGGTGTATTACAATGCCAAAATAGTTTAATTAATTTAGGCAATGAACCTTATCAGGTCAATCGCTTATCAATCACTCTTCCCATTCCAGAAAGAGCACAAGAATTAATGGCCTTTAGTGGACGTTGGATTAAGGAGTTCTTTCCTCATCGTACTAAAATCGAACATTGTGGTTATTTGCAAGAAAACCGTCGTGGACGTACTTCACATGAGTATTTTCCGGGGATGGTAGTTGGTACCGATGGTTTTAAAGAACAATCCGGTGAAGTATGGGGTGTTCATTTAGGTTGGAGTGGAAATCATCGAATTCAGGTAGCGGTAAAAAGTAATGGAAAACGTTTTATTCAGGCCGAAGCCTTATATATGGCAGGTGAAATTACATTAGCTAAAGACGAGTCAATTTCAACACCTTGGTTGTATGCAACTTATAGTGATCAAGGCTTGAATGAGATGAGTCAGCACTTCCATGATTTTTTACGTGGCAACATTATTAAATTTAGTCAAAATAAACCACGCCCAGTCCATCTTAATACTTGGGAAGGTATCTTTTTTGATCATAATCCGGACTATATTATACAAATGGCAACTAAGGCTGCACATATGGGGGTTGAACGATTTATTATTGATGATGGCTGGTTTGGTAAACGTGACGATGATTATCAAGGGTTGGGAGATTGGTATTTGGATAAACGAAAATATCCAAACGGCTTAGAACCCGTGATTAAACATATTAAAGATTTGGACATGGAATTTGGTATTTGGGTCGAGCCAGAGATGATTAATAAAAATTCCGATCTTTATCGCGCTCACCCAGATTGGTTACTAGAACTGCATGGTTATAATCAACCTGAAGGTCGTCATCAATATTTACTTGATTTACAAAATCCAGCGGTTTTTGAGTATTTACTTGAAAGATTAACATGGTTGCTTGGAAGCTATGACATTGACTATATAAAATGGGATATGAATCGTGAAATTGTGCAAGCAGGCCACAATGGTAATCCAGCCATTGTTGGACAAACTGAAGCGTTATATCGTCTAATTGATATTTTACAAGAAAAATTCCCTCATGTTGAAATTGAATCTTGCTCTTCCGGTGGAGGACGTATTGATTATGAAATATTAAAACGTACTCAACGTTTCTGGACATCAGACTCTAACGATGCATTAGATCGACAGATCATTCAGCGTGGTATGAGTTACTTCTTCCCTCCTGAGGTAATGGGTGCTCATATTGGAGGGGCCTTATGTCATACTACATTCCGTGAATTACATATGAATTTACGTGGTTTGACTGCACTGTTTGGTCATATGGGTGTTGAACTTGATCCTGTTAAAGAATCTGAAAAAGAACAAAAAGCGTTTGCTCATTATATTAATTTGCACAAACAATTGCGTCCACTATTACATAGCGGTAATAGTGTTCGTTTGGATGTCGATGATCCTCGTGCGATGCAAAGTTATGGAGTTGTTAGCAAAGATCAAAAAGAAGCAGCGTTTATTATCGCCCAATTATCATTACCAACTTATGCGTTGAGTGGTAATTTACGTTTGACAGGATTATTAACGGATAAGCAATATCAAATAGAAATTCTTGATATGCCAGACAATATTGATCCTAAAATCAGTGGTCATGCGATGAAAGTACTACCACTATGGATGAAATCTCAAACAATACTTTCTGGCGATTGGTTAATGAATATAGGATTACCATTACCTGTGCTTGATCCAGCAACGGCTATGCTTATCAAGATCACAACCAAATAAATCAAAAAAATATAAAAAATATAAAATTATTGAATAGTAAAGGGAGTGAAAGCATTCATTCTCTTTTATAATATATTGAATTTGAAACGATTCAGCCAATAATACAGTGATTGGCAAATAAAAATTTTTCCATTATTATAAGATCTTATCTCATATATTCAGGGTTCAACCGACTGAATTTGCTAAAAGATATAAACAAAAATATTTCAAGTATAGGTTCTCTCCCCTCTTTGCGGACCATTTTTGCTTTAATCGTTGGTAAACTACAATATTTTAAATGGATAAACTTTAAATATTATGGATATAAAGTGTTAGTAATAATATCAAATTAAAAAGGAGTTTTATGGCGACAATAAAAGATGTTGCACAATTAGCCAATGTTTCGGTTGCAACAGTATCTCGTGTTATCAATAATGCAAACAATGTTAGCAATAATAAGCGTGAGATTGTAAAAACTGCTATGGAAAAATTAAATTATTATCCAGATGCAAACGCTCGTGCGTTATCTCAGCAAAATTCAAAAACCATTGGTATTGTTGTCGCAGACGTTTCAGATCCTTTTTTTGGTGCAATGGTCAGTGCAGTTGAAAAAGTAGCTTACCGAACCGGACATTTTTTATTGATTGGTAATGGTTATCACGATGAAAGTAAAGAATATAATGCTATAACTCAATTAATTGAGCATCGTTGCTCTTCGTTGGTTGTCCATGCAAAAATGCTTTCCGACAGTACTTTAATAAGATTGATGGAGCAAGTTCCTGGAATGGTATTAATTAATCGTATAGTGAAAGGTTTTGAGAAACGCTGCATTGCACTCGATGACCGTTATGGTTCTTACTTAGCTGTTAAACATTTAATACAACATGGCCATACCAACATTGGTTATTTGTGTTCAAATCATGATATATCAGATTCATCCGACCGCTTACAAGGCTATAAAGATGCGCTATTAGAACATAATATTGACATAAACGATAATTTGATTGCTATTTCTTCACCAAATGAAATAGGTGGAGAACAAGCTATGATGTCTCTTTTAGAGCGTAATCAACAAATTACTGCTATTGCTTGTTACAATGACTCTATGGCAGCAGGTGCTATTTCTGTATTATATGATAATGATATAAAAATTCCGTCAGATATTTCGATTATTGGTTTTGATGATTTATTACTTGCTCGGTATTTACATCCTAAACTGACAACCATTCGCTATCCATTGCAAACTATGGCTGAGCAAGCTGCGGAACTCGCATTGCTATTAGCAAAAAAAGAAGTGCTACCTGCCAATTTAATTAATGTTTTTACCCCAACTTTAACTAAGCGATATTCTGTTACCCAAATAAAATGATCGGTATTAGTTTAAAAACTAAATTAAAAAAATGTCGAAAGCCCTAAAAGTTATGTGTTTCCGACATTTAGCAATTTTTTCAGATAAGATTATTTAAAACCAAACTTCAGTTTGCACGCCAAAGCTAATTTGATTATCCTTACCATTAAAGTCAAATTTACTAATTTCATTTTGCAAAGATTCTATATATGAGACATAGAAACGTATATCAGGCCTTGATGTCAAAATGCTTTCACCAACTTTAAATGAGTGGAAAATGGTTGTTTTAAAACCTTCTTCATTATAGCTTTTGCCTTTAACTTTATTTTTCTGTCTAAAGTAACCTAATTCGATGCCACTTTGGTTGTAGTTGTCCCATATATAAGCAGGTCTTATGGCTGATTTGAAACTCGAAAAATCAGTATGAGCCAAATTGAGGTCATAGGAATAAACATCTGTTCCCGTTGTAAGTGCAAGTGCATGGGCGACAATCACTTTATCGGCTAAATACGCCTCACCTTCCGATACCAATCGATAAGCTTTTCCTCCTGTATGAGTACCGATGTAATCATTATCAGAATTGGCTGCAAATTCAGGGTTATTAGTATTAATGTTAGCTAATTGTGATGCAACAGAATTGGTCGCAGTTTGTAAAGTCCATTGATTAAATCCACCAAAGAAATTATTTTGTCTTAAAACAAAACTTCCTAACCAAGCATTTTTTACACTAACACTATCCTGAATTTTGGATTTATTGGGTGCAGAATAACGACCATTAATTGCAAGAGTGGCATCTTGCCATAAAGGAATATCTCGATAGCGAAACTCGATTTCGTTCAAGTCGACTTCATCGCGTTTAGTTACGGTTTGTATTTCGGTATTGCCATTGTTTACAACTTCAACTTTTTTAACTTGTTTAACATTAACATCCGCTCGTACCAAAGCTAAATCAAGTTTACCCACGCCAATTCCAAGATCTTCAATACCAATCCCACCACCTGCAGGTGTTTTTTGAGTTTTCCAGTCTAACATTTGGATTTCATTATAAGGAAGTGAATGTTTACCTACCCATAAATTTGCATCAGGAAATCCTGGTACAAATCCCTTGGTTGATAAGTAAATATCAGAAAACTGCATAATATTGTCATCTTGAGTATTGAATAAACCAGCTGCTTTATTAGTAGCTACATTACCATCAATCATAACAATGGCATCCACTCTATGGCCATCTTCATCATACACTTTTTGTTTAAAGACAAGATCGTACCAACCACCATACTCATTACCAAATCGGCCTAATGCCCCTTCAGCATAATTTTTAGGTTTGCCGTTTTGGGAGGTAGACCAACCACCACGAAAATACCCATTAAATGAAAAACCGATTTCGTCTTTGATGTAATCTTTAAACTCTGACAAAGTAAAGGAGTTTTTAACTGATTTGGTTTGCGATATTGGGGCTGCATTATCACTTTGCTTAGTATCATTAACTATAACAATTTGATTGTCGACTGCCGGTTTTTGTTGAACAACAGATTTAGAATTAACATTAGGTTGGGTCTGGTTTTGTTTTGATGCTGGAATTTGGGTTGAAGTTTGTGCTAAAGCAACACTCTGATTTTTCAATGCCTTTTGCTGATTATTAATTACAATCTGTTGTTGTTGAATATTCTTATTTAATTGTGCTAGCTGTTTATTAGATTCAATCACTTGCTTTTTTAAATCTATGGATTCTTCAGAAAGTGCTAATAATTTTTGTTCTAACATCGATATTCTTGCTTCTAACTCTTCTTGAGTAGCAGCAAAAGAGTTTTGTATAGAACACAAGCCAAGTAATGTAATTAAAACAATTCGTTTAGGTTTGACGTTTAATACTACCTTAGTTAAATATTTCATTTTTTTCTACTCATTATTATATAGATATTAAAGAAGTCTCATAAATTTGAGACAAAAAAAAACCTAAAAAATAGCGATAACTATTCTTTAGGTTTTGCCCATAATTTTACGGTAGCAATCCAATGCTTAATAAATAAGCTTATTTAATATAACTAATAAAATTAATCATTAATAATATAAATATACATAATGTGACAAATGTCACATTAATATTAAAATTATTATTAAATGTACTATTTTTTGAAAAATAAAAAAATACAAATGTAATCGATTACATAAAATGTTAACTAGATCACTTAAATAAAATAAAAACTATTTATAATGAATAAAAAAGCCAGTTTATTAAGTGAAATTGCAAATAAATAATGAGTTGAACAACAGGAGAAAATAATGAATTTTTGTTTCAGTGAAGTTATCAATCGAGCGGATTGGAATAATTTATCTATTTTAAGCATTAATCGACTTAATACACATCCCAAATTTAATAGCTGGCGAGATAAACAACAAGCAAAAAATAATAGTGATTCAGACGCAATCTTATCGCTCAATGGTGATTGGTTTTTTAGTTATTTTAATAACCCAAAGCAAGTACCAAAATCATGGTTGGATAAAGAACTCGATAATACCACTATTCCTGTTCCATCAAATTGGCAATTTCATGGTTACGATGCGCCGGTTTATACAAATATTCGTTATCCTTTTCCTTATAATCCTCCTTTTGTTCCTGAAGATAACCCAACGGGTTGTTATTCAAGGTACTTTAATATTAATAAAAAATGGTTAGATAAAGGTGATACAAGAATTATATTTGATGGTGTCAGTGCCGCATTTCATCTTTGGTGTAATGGTAAATGGGTTGGCTATTCACAAGATAGTCGCATTGCAGCTGAATTTGACTTAACTCCTTTTTTAAAGAAAGGTGAAAACCGCATTGCTGTACTAGTTTTAAAATGGTGTGATGGTAGTTATCTTGAAGATCAGGATATGTGGCGATTAAGTGGTATTTTCCGTGGCGTTTCACTACTTAATAAACCAAAATCACATTTACAAGATATTCAAGTTAAAACAATACTTGATGCTTGCTATCAAAATGCTACCTTATCTTTGCAAATCGATGTGAAGCATCAAGACGATATAGAGATGCTCAATGTAAATATTGAATTATGGCAAAAAGATAAATTAGTCCTTGAACACTCACAATCAATCGGTACTCCTGCAATTGATGAAAAAGGTGGTTACAATGACCGAGTAATTTGCCATATTCCAGTGACCAAACCACAATTATGGAGTGCCGAAACACCTAATCTTTACCGGCTTGTTATTAGTTTGAATCATAATAATACGGGTTTAATTGAATCTGAAGCTTATAACATTGGTTTCCGAACTGTCGAAATCAAACATGGGCAACTTTGTTTGAATGGTAAACCACTAATCATTAAGGGAACAAATCGTCATGAATTTTATCCTGATATGGGATACGCAGTTACCGAGCAAGCTATGCTTCATGATATAGAATTAATCAAACAACACAATTTTAATGCGGTGCGTTGTAGCCATTATCCAAATGATCCACGTTGGTATGAACTTTGTGATGAATATGGCCTTTATTTAGTCGATGAGGCAAATATTGAGTCACACGGCATGTTCCCAATGTCACGTTTGTCTGACGATCCTCTTTGGTTGGCTGCCTATAGTGAACGAGTAACTCGTATGGTTCAACGTGATCGCAATCACCCATCAATTATTATTTGGTCACTTGGTAATGAATCAGGACATGGTGCAAATCACGATGCGCTTTATAGTTGGATCAAAAGTAATGATCCAACCCGCCCAGTTCAATATGAGGGAGGAGGCGCTAACACAGCTGCCACTGACATTATTTGTCCTATGTATGCGCGAGTTGATCAAGATCAACCCCACCCTAATGTTCCTAAGTGGTCAATAAAAAAATGGGTTTCAATGCCTGATGAAAAACGCCCACTTATTTTATGTGAATATGCTCACGCTATGGGTAATAGTTTAGGTACTTTTTATAAATATTGGCAGGCATTTAGGCAATATCCTAGATTACAAGGTGGTTTCATTTGGGAATGGGCAGATCATGGTATCCGTTGCCATAATCTATCAGGTGAAAGTTATTGGGCTTATGGTGGTGATTTTGGTGAAGCTTATCACGATAGACAATTTTGTTTAGATGGTTTAGTTTTTCCTGATCGTAAACCTCATCCAAGTTTAATTGAAGCCAAAAAAGTGCAACAGCCATTTCAATTCAAACTTGTCAGTCAAAAACCTCTGATTATTGAAGTAACTAGTGAGTATCTATTCCGTACTACAGACAATGAAATACTGTATTGGGAACTGCTGCTTGATGGTAAAAGTCAACAAAGTGGTAAACTTAAACTTAATATTAAGCCTAACGATACAATTGAACTAAAAATAACTGACGACATTGGTGATAATTTTGATGCAGAAAACTTGCACCTATCACTTAAAGTCATTCAAAACAGAGCCACCGCATGGTCTCCAGCAAAACATACTGTGGCTTGGGAACAATTCAAATTAATTAACCAGTTTATTCCGCAATTGACTTTAAGTAAAAATAAAAAGCTACTAAAATTAACTGAAAATAAAAATGAGTTTATTATCAATTGGAAAAATCAAAGTTGGCAAATTAATAAAAAAACAGGACAGCTGAACCAATGGGTTAAAAATAAGAAACCATTGTTAGCCAGCGCACTGGCTGATCAGTTTATACGAGCTCCGATTGATAATGATATTGGTATTAGTGGTGATTTTAATAGTAATAATAACCCTTTTGCATGGGTTGAACAGTGGAAAGCCGCTGGCTATTTTGATTTGCGCCATCAGTGTTTAGCAATCAAAGCGTCACAAACAGATGACTATATAATTATTGAAGCGCTTCATGGTTATAGTGTGAAAAAACGCAAAGTCATTCAAAGTAAATGGTTACATCAATTTGATCAGGATGGAAACTTGACGATAACAGTAGAAGTCGATATTGCGAATGATATGCCAGCGCCAGCCCGTATTGGTTTGACGTATCAATTGAAAGAGATACCAAAACAGGTAAACTGGCTTGGATTAGGACCTCATGAAAACTATCCTGATCGAAAAACCTCTGCAATTTTTGGTGATTGGTCATTACCATTTGCCGAACTTTATACGCCTTATATTTATCCTTGTGAAAATGGCTTACGTTGTGATGTCAAACAATTAATCCTTAATGATATGATAATTACAGGTCAGCAATTTAAATTTAATATTAATCAATATGGTACTAAACAGTTGATGGAAAAAACACATCGTCATTTATTAGCGCCTCAAACATGCGCCTACGTCAGTATAGATGCTTATCATATGGGCATTGGTGGTGATGATTCTTGGACACCAAATGTACATCCAGAATTTTTACTAATGGATAAACATTATCGCTATCAATTGATTTTTAAATGTTAACAAACAGAAATTATTTGACTAAAATAAGGCACGATTTAATCGTGCCTGAATGTTAGTTAATTAAAGAGTTAATGCCTAATGGCCTTCAAATAATTGATCGAGTTTTTCTATAAATTCTTGCTGAGGTCGATGATAAAAAATCCCCTGATCAGGCATACCCCGTAAAAAGAGATAATATACCCCACCAAAATGGGTCTGATATTGATAATTAGATATCCTGCTTCTCAAAAATCGATGTAATGCCAAACTATAAAGTTGATATTGTAGATCATAACGATGTTCTATCATCACTTTTTTCAGTGCATTTTGCCCATAATGATCAATATTATCACCTAACCAATTTGACTTATAATCGACCACATAATATTTACCTTCAAATTCAAAGACTAAATCAATAAATCCTTTTAACATACCTTGCACAGAATCAAAGGATAATTCAGAACGTGATTGAGATAAATCATCATATTTCTTGCAAAGAGAATCTAATTGCTGGCAAGTTACAGATTGACGTATAGGTAAATAAAATTGTAACTCGTTAATACATTTACCCATCAATATGTTTGATAATATTAATCCTGACTGACCCAATTCAGTCGCCAATACTTGTCTCATCCAATTGGCAACAATACTATTCCAGTTAGAATCAAGATTGAGCTTTTTCACCATCTCAGTACATAATTCATCAATGTTATCGGATGAAATATGTTCCATAATACTGTGCATTAAAGTACCCACATATGCCCCTTTAGGGAAATGGTGAATGTCATATTGCAATTCTACAAGTTCTTCACTAGTGGATTTAAATTGCGGCTCATCCCAATCATTAATGATATCAAGATTATAGTTCAATAAGGTATTTTGATGTTGCTGTAATTCAGTATAACTGGTTACTCGCCAACAGTTTGAGAGCTTACGTGTAAAAACATTAGCAGATAGTGTTGGAACCGATAACATAGGAGGAACATAGCGTTCACCATTAATTGGCAATTCGACATCAATTAAGTTTGCCATATTACCAATAGCCCTTAAGTCATTTTTTAAAAGATGATTAATAGCTGACTGACTTTTTTTCAAAGAAGCAAGACCGATGCTACAATGATATACCGAGCGCGTCATAGCCACATACAATAAACGTAAATCCTCAGCAAGACGTTCATCTTCTATTTGTTGCTTAATTTCATCCGTCAATAACCATGCATAAGTTAACTTATAGTCATTATCTTTATCATGATAAAATTGACTGTCAGATGATCGATACAATGAGATAAAAGGCAACCAAACAATAGGAAACTCT
Source organism: Gilliamella sp. W8136 (assembly GCF_016101285.1). Lineage (NCBI taxonomy): Bacteria > Pseudomonadati > Pseudomonadota > Gammaproteobacteria > Orbales > Orbaceae > Gilliamella > Gilliamella sp. W8136. The sequence continues at coordinate 89,096 of NZ_JACFQU010000004.1, forward strand.
AACCCTTTTGATTTATGGATTGTAATAATTTTAACTAAGTTTTCATCGCTCTCAAGACGTTGCTCGTGATTTTCTAAATTAAGATCTGGACTGACTATTTGTTTGGTCAACCAACGAACTAAAGCATGAGGACTGTCTAATTCATCCGCAGCTTCTTGAAGCAATTCTCCTAGATGCATTATATTGGTTAAAGTTCGTTCACCATCTTGACGTGCTAAGATATTTTCAGCTAAATGACGTCGTTTCATCATTCGGCGTAACATGACTAAAACGCCATAATGTAGCCAAATAGCTTGGTATTGCTTAAATTCTTCAACCAAACTTTCCCACTTATCTTGGTCATCAGTAATTTGCTCAAGTTCAGTCATTGTTTGACCAAACAGTGATGTCATTAAGGCTAAGCGCAGTGTTGATTCGTTTTCGGGCATTAACACGGCTTGCAATAGGTTAAGTACATCTTTTGCGTCCGTTGATGAAAAAACACTACTATGATTTGATAAGTAAACACTTTTAACGCCCAACAATGCTAATTTTTGTCTGATGATTTCAGCTTCACGTCCTGTTCGCACTAAAACAGCAATATCTGCCGTCATTACCGGACGTTGTTTTTCCTGATTATCTACTAGTATTGAAGAACTCGACAATAAAGTCACAATCTGCTTTGCACAACAACTTGCCATATATTCTTGATAATCAGCATTTGTTGAAATTTCCTGAGGTAATAGATAAGCCGTTAATGCGGAGACTTCTTGAGCGTCTAACAACAATGCTTTTTTTTGATTTCTTTCTGCCACCTGCATTGGTAAAAAAGGAATCTCATCAAACACAAATGGGTTATCATGATTAGCAAATAGCTGATTAACCGCATTCACCATTGTTGCAGAAGAACGATGATTTACATCCATCGTATAATGATTTTCACCCGTCGATCGTTTAGCCTCTAAATAAGTGAAAATATCAGCACCGCGAAAACTATATATAGCTTGCTTTGGATCACCAATAAATAACAATCCACGATCGGACTGCTGGCTATCATAAATACGATTAAATATTTGATATTGTAATGGATCGGTATCTTGGAATTCATCAATTAAGGCAACACAATATTGTGATGCAATACTTTTCGCCAGTCGTTTGCCATTTTTTACAAACAGAGCTCGATTAAGTTGCCAAATAAGATCATCAAAACTTATAGCACCATTTTTTAGTTTTTCCTTATAGATCCCTTTTTGAATGATACCAACAATATCCATTAAGATTTGACTACGTAAATTAAGGGGTTGTTGATAAAGTGACTCGATTTTTTCGAAAATAGAGTGACAAGGAGCACTTTTTCCATCTTTGGTTTTTTCGTTTAATACCGACTGACGAAACTTTTCAAGTTCATTGGGTAATTCAAACGTTTGTGTTGCTTTGTTTGCCCATGTCGATACTTTATTTAACCAATTGGGTAAATTTCGGCTACTATAAGATTGTTTACTCACACCAGATTGAGTAATAATTTCGCTCAAATCAGTAACTGCAATCAACCAATCTTGTTTAATCTCTTCTATTTTTTTATGATTTTTTTCATAAAAAGCTTCAATCGTTGCTCTGATATCAGGATTTGATTCATCATCATCCTCAGCACCTAATCCCAAGTAAGGGTTAATATCTCTCAATAATGTGGCAGGATCTTTCCAAGTATCAATAATAAGATAAGCAAGCGATTTATCTAATGGCGTGAAATAATGACGCCAAAAGTCTTGTACTACACGTAATTGCAATTGATATTCATCGGCTACTAACTTTTGTTCGAATAATACTCCTGATTCAAATGCATGGCTGGTTAATATTCGTTGGCAAAAACTATGAATAGTATAGATCGCCGCTTCATCCATTGCCTGTTGAGCATCAGTAAGCTTTTGCACTGCTGACTGGCGATCATCAATTAAATCAATTAATTTTTGATAAATAGGATCTTGATGATGCCCTTGGATTAAACCAAGTCTTAATTCTTGTATATTTTGACGAATACGTGAGCGTAATTCTTGCGTTGCTGCTTTAGTAAAAGTTACAACAAGAATTTGGCTAACATCAAGAGGCTTTGGATAACTATTTTGCCCAATACCAAGTAATAGCCTTAAATAGATAAAGGCGAGTGAATAAGTTTTACCCGTTCCTGCCGATGCTTCAATTAAACTTCGACCGGTTAAAGGTAAATCAAAAAGGTTAAGTTTTTTTACTACGCTTGATGAAACCATTCAAGCTTTCCAGAAGCATCTAATGATAGCTCCACACAAGCAATTGCAGCAGTTGGAAACATAGGTGGCGAAACATGCGGACAAAGTTCATTAACAAGATATCCCACTAATGGTAGATGTGAGACAACAATTACATTATTAACACCATTGGTTACTAGCATCGTTAATGTATCAGCTATATAAGATGCACTACCGCCTGGGACTAAGAATTTGTCGGTTGTCACTTTTGCAACACTGACCTGTGATGATAATTCTGTTAACGTCTGTTGTGCTCGTAAATAGGGGCTGACTAAACCTAAATCAAAATGGAAATTTTGCTCCTTGAGCCAAATTCCAGCTTGTTTTGCTTGTTCAATACCATAATCAGTCAAGGTTCGACTTGCATCGGATGAAGCAGAAAATCCCGCTTCACCATGTCTCATAATACAAACTTTCATCAATCTTTTATTAGCGTAATTTTAATTGGAAGATCATGCATTCTGCACCGCAGCAAAAAGTAAATGTTGCAGATAATTTAAAACCATCGTTAACTTTTTCTATATTACTATTAATTTCACAAGGTTCCGTTTCAACTGTTTTGGCAGCTTGTGTCAATGATGCTAATTTAGCTTGGGCTTCTGATTCTGTTGCAAAGACATGCTCATACTCAGCGCTGCAATCTTCATTGTCAATAATAGTACCAACATCTACACAACAACACGCTGGGGTTTCATTCGCTTTACATTTGTTTAAAGAATCTGTCATGCTATACCTCTATTTACCAATTAATTTTACCTATAGTATACCCTTAATCATAACTAAGGGCAAAATGTAAAAAGCTGTATCATAACTCAAACTTTTGGCGTATATTAGAATATTATTTTTATTTTTCTCAATCGATTAAATAATATAATGCAGCAAAATAATCACGTCCGAAAAATGGCGATTTTAGTTGCCGCAACGTTCTTCATGGAAAATCTGGACGCGACGGTAATCACAACTGCAATACCTGCAATGGCAAAATCATTTTTAACTAATCCACAAGATTTATCTATTGGTATTAGCGCTTATATGTTAGCGCTTACAATTGGTTTACCTGCGAGTGGCTGGATAGCAAATCGTTTTACAGCGTATCGGATTTTCTCCATTTCGATTGTATTATTCATGTTAGCGTCAATATTGTGTGCTTTATCAACCAGTCTGACCATGTTTACCATCGCAAGGTTAATTCAAGGATTAGGTGGATCTTTAATGGTACCAGTAGGCAGAACCGTTGTATTAAGTCGAACCGAAAAGCAGCATCTGGTTAGCACAATTTCGATTCTAGTTTGGCCCGGCTTAATTGCGCCATTGATGGGACCAATTATTGGTGGATTCTTTGCTCAATATCTCACTTGGCATTGGATATTTATTCTTAATATTCCCTTAGGTTTTATCGCTCTGTTTTTCGCTCATCGACTGTTACCTAAAGAGCAACCTGAAAAGCGTACATTTGATAGTGTGGGCTTTATCGCCTGTGGCTTAGGCTTATTACTGTTTGTTTATGGGCTGGAAATGGTTTCTCACTCAAATCATAGCCTCTGGCTGGGTCTTAGCATTTCTTTGGTCGGTAGTTTAGTATTAATCTTTGCCTATTATCATCTTACACATACGCAGTGCCCATTAATCAGCCTGTACGCGTTTTCAAAACGCACATTTAGAATGACCTTTTTTGGCGGTTCATTAATACGAATTGGTTTAAACAGTGCACCATTTATCTTACCTCTTATGTTTCAAGTCGGCTTTGGATGGTCGCCATTAACCGCTGGTTCGTTACTACTTTCACTATTTGCCGGCAATATTATCCTTAAAACCGTGAATACTCGATTAATACACAAGTTTGGATTCCGTAAAATTCTTATTGTTAATGGTTTGTTACTGTCATTTAGTTTTGTATTATGTGCTCTTTTCACACCAGAAACACCAATCATATGGATTATATTGGTTCTATTCTTTTCGGGTGGTGCACGTTCTATCCAATTTACCACAATCACAACACTTAGTTTTTCAGAAATTGATAAAAATGAAATACAAAGCGCCAACATCTTATCAACCATTTTTCAACAATTAAATAACGTACTGGGTATTGTTTTAAGTGCGTTATTTCTATTTATTGCTTCCAGCTATAATGGGCATAGCCAAACGGGTTTAATGGTTGAAGATTTTCAATTAGCGCTGTTTATGGTGGCAGGCATGACTTTACTGGCGATGATTGATTTCATTACTTTACCTAAAAATGCAGGCAACAATCTAAAAGAAAAACAATAAAAAAACCTCTACCATAAAGATAGAGGTTTGCAACAATCAAAACTAAAAAGTATTAACACTAAAATGTATTAAAACTAAATGTATTAAAACTTCGGCGCTGCTGGACGACCACGTTTTTTAGGTGAACTTTTGTTATCACCAGCATCAGATTTAGTACTTTTACGACCACGCTTAGTTTCCGAAGTATTACCACTAACTAAGCTCATTTTCATCGGTTGATTAAGTACTCTTACCTTTTCAAAATGTTTTAAGATATCTTTTGGCATACCTTTTGGTAACTCAACAGTTGAGTAAGTTTCATAGAGCTTAATATTACCAATGTAGCGACTACTGATATCTGCTTCATTTGCAATTGCACCTACAATATGACGTACTTCAACACCGTTTTCTTTACCCACTTCAATACGGTACATATCCATTTCACCAACATCACGGCGTTCTCGACGTTTTGGCGTTTCACGATTATCACCACGTAAACGGCGCTCACCTCCACGATTATCACGATCGCGCATTTCACGTGACGGCTTAAATACCGGGTCTGGTGGTAAAATTAATGGACGTTCACCTTGAGCTAATTTTAATAACGCTGTAGCAATCGTTTCAAGATCAGCTCCACTATCAGCTTGTATTTGCGCTAACAAGGTTTGATATTGTGGTAAATCACTACTTTCAAGTTGTTTTTGAACTTGTTCAGTAAACTTCGCTAAACGACGTGCTTCAAGCAGATCTTTTGACGGTAAGCCCACTTCTGGAATGGTTTTCTTAATTGTTTGCTCAATATTTTTAAGTAAACGACGTTCGCGGCTGTCAACAAATAAAATTGCACGACCGGCACGACCTGCTCGCCCTGTTCGTCCGATACGGTGAACATAAGATTCTGAATCTAAGGTGATATCATAGTTGATAACTAAGCTGATACGCTCAACATCTAAACCACGAGCTGCAACGTCGGTTGCAATTAAAATATCTAAACGACCATTACGTAATCGATCTAATGTTTGTTCACGTAATTGTTGTGTCATATCACCGTTTAAAGCAGCACAGCTGTAACCATGTTTTTCGAGCACTTCTGCAACATCTAAAGTCGCTGATTTTGTACGAACAAAAATAATTGCCGCATCAAAATCTTCAGCTTCTAAAAAGCGAACAATCGCTTCATTTTTTCGCATACCACGAACAAGCCAATAGCTCTGTTCAATATCGGGTGCAGTTTGGTTAGTGCCTTTGATTTGTACTTCTTTAGGATTATGCATAAATCGTTTAGTAATACGACGAATTGGCGCAGGCATTGTCGCTGAAAATAGTGCTGTTTGATGATCTTCAGGAATTGTCGCCATGATGCTTTCAACATCATCAATAAAGCCCATTCTTAGCATTTCATCAGCTTCATCTAGCACTAATCCTTTAAGATTAGAAAGATCTAACGTTTTACGATTTAAATGATCAAGTAAACGTCCTGGTGTACCGACCACAATTTGAGGTCCTTGCTTTAATGCTCTCAATTGAACGTCATAACGTTGACCACCATATAATGCTAATACTTTTATTCCTTTCATATATTTTGAATATTCTGTGCAAGCATCAGCAACTTGAATCGCAAGTTCACGCGTTGGCGCTAAAACTAAAAGTTGTGGTGCTTTTAGGTTTGCATCAATATTCATTAAAAAAGGAATTGAAAATGCAGCGGTTTTACCACTACCTGTTTGTGCCATACCCAATACATCGTTACCTGCTAATAATAGAGGGATACATTCAGATTGGATTGGTGATGGTTTGCTAAAACCAAGATCATTTAATGCGTTAAGGATATCCTCAGATAAACCAAGGTCAATAAAAGAAATTTCTTTTGTCATGTAAACTCGCTTAAAAATTTTGAATATACAAACTTACTTTTGGTTAACCAAATTAAGCATTTTGATCAACGAATGACAGTAATCGTTAAATTATTACTGTTTCAAACAAAGAAAGTTTATATAAATTTATGCCAGCTCACTAAATTGAAAATTTACAACTCACCCCAATAACTAACTGCCGATATTGACTCAACTACAATCCAATGTATATAAAATAAATAAATTTAAAGTTAAATGATATTTATTTAAAAGATGATAAAACTAACTGTATTATCAAATGTTGAGAATATATTTTTTGGCAAATCAGAACTACGCTATAACAATATTTTCACTTTTAAACTGGCATGACCCATGTTACTTTTCATTTTCTTCAAGTAACTTCATTTCATAGAGCGCCTGTTGATGTTCAACAAAGTTATAAATATTATTAGCTAAAGCATATTTAAATAACATTTTAGCACGCTCGTTATTACCTTTACTTTGATAATATTTACCTAAATAAAAGTAGGCTTCGCAAAGACGTTCGGCTAACTGCCGGTTACTTTCAACGCCTTGTTGAAGATTTTGCATTAACTTAGATTCATTAATCTTACCTAAATAAAATGCAATAATATCGCTACTATAAATCGTTTTATCATTTATTAGATCGTAACGTTTTTGTAGCTTATTTTGTGCAGCTTCATTATCTATCTCTCTGTCAATCAAATAAAGCCATAAAATTCTGATCGGTTCATTCACATCAAATTGATAGAATTGATATGCATCGCGTTCTGCTGATTGATAATGGCCAGTACGGTATAAAGTAATGGCACGATTTAAATAAGCATAAACATATGTTGGATCAAGTTCAATTGTCGTATTAAAGGACATTAAGGCATTGTCAAAATCCCCTTCACGTAAAGCATAAGTTCCCATGAAATTATAAATGTCTGGAATTTCAGGATTGAATTCCATCAAATAACTAAAATCACTTTGTGCAAATGCTTTAAAGCCCAGTGAATCGTAGACAACGCCACGTTGAAATATAAGCTGTATCCGCGTTACTGCATCAATATCTTTTTGAGATAACTGTTGACTAATCTGTGCAATTTTCAATTCATCATCATACGAAACTTGCTCAGGAACAGCAAGTAAAGGCTGAGAGTTAGAACAACCTGACATAAGAATAACCGCTAATGAAAAGCTTAGAATTCTCATCAGGTTGAACTGTCTCATCTTAACTCCTAGTGAATAATTTTTTATTCGGAAGTTTGAGCTGTTTCTGTCGTTGGTTCAACAGCATCTTTCATGCTCAAACGAATTCGACCTTGTCGATCAATTTCTAAAACTTTAACATTCACTTCTTGTCCGACTTTTAGATAATCAGAAACTTTTTCAACGCGATGGTCGGCGATTTGTGACACATGGACAAGACCTTCTTTACCACCGATAATTGAAACGAAAGCACCAAAATCAACAATTCGTGTTACTTTACCTGTATAAATTTTGCCAAGTTCAACCTCAGCAACTAAATTGTTAATGCGCTCCATTGCATCTTTCGCTTTATTACTGTCTGAAGCAGCAATTTTAACAGTACCATCATCAGCGATTTCAATAGTAGTGCCGGTCTCTTCGGTCAAGGCTCTAATGGTTGCGCCTCCTTTACCAATGATATCGCGAATTTTATCCGGATTGACGTTCATAGTATAAATACGTGGTGCAAATTCTGAAATCTCTTGACGAGGTTTATTAATCGCTTGTTCCATCACACCTAAAATGTGTAAACGAGCGCCTTTTGCTTGATTAAGCGCAATTTGCATAATTTCTTTAGTGATACCTTCAATCTTGATATCCATTTGCAACGCACTCACACCTTCACGAGTACCCGCTACTTTAAAGTCCATATCACCAAGATGATCTTCATCACCTAAAATATCCGATAAAACAACAAATTTATCACCTTCTTTCACTAGCCCCATTGCGATTCCAGCTACAGATGATTTAATTGGTACACCCGCATCCATAAGAGCTAATGACGCACCACATACAGAAGCCATTGAAGATGAACCATTTGATTCCGTAATTTCAGAAACGACACGAACAGTGTAAGGGAACTCTTCAATGCTTGGCATTACTGCTGCAACACCACGTTTAGCTAAACGTCCATGACCAATTTCACGACGTTTTGGCGAACCAACCATACCCGTTTCACCAACTGAATATGGAGGGAAGTTATAATGCAATAAGAAGCGTTCAGTGTATTCACCGGTTAATTCATCAATAATTTGAGCATCACGTTCAGTACCTAAAGTGGCTGTTACTAATGCTTGAGTTTCACCGCGAGTAAATAGTGCACTACCGTGAGTTCTTGGTAATACATTTGTACGAATATCAAGCGCACGAATCATATCTTTTTCACGACCATCGATACGTGGTTCACCAGCAATAACGCGTTGACGAACGATTTGACTTTCTAAATCAACAATAATATTGATAACTTTGTTTTCATCAAGTTCTTCGTTTTGTGCTTTAAGTGCTGCAAGTACATCTTCTTTAATTGAATCGATTTGAGCATAGCGCGCTTGTTTTTCAGTAATTCGATAAGCTTCACCTAAACGATCTTTTGCTAATTCAGAAACGGCATTATAAAGCGCTTCATCTTTAACTGGTGCAACCCAATCCCATTTTTCGCAATTAGCTTTGGCGACAAACTCATTAATATTATCAATGACAACTTGTTGCTGGTCATGACCAAATACGACCGCAGCTAACATTTGATCTTCAGTTAATAAATCAGCTTCAGATTCAACCATTAATACCGCACTTTTAGTACCAGCAACCACTAAGTCTAAACGGCTTGTTGCTAGCTCTTTTACTGATGGATTTAAAACAAATTCATCATTAATAAAGCCCACACGTGCAGCACCAATTGGTCCATGGAAAGGCACACCAGATAAGCATAGTGCAGCAGAAGCACCAATCATCGCAACCAAATCTGGGCTAACATCTGGGTTAACTGATACGACTGTTGCAATGATTTGAATCTCATTAACAAAACCTTCTGGAAATAAAGGACGAAGTGGACGGTCGATTAAACGAGCAATTAAAGTTTCACCTTCACTTGGGCGGCCTTCACGTTTAAAAAATCCCCCTGGAATACGTCCAGCAGCATAAGTACGTTCTTGGTAGTTAACTGTTAAAGGGAAAAAGTCTTGACCTTCTTTAACTTTTTTATCAGCAACAACAGTTACAAATACAGCCGTGTCATCCATATTAACCATTACGGCAGCAGTTGCTTGACGAGCCATAATGCCTGTTTCTAAAGTAACGGTATGACGACCATATTGAAATTTTTGATATGTCGGATTAAACAAAATAATGTCCTCTTGTAGTAATTTTGTTGAAGTTTAATATTTTGATAGAGAGCAGCACAACTTAAGTTATGATACTGACTTCAACAATGTGGGGATAATCAACAAAAGATTATTTCACTGTCACGACTAATGACAAATCTATAAATTATAGAGCTCTCATTAGTCGCGCGAAACATGAGATATAATCTTTTACTTTTGAGCTCAGCATTATATCAGAGCCCTAATTTTTCACAACGAAAAAGAGGCCTAAGCCTCTTTTCAAGTAGATTATAAATTAGCGACGTAAACCTAATTTTTGAATCAATTGGCTATAACGATCGAAATCTTTACGACGTAAATAATCTAATAATTTACGACGGCTAGATACCATGCGTAACAAACCACGACGGCTATGGTGATCTTTCTTATGTTCAGAAAAATGACCTTGTAAGTCATTAATACGTGCAGTTAAAAGTGCAACTTGAACTTCAGTTGAACCAGTGTCGTTAGTACCACGACCAAAGTCGGCAACGATTTTCGCTTTAGCTTCTACAGTTAGAGACATAATAAACCTCTTAAATTAACATAAAATATGGAATGACCGATCTCTAATTCAGACACTCCTCGATATTCATATATTAGATATATGAATCGTGCGCAATTATACTAGAATTTACTGAAATAGCAATTTGATTTGTTCCTTATTGCATTGGTATTACTTAAGGGTAAAGCCATATTCTTCTTGAATGAGCTTTTTAAGTGCTTCAATATAATTTTGTGCCGACATACTCAATTGTACTTTTTGAGATGTGATCCACCCTACTAAGATTTTTTCTTTGACTTTGAGCGGTATAGATAAAATATCAGAGCCATTTAAATCCGTGCTCAATACTCCCGTGCTTATAGTATAACCATTTAGCCCATGTAGTAAATTGAACAAAGTTGCTCTATCACTAACATGAATACTTTTTTTATGGTATTCCGTACTCAAAATCTCTTCCGAAAAATAAAACGAATTATACTCACCTTGTTCAAACGATAAGTAAGGATACTCTTCTAAATCATGTAAAGTTAACGATTTCATATCAGATAAAGGATGATTAGTACTGATAAATACGTGAGGATCTGCTTCAAATAACGGGTTAAACGTTAGCCGATGTTCTTTCAATAAACGCAAGATCACCTTTTGGTTAAAATCGTTAATATATAAAATGCCAATTTCACTACGTAAATTAGCTACATCAGTAATAATATCGTAAGTTCGGGTTTCTCTTAAGGTAAATTCATATTCATCTGTGTGATTTTTTTTAATCAAATTAACAAATGCATTTACCGCAAAGGCATAGTGCTGAGTTGAAATGCTACACAGCTGTTTAGAGGGCTCTTTTTTAGCATAATGCTGTTCTAATAGTTCAGCTTGATCTAAAACTTGTTTAGCATACCCTAAAAACTCTACACCATCAGTTGAAAGTGAAACCCCTTTTGATGTTCGAACAAAAATCTCAATACCAAATTCAGCCTCTAACTCTTTTACGGCGGTTGATAAACTCGGTTGAGTAATATATAAATTTTTAGCCGCTTCATTAATTGAACCTGAGCGAGCAATTTCTAAAATATAACGTAATTGTTGTAATTTCATAACATCAAATAGATTATCGTCAAAAGTAAAATAGGTTAAATTAAACAAGCTTTATAATTATTTGCTTATCTAAAATATCCTATACATCATAACTTACATAGCAAAAATTGTATGCAATGAATTTTATGCCATTTGATTTAAACTTTAGATAATCTTTATCAAAAGATGATTCGATAAAATGTATGAAACATACTATTAATAAATTTTTACTGAAACGTAGTCGTGACCTCAAACTTTTTTACAAAAAATAAATAACAGTTAAAAACGAGACTGATAAATGCCGTATTTTTTATATCAATTATTTGATTTATATTATTTTATTATTGTTATCAGTTAATAACTGAATTTAATAAATTTTTTTTGCTAAAACGTAAGCGTGACCTCAAACTTTTTTACAAAAAGATGAATAATAGTTAAAAACGAGACTGATAACCGCATATTTTTTATATCAATTATTTAATTTATATTATTATTGTTATCAGTTAATAACTGAATTTAATAAAAGTCTTTTGCTGAAAAGTAAGCGTGACCTCAAACTTTTTTACAAAAAGATGAATAACAGTTAAAAACGAGACTGATAAACACCATTTTTTTAAATTAATTATCTAATTTATCTTGTTTTATTATTGTTATCAGTTAATAACTGAATTTAATAAAAGTTTTTTGCTGAAATGTAGGCATGACCTCAAACTTTTTTACAATGGTTCTAAATAGATATATATTGTGAAAATAAATATTTTCGGCTTATATCATATTTAACTCCGATGACATTATAAAATCATAAGATTATTCAAAAAATATGCAAAAAGTTGGTAGAAATTTGCATGCCACTATTTTCAAAATAAAACAATAGATTATAATTGGTTTGTTCCCTATACACATAGGGATAAACTCTGGGTTTTGTTTAATTTATTCAATTCCTATTTTATAAGCTAAAAACACATCAATTTGTTTTAAATAATAACTTGTAATATAGACTTCAGTAAATTTCATTTATTATTTGCAGTAAAGTTTGAAAAATAGTATTGAGAAATTTGAGTAAAAGACAGGATTTAAGAATAATATTGGTTAATTTTTTATTTTTTCGTGAAGTTTATAGTTCTAATAATTTATTTAAAATCAATCGACATTTCAATATTAAAACAAGTTAAAAAGGCTGGTTTTATAAACATAATTGCTTTTGCGATTATTGTAGTAGGTTTATTACTACTTAAATCGCAAACTAACCTTATATGAATTCTGCAATATCTCTTTTTTTGCTGTTATACAGGATTCAACAAATTGAACAACTTGTTTTAAAAGAAATTTTCATAAATCAGTTTAATGCTCATAATAGTAGAAACCGTAATAAGCATTGGTCTTATTAATTTACGCCCTTTAGCAATAACCATTTTAGCGCCTAACCTTGCTCCAATAAACTGACCAACCAGCATGACAAGACCAATCGACCATACCACTTGCCCGCCCATAATAAAAAATAGTAAACCAGCTAAATTTGAGGTGAAGTTAAGTACTTTAGTGTGGGCGGTAGCTTTGGTTAGATTAAATCCTGCCAATGTAATATATGCTAAAGCATAAAATGACCCGGCACCTGGTCCAAAAAAGCCATCATAAAAACCAATCCCTAAAGCAGGAATAAGAGCAAATTGAAGAATAGAAAAACGACTTTTACGATCACTTTCACCAATCGTTGGGGATAATAAAAAATATAACCCTACGCTAATCGTTAAAATTGGCAGCAATAATTTCAAAAAATCGGTTTGGATATGCATTACCGATATTGTGCCAATGGCTGAACCAACAAAAGCTGCTACAATTGCCCATTTTTGTTGATTTAAATCAACCATTTTTTGCCGTATAAAATAGAGGCTCGCAGAAAATGAACCACCACAACTTTGCAATTTGTTGGTGGCTAATGCACTAGCTGGTGGTAAGCCAACCGCCAATAATGCTGGTACGGTTAATAATCCTCCACCACCAGCAATTGAATCGATAAATCCAGCTAAAGCAGCAATAGCAAATAATAATAAAAGTAGTTCATAACTCATAATTCATTTACATCATTACACTGAGCGCGATAACGAAGATAGTGATCCATTAAAACAATAGCAACCATTGCTTCAGCAATCGGCACAGCTCTTATACCTACGCATGGATCATGCCTACCATGGGTTGATACTTCTACACTTTCACCATGAATATTAATTGATTGACCAGCAATTTCAATACTCGGCGTCGGTTTTAATGCAATACTGGCTAAAATAGTTTGCCCTGAGCTAATTCCACCCAAAATACCACCAGCATGATTAGATAAAAAACCTTGTGGCGTTATTTCATCACGGTTTTCACTGCCACGTTTATTGATAACATCAAAACCATCACCAATTTCTACACCTTTTACGGCATTAATACTCATGAGTGCATGAGCTAGTTCGGCATCTAATCTATCAAAAACAGGCTCACCCAAACCAACAGGTACATTTTCAGCAACAATACAAACTTTAGCACCAATTGAATCGCCTTCTTTTTTTAATGATCTTAATAATTGATCTAGCTCATCAAGTTTACTTTCATCTGCACAAAAAAATGGGTTTTGTTCAACTTGTTGCCAATCTTTTAATTGACATTTTATCTCACCCATTTGAGCTAGATAGCCACGAATGGTAATCCCTAATTTTTCATGCAAATATTTTTTTGCTATTGCGCCTGCTGCAACTCGCATAGCAGTTTCACGCGCGGAAGAACGCCCTCCTCCTCGGTAATCGCGAATCCCATATTTATGTTGATAAGTGTAATCAGCATGACTCGGTCTAAAAATATCTTTAATTTGGCTGTAGTCTTGTGAACGTTGATCGGTATTTTCGATCAATAGGCCGATACTGGTTCCCGTTGTTACTCCATCAAAAACGCCTGATAAGATTTTTACTTGGTCAGCTTCACGCCTTTGAGTGGTATAACGCGATGAACCAGGACGACGACGATCAAGATCATATTGCATATCTGATTCAGTCAAAGCAAGACCAGGCGGAACGCCATCAACAACACAACCTAGCGCAATGCCATGTGACTCACCAAATGTTGTAACTTTGAATAATTTTCCAATTGAGTTTCCAGCCATAATAATTTTTCCGTATATTAAAAACAGCTTATTTAAAACAGTGTTGATATTGAATTAATTCTTCACGCGTGATAGAAAAAACACCTAATCCGCCACGTTCAAACTCCAACCAATTAAAAGGAACTTGAGGATATTGCTCTTGTAAGCTAACCCAGCTATTTCCTACTTCACAAACTAATATTCCTTGTGGTGATAGATAATTAATTGCATCACTTAAAATTCGTTTAACGATATCTAAACCATCAAATCCGGCTTCAAGTGCTAATTTAGGTTCATAGGAAAATTCATCAGGTAAATCGTCCATATCTTCATTATCAACATAAGGAGGATTAGTAACAATAAGATCATATTGTTTTGCTGGAATATCATTGAATAAATCAGATAGCATTGGTGTAACTCGAAAATTCATTTCGTGCAAGTCAATATTTTGTTGTGCTACATCTAACGCTTCTAATGAAATATCAGTGATATCAACTTGTGCCTCAGGAAAAGCATAAGCACAAGCAATACCAATACAGCCGCTACCTGTACAGAGATCTAAAATCTGTTGGGGTGGCTGTGATAATAAAGATTGGAAATGATTATCAATTAATTCACCAATCGGAGAACGTGGAATCAATACACGTTCATCAATGTAAAAACTGTGTCCACAAAACCAAGCTTGATTAGTTAAATATGGCGTTGGCACTCGATCACTAATCCGTTTTTGGATAATATCGAAAAGCGCTTGTTTTTCGTCATTGGTAAGATTTGCAGAATAAAATTCGGTAGGAATAAACAATGATAAACCCAAAGTGGCTAAGATAAGTTGTTTAGCTTCATCGATAGGATTATCTGTACCGTGACCTAAGAAAACATCTGATAGACTAAGTTGTGATGATGTCCAGCGTATAAAATCCTGAACCGTGCGTAAGTTTTCCATAATGGCTCCAATGATTAAGGAGAGGGAAGGTATTACTCGTCACTTCCGATCACATTATAATGAGGAAATGCACTAAATTAATATTGAAAGTGACTAATAACAATCACGATGAGCCAAAAGGCTTTTCACTTCCAATAACTAAAAATTAATATGGCGGTGAGGAAGGGATTCGAACCCTTGATACGTTGCCGTATACACACTTTCCAGGCGTGCTCCTTCAACCACTCGGACACCTCACCATCTATTTACAACCTGCTTTAGAAGAGCAGGTTGCATACTATAATAATCCCAAGCGAATTAATCAAGCTTTTTTAATTCATGCAAACAATGGCGCCAAACACAATCAAAACCGATACAATTGCAGTTGTCGTCATTAAAGCGTATTTCAAATCTGTACACATGTTTATTATCTCCAATCGTTTTAATATTTATTCACCTAGTTTTTAATAGGTGATCTAAGTGAAATAATCTCTTGAGTTAATTTTTTATCGTCAATATTTGGGTATTTAGATATCAAATCTAACAATATCTCAACTGATTCGTTTAGATAAGTATCGGGTTGCTTATAATCTTTAGGTAAATCTTCTAATTTAGTAATAGGAGGTTTGCCTTCTCGAGCTAAACGTTCATTCATTCTTTTTAAATCGCGATCTTCATAACTTTTTTGTTCTGCTTCACGATTCTTTTTATTGAGAGACACAATATATCGACGATCTTTTTTATCATTAAGCTCTTTAATATCTTGATCAATATAGACAAACTCTGGATTATTTGAAATTCGTGCTAAATGTTCGGACTTCAAATAAGGCAATATTGTTTTTATATTAGTCAGAGTTAAATATTCAGATGATGGAATTTTATCCCATGGCAAAGCGTTATCTAAGAAACGTTCACCAGTTTCATCATCATATTTAGTTTTACTCATTTCAATATCGGGCTCGACACCTTTAAGTTGTGTACTACCGCCATTGATACGATAAAATTTTTGCACGGTATACTGAATACCACCAAGCTCTGGCCAATTAGGATGAAGTCTAGCATCAGTTTGATAAGCAATATTTCGAGAGGTTTGTACCGTCCCTTTACCATAAGTTGTTTCACCAACTATTACAGCTCTGCCATAGTCTTGCAATGCTGCGGCAAATATCTCGGAGGCCGAAGCACTATAACGATTAACCATTACAACAATCGGACCTGTATATTCGATGCCTTTATTTTTATCATCATAAACAATAACTTTTTGAAGATTATCGCGAACTTGAACTACTGGTCCATAATCAATAAAAAGCCCAGTCAAAGAGATAACTTCAGCTAATGAACCGCCACCATTATTGCGTAAATCGATAACCAGACCTTGTAACTTAGCTTTATTGGCTTCCAATAAAAGTGATTCAACTTTGTCGGTTAAACCCATATAAAAACTTGGTATATCAATAACACCAACTTTTCCTCTTTGATTATCAACAATATTTAATTTTGCTTCACGATCTTCAAAGTGGATCTTATCTCGAGTCAGCTCAATAACCTTTGGTTTGCTGTTATTACCCGCAGGCAATATTTCGAGTTTAACAACGGTTCCTTTAGGACCACGGATTTTGTCAACGATATCATCTAAACGCCAACCAATTACATCTTCTATTGGAGAATTGCTTTGCCCAACACCAATGATTTTATCACCTACGGCAATCGATTTACTTTTCTCAGCCGGACCGCCAGTCACAAAAGACATGATTACTGTATAATCATCTTGTTGGCTAAGCGTTGCACCGATACCTTCAAAAGATAAACTCATTTCAGTATCAAAATCACGTTTTTTGCGTGGTGCTAAATAACTGGTATGGGGATCAATTTCTCGCGCAAATGCATTCATAAATACTTGAAAAGCATCTTCATTATTTGATTGTTCAATGGTTTTTAAAACTCGATTATAACGTTTAGTTAACGTTTCTCGAATTTGATTTTCATCTTTGCCAGATAAAGATAAGCTAAGTTCGTCATATTTAACGCGCTTATCCCAATAAGAGTCGAGCTCTTTTTCAGTGGTTGGCCAAGATATATCTTCACGATTAAAATCAATTTCATCGTCGGTAGAAAAATCCATTGGAGATTGTAAAACTTTAAGTGCATACTTATAACGCTCATAACGTTTATGCATTGCAAGATTATAGATATCGTAAGCAGTTTTTAAATTACCATCGAATAATTCTTGACCTAATAACTCTTGTCGATTGCGGAAAGTATCGACATCACTTTGAATAAATATCGCTTTACTACCATCTAGCATTTTAAAATAGCGATCAAAAATTTTAGCTGAAAATGCACCGTTTAATGCAAAGTTACGATAGTGCGCTTGAGTAAAAAAATTCGTTACTCGCTTAGCAACGACTTGGTGTACATCATCTTGTTTAAGTACTGGTAATGGATCGGTGGCAGGTTGTTTGGCCTGGACACTCAAACTTACAATACATAATGCTAGGCTTAATTTAATGGTGCCTTTGAGTAATTTATTCATTCAAATTCTCTATTTGGTAATAATATGCTCAGGTTTAACAGTTAATTCCATTCCAGAGCCAACATTTACTTTGATATGCTCTTTTTCAATATTAATGATTTGTACTTTTAACGGTTTATTGCCTAATATTACTTTAACATAGTCACCCACTTTTAAAGTCTTCGCTTTTTTCACAGGCGGACGTGGGTTTTTACGTTTTTCTTTTTGTGTCCGTTCTTTTAAACGTTCTTTTGCTTTCTGCTTACTTTCTTTTAGCTGTTGTTGGGCATATTCCATTTGTTCTTTGCTTATAATCTCATCTGGATTTCCATCTAAGTCTATACGATGAGCGCCTTCTTTAATGCTGTATAAATAACGCCAACTCATGGTATAACCGCGTAAAGCAACGCGAAGTTTAGTTTTACTTAGTGCTTCACTATCCAAGCGTGAAAGGATATCTTGAAAAATTCCAATTTTTAAAGGTTTCGCTTCACCTTCGAGAGTAAAACAATTAGGAAATTGTTGAGCTAAATATGCAATAATATCTTTACTATTTGTTAATTGAAACTGACTTTCCATTGTTTATTCCATAGCAACTAAATTAATTTTTTACTAGCGTTAGAGTATATCGCAGCTTGCGCAATAACACTAACTATCTTTTTTATCTTTATAAATAAAACTTATAAAATCTTTAATACCATTTCGCATCAACCATGATATAACAATTGATTTTTCATCAACAGATAACTGTTCAAATGCTGTCATCCATATTTGCAATGGGTCAATTGGCGGAACAACATAAGTTGCACTTTCTTCCTCAAGATACAATGCTCTTTTGACGCTAAGAGGTAAGCTATTTATATGATATTCTAAAGCCTTTCCTCGAACACCTGTTCTTTTGCGTGCAGTCCAATTTTCTGATCTTGCTTTACGATTAACACCTTGTATCGTTGATGGCATCCCGGCAATACTTAATAGCTCTTTTGATGAGAACCATTCTTTCATTTTATCATCCCATTTTAACACAATAAGAAAAAAATACAGAAATTAAAGAAACTTTGATACAATAAATAAGAAACAAGAAATCATAAATAACTATAGTTAGATTATAAACTTACTTGTTTTAGTAACATCAAAGCATAACATAGATATACAAGGTTATAAACAAAGAGGAAATAAAAAATGAAAATAAATTCTAGTGATTGGCATCCTGCAGACATTATTGCCGCACTAAAAAAGAAGGGGACAACTCTTGCTAATCTATCTCGACAATCAGGTCTAAGTTCATCAACGCTTAGTAATGCTTTAGCTCGACCTTGGACAAAAGGAGAGTTCATTATTGCCCAAGCGCTAGATGTAGAGCCTAATGAAATTTGGCCAAGCCGTTATATTGATTCAATCACCAACGAACCAATAAAACGCGTATTACGACTTACAACCACCACAAAGAAGAAGAAAAAACGAAAATCAACGAGTAAACGAAAAAAAATTAATAAAGAATGATGAAACTATGGAAACATATAGAAATGAAACATTTTCTATATTTATTATAGATTAAATTTTAGTTGATCTTGAACGTTACCAAACATATGTTATCATTCATATACATGGAGAAAAAACATTAATTATCAGGCTACAATATAATGAAAAATGTTAATAAGTTCTTTATCGCTTTATTCTCAATAATAATATTATCGAGTTGTTCACAAAATAATTTTATTGAACAAGGTACACCACTAAGTAAAGACAAAGTTAGTAGTATAGTTGAAGGTTCAACAACTGAGTCACAAATAATATCATTATTTGGTGAACCAGTAAGTAAGAAAGTGATTAATTCTGATGAAGTGCAATGGACATACAAATATATTAGAAAGAGTTCAACCAGCCATTTAATTATTGGCGAAACCCAATCTAATACTATCAGCGGAACACTGGATGTTATCATTTCGAAAGGTGTTGTAACTTGGTATAATTATAATGAAAATCATGAACAAAAAAGATGGTAGTTAAACTTACTTTATCTAATACCAATAGCACATTGTTATAATGTGCTATTAGAGTGAGCAAGTTAATTAATTGATGCATCATTAAGTATGATCCTACCTTTTCCGGCAATATCAGTATAAAAAAGTATATACTTTACCCACCTGCCTATTCAAAAACAGACATTACTGGACAAAATCATACATTAAGTTATACTCATTGACGAAATTAACCAGACAATCGCTGCTTTGTTGTAGTCCTTTGTAAAAAGGAGACAAACAGAGGGGAGGAAAGTCCGGGCTCCATAGGGCAGAGTGCCAGGTAACGCCTGGGGGATGTTGGCGTGAGCAAACATTCACGACTAGTGCAACAGAAAGTATACCGCCGATGACTTATTTATAAGTACAGGTAAGGGTGAAAGGGTGCGGTAAGAGCGCACCGCGCAACTGGTAACAGTTGTGGCACGGTAAACTCCACTCGGAGCAAGGTCAAATAGGGATTCATTGGCGCGGCCCGCGTTGAATCCGGGTAGACTGCTTGAGCTAATGCGTGAGCATTAGCCTAGAGGAATGATTGTCCACGACAGAACCCGGCTTATCGGTTAATTTCGCCCTCTTCTTTATAAATTTATCTTCAATATTAAATTTTAAGATTGCTTCTTATTTGCTAACCAACGTTTAAATGCAAGCCATAGTGAAAAAATTAATCCTAGTACCAATAAAAAGGCAGGAATCAACATAAGAAGAGACATGATTTGTTTTTCATATTTATCAAAAAATGGTGATAAACCAAATAAGTAACCTAATGTCACAATTAGAAAAATCCATAATGTCGCACTGATCCAGTTATAAATATGAAATTTTCGACTATGTAGCCCTGAGATTCCCGCCATCATAGGTAATAACGTACGTACAAAAGCAATAAAGCGTCCAATGAATAAAGCTTGCAATCCATATTTATGGAATAACACTTCTGATTTTTTATGATATTTTTCAGGAACATGCTCCATCCACCCCTTAACCAGCTTAGTATTACCTAACCAGAGACCTTGTATGTAACCTAACCAAGTACCTAAAGCCGCACCAGAAATTAAAATAACATTTATTAAACCAAAATGAAAAACATCACGACTAATCAAAACCCCAGTTAGGAATAATAAACTATCACCCGGTAAGAATGCTGCTGGTAATACGCCATTTTCTAATAAAATGACGACAAACAACATCCCATAAAGCGTCCAAAGCACATTCGGATTGGATAAGATTGCAATATCCAAGTTAATAAAAGCATGATAAAGATTGATGATTGTTTCCATCTATTTAATTTCCCATTTTATTTATAGTTATTAGTTATTAATCGTTCCGCCAACGGTTAAATTATCCACTTTTAAAGTGGGTTGACCAACCCCTACAGGAACACTTTGTCCAGCTTTGCCACAAATACCAACACCTGAATCTAATGTGAGATCATTCCCTACCATCGATATTTGTTGCATGGTTTCAATGCCGGAACCAATTAATGTTGCGCCCTTAACTGGGGTAGTTATTTTTCCTTTTTCAATTAAATAGGCTTCTGATGTTGAAAATACAAACTTACCAGAAGTGATATCAACCTGACCACCCGAAAAATTAGGTGCATAAAGGCCATAGTCAACGCTATTGATAATATCGTCGAAAGTCGATTCTCCAGCTAACATATAAGTGTTAGTCATTCTTGGCATAGGTAAGCATGCATATCCTTCACGACGACCATTGCCGGTTGAATGAGTGTTCATCAATTTAGCATTAGTCTTATCAAACATATAACCTTTTAAAATACCATTTTCGATAAGAACGGTTTTTTGACTCACGGTACCTTCGTCATCAATTGATAATGAACCTCTGCGATTTTCAATTGTTCCATCATCGACAATGGTACAGAGCTCTGAGGTGACTTTTTCACCAATTTTTCCTGAGAATACCGAGCTGTTTTTGCGATTAAAATCCCCTTCTAAACCATGTCCTACCGCTTCATGAAGTAGTACTCCTGGCCAACCCGCACCTAAAATTACAGGCATTGTACCTGCAGGGGCAGCTTTAGCTGACAATGAAACTAATGCTAATCTCACAGCTTCTCGAGTATAACTATCAGCAAAGCTTTCAGACGTTTTAGGATTAATATTTAAAAAATACTCATAACCAAAACGGCCCCCACCGCCACTACCGCCTCGCTCACGTTTCCCGTCTTTTTCGACAATGACCGATACAGATAAACGTACTAATGGACGGACATCGGCGCATAGTGTACCATCAGTACCTGCAATCAAAATATCTTCATAACTACCAGTTAAACTGGCTGATACTTCAATTACATTTTTGTCAATTGACCTTGCTAACTGATCAATATGTCGTAACAATGCAATCTTTTGCTCTTGAGAAAAAGAGTTAATTGGATTGATTGATGCATACATTGGTACCGTTTTAGCCGTTTTAAAAGGTGTGACAACAATTGGAGTTTGCTGTTTAGTGATTGAATTGGCTGCCAATACACTCTGCTCTAAACGATTTAAAGAGAGCTGATCAGTATAAGCAAAACCGGTTTTTTCGCCAACAACTGCACGAACGCCAACACCTTGATCACGATGGAACGAAGCATTTTTAATAATGCTATCTTCCAGTACCCAGCTTTCATAATAACCAGATAAAAAGTATAAATCACCAAAATCAATTTGCCTTGAACTTAACATATCAAGCAAATGTGAAATATCACGTTGGCTTAAGTTATTAGGGTTGAGTAGCCGTTCACTCACTTGAGTTACTATCATAAATTCCTTAAATTTTAATTTATAATGCTATATTTTTGATATATATCCATTATTATGTTATTTTTATACTGAAACGTATAGTTAACCTGAAACTTTTTAACATGTAATTGCTTTACATTAATACCACATCATATTGTTCTTGAATATAAAGTGGTTCGATTTTCACTTCAACTCTTTTACCAACAAAGACTTCAACTTCAGCAAGTGCATGTGATTCATCAATCGTTAAAGCATTCGCAACAGCAGATGACGCATAGACTAAAAAATATTCAGAACGATGAGCTTTATATACTCTTACAATTTCACGTAAAATTTCATTACAAACAGTTTCAACTGATTTGACTATTCCTCTACCCTTACAAGCAGGACATTCTTCACACAAAATATGCCCAATACTTTCACGAGTTCGTTTACGTGTCATTTCTACTAGTCCTAATGTAGAAAATGAATTAATAGTCGTTCTAGCTCGATCTTTCGATAAAGAATCCTGCAATGATTGTAATACACGTTCTCGATGCAAATTTTCTTGCATATCGATAAAATCGATAATAATAATACCACCTAAATTGCGTAATCTTAATTGACGCGCAATAGCAATGGTTGCCTCTATATTAGTGTTAAAGATTGTCTCTTCTAAATTTCGATGACCAACAAATGCACCAGTGTTAATATCAATTGTTGTCATGGCTTCGGTTTGATCAATAATTAAATAACCGCCCGATTTCAGTTTAACTTTGCGATCTAATGCTCGTTGAATCTCATTTTCAGTATCATATAGATCGAATATTGGGATATTACCACGATAATGAAAGAGTTTATCAGTCACTTCTGGCATAAACTCTTGAGTAAAATCGACAAGAAGATCGTAAGTCAATTTAGAATCAACTAAAATACGCTCAATTGGATCACCTACAAAGTCTCTTAACACTCGTTGAGATAAAGCTAACTCACCATAAACTAAATTTTTACTGGTAGGTCGTGCCATTCGTTCTTGAATTTTAGTCCATAACCGTTTTAAAAAGTTTGCATCTTGCTCAAGCTCATGAGCACTTGCACCCTCGGCAGCAGTTCTAACAATAAAACCACCGTCTGGGGTTACATATTGTTCAACAATATGTTTTAGTCTTTGACGCTCTTCTTCACTTTCTATGCGTTGAGAAGTAGCAACGTGTGAAGAATTTTGACCTGGCATCAACACCAAATAACGGGACGGTAAAGTAATATCAGTTGTGAGTCGAGCGCCTTTAGTTCCTAATGGATCTTTAACGACTTGTACCATTAAATCTTGTCCTTGACGGACAAGTTCAGAAATATCTTTTACTTGAAATTGCTCTTGTTCTGAATCTGACACACATTCAGTATGGGGCATGATATCGGATGCATGCAAAAATGCTGCCTTTTCAAGACCAATATCGACAAATGCTGCCTGCATACCAGGCAAAATACGAATAATTTTTCCTTTATAAATATTACCGACAATGCCTCGACGCGATTCACGATCAACATGAATTTCTTGCAATACACCATCTTCAATATAGGCAACTCGCGTTTCAGACGGAGTTACGTTCATTAATAATTCAACAGACATACAGAAACATTCCCCTAATTAATTGCAAAGTTTTGTTTTATGCTTTGCAATAGCAGATATATCCATATCCATAAAAAGCCATCAACACAACTTGATAATAGTATATAAGGCGACATAGTAATTGTATGATAAATACTTACCTGAAATATAAAGATTAATGCATTATAACATACCGAAATACCAAATAAGATAAAAGCCTGTTGCCACAAAGCTAAATTACTCAACAATTGGTATTTGAATACAAGTAAATAGGCAATTAAAGAATAGATGAAAGCATGTACGCCTAATACTGTTCCCGAGCATAAATCTATCAATAAACCAAAAACAAATGCGGTACCTATGCCAATCTGATAAGGTAGAGTAATTAACCAATAAGCGATAATTAATAAAAACAAATGTGGTTTAAACACATCATATGAAGGTGACCAAGGTATAATTTGAAAAAATAAGCCTATTAACAAAGTGAACCAAATAATTAATATGCTATTACGAGCCCTCATGTTTTACTCCTTGATCTCCCCATAGTAATAATAGATAGCGTAAACGTTTTAGATCGGCTGTCGGCGTTGCTGAAATAACCGGTGTTGAATCGCTAATATCAAGTTTGACAGAACTTACTACTGCAACAGGATAGCCTTCAGGAAAACGACCATCTAGTCCAGAAGTTACTAATATGTCGCCGACTTTGATATCAACATTATTTGGTAAAAAATCGAGTGTTAAATCATTACTGCATCCATTACCAACTGCCACCATAGAAATATCATTTCTTAATATTTGTACAGGTATTGCATGTTGATAATCACAAACTAAAATTGCTCGGCTAGTTTTTTGAGCGATTTCATAAATTTGCCCAACGATACCTTTATCATCAACGACAGGTTGACCTATATAAACACCGTCATTTTTACCTTTATTGATAACGACTTGATAAACATAAGGATCCGTATCAGCTAATATAACTTGAGCTGCCATTTTATGTTCATCATGTCTTAAAGGAGACCCAAGCAATTCTCTCAATCGATCGTTTTCATGTCTAAGATGCTCAAGCAATAACAAGTCTGTCTTTTTTTCAAGCAGTATATTATTCAAATTTGCATTTTCTTTTTCTAACGCTTCACGCGTCTTTGACATCTCATAAAGTGTGTCATAGGTCGCTTTTGGTGCATTTGAAATGTAATACAATGGCGAAATCATTGTATCTAAATAGTAACGAACTTCTTTAAACGGACGATAATTTAAATCTAATATTATCAATATAATAGATAATAGCAAAGATATAAATAACTGCACACTAAGAGGAGAACGTTTAGAAAAAAGTAATTTCATTATCCAGTACTTACCTGTTATATGCTTAAAATCTAATTAATTCAAGATATGACTCCGCCGACTATGTCGGCGGAAAAAGTGAGATGTTTATTAATTATCGATTTCATAAAAATTAGATTAATCAATAATTAGAAAATAATTACTCTTCACTAAAGAGATCCCCGCCCTCCATATCAACCATATCGAGAGCTTTGCCACCGCCTCGTGCCACACATGTAAGAGGATCTTCAGCGACAACCACATGAATACCCGTTTCAGCCGATAGTAATTTATCAATATTACGTAATAAAGCACCACCGCCAGTTAATACCATACCATGTTCTGAAATATCAGAGGCCAGTTCAGGAGGACACTGTTCTAACGCAACTTTAACGGCACTGACGATACCACTTAGTGGTTCTTGAAGCGCCTCTAAAATTTCATTGGAATTTAAAGTAAAGCTACGAGGCACACCTTCAGCAAGGTTTCGACCACGCACTTCAATCTCAAGAACTTCATCCCCTGGATACGCGCTTCCAATAACATGTTTAATTCGTTCAGCGGTTGCTTCACCAATTAACGCACCATAATTACGACGAACATAATTGATAATTGCCTCATCAAAACGGTCACCACCAATTCTTGCCGATGCAGAATAGACAACACCATTTAACGAAATAACAGCAACTTCTGTGGTACCACCGCCAATATCAACCACCATTGAACCAGTTGGCGATGAAACTGGTAAATCAGCACCAATAGCTGCTGCCATCGGCTCTTCAATTAAGTAAACTTCACGGGCACCTGCTCCTAATGCAGACTCACGGATAGCACGACGCTCAACTTGTGTTGCACCAACTGGCACACAAACTAAAACGCGAGGACTTGGTCTTAAAAAGCTATGACTATGCACTTGACGAATAAAATACTGTAACATCTTTTCAGTCACGGAAAAGTCAGCGATTACACCATCTTTCATTGGTCTAATCGCAGCAATATTGCCTGGAGTACGTCCTAACATCTGTTTCGCAGCCTGCCCAACAGCAGCGACACTTTTAGGTGTGCCTGTGCGATCTTGACGAATAGCGACAACTGAAGGTTCGTTTAGTACAATACCTTGACCTTTTACATAAATAAGGGTGTTAGCTGTACCTAAATCAATCGATAGATCATTTGAAAACAAGCCACGAACTTTTTTGAACATAATAAAAACTCTTCCTAGAAATAATCTTGTTTAAGTGTTAGTGAGTACTTGAAGCAAACTATAGGATAAAATACTTAATTTTAATTTTATATCGTATAAAATAGTATTCTAGTTATTTTTTAAAACCTGTTTGCTTCAATAACAATTAGGTTTATATATTGTATCGCAATTCTAAAATAATACCTAGAAAATAGTATAATAACAGTTTGTAAAGGAGAGATATATAATGACAAAATCTATTTTACAGTGTATGCTTCCGCGTTAATGTTGAGTTACTGCCTTATTATCACTTTAAAAGATTACTTTTTAGATATTAAGGATGCATTAAATTAATTGTTACTTATATCAAATAAACACGGTGTAATTCATGGATATACGCAAAATTAAAAAATTAATTGAATTAGTTGAAGAGTCAGGTATTTCAGAAATTGAAATCTCTGAAGGTGAAGAATCGGTTCGAATTAGTCGATCAATACCTACAACAAACTATTCAGCGCCAATACAAAACATTCAAATCCCTCAAGCAGCACCAGTTGTTGTTGCTCCTAACTCAGTTAGTGAAAGTGTGGCTGAAGCGGATCCTATTGCTCCAGCTCCAACAGGTACAACTATAAAATCACCAATGGTTGGAACGTTTTATCGCACGCCAAGCCCAGAGTCGAAAGCTTTTGTAGAAGTTGGTCAAACTGTCAATGTCGGTGATGTACTTTGTATCGTTGAAGCGATGAAAATGATGAACCAAATTGAATCTGAAAAAGCGGGTACAATTAAAGCTATTTTAGTTGAGAATGGTCAACCTGTTGAATTTGATCAGCCACTATTCATCATTGAGTAATATTAACTTATTTATAAGATTAAGAGATCGAATATGCTTGATAAAATTCTTATTGCTAACCGTGGAGAAATTGCTCTACGTATCCTACGAGCATGTAAAGAACTTGGAATTAAAACTGTCGCTGTTCATTCTTCGGCAGATAAAGATTTAAAACATGTATTACTTGCAGACGAAACTGTCTGTATTGGTCCAGCAGCTTCCGCTAAAAGCTACCTCAATATCCCCGCATTAATTTCTGCCGCCGAAGTTACTGGTGCAGCAGCAATTCATCCTGGATATGGTTTTTTATCAGAAAACGCTGACTTCGCCGAGCAAGTGGAACGTTCTGGATTTGTTTTTATTGGACCAAAACCTGAGACTATACGGTTAATGGGTGATAAAGTGTCAGCAATTCATGCCATGAAAAAAGCTGGCGTACCTTGTGTACCGGGTTCTGATGGTCCTTTAAGTAATGATATTGAAAATAATAAGCAGATCGCTAAACAAATAGGCTATCCGGTTATTATCAAAGCGTCCGGTGGTGGCGGTGGTCGTGGTATGCGTATTGTTCGGGAAGAAAAAGATCTTGAACAAGCTATTAAAATGACCAAATTAGAAGCAAAAACCGCTTTCAATAATGATATGGTTTATATGGAAAAATTCCTTGAAAATCCTCGTCATATTGAGATCCAAGTGCTTTCTGATGGTCAAGGTCATGCTATTTATTTAGGTGAACGTGATTGTTCAATGCAAAGACGTCACCAAAAAGTTGTTGAAGAAGCACCAGCGGTTGGCATTACCTCTAAAATGCGCAAATTCATTGGTGAACGCTGTGTTAATGCATGCATTGAAATTGGTTATCGTGGTGCAGGAACATTTGAATTCTTATTTGAAAATGGTGAATTTTATTTCATTGAAATGAATACGCGTATTCAGGTTGAACATCCAGTTACTGAAATGATAACGGGTGTGGATTTGATTAGAGAACAGATCTTAATTGCCGCAGGCAAACCTCTATCAATCAAACAAAGTGATATTGAAATCAAAGGTCATGCTATTGAATGCCGTATAAATGCCGAAGATCCTAAAACATTTATGCCTTCGCCTGGGAAAATTACTCGCTTTCATGCACCAGGTGGTTTTGGTATTCGTTGGGAATCACATATCTATGCAGGTTACACAGTACCACCTTACTATGATTCAATGATTGGTAAGCTAATTGCTTATGGTGAAACTCGTGATGTTGCTATTGCACGAATGAAAAACGCATTAGCTGAACTAGTGATTGATGGTATTAAAACGAATATTGATCTTCACATTGAAATTATGAATGATAAAGGTTTCCAAAAAGGTGGAACAAACATTCATTATTTAGAGAAAAAATTAGGCATTTATGAGTAACAAAAATAATCCCTATTATTTAGGGATTATTGCTTTTAATAAAGATGGATAGATACAAATGAAAAACTGGAAAAGAAGTGCTGAAGAAATTCTAACTATGGGGCCTGTTGTTCCTGTTATCGTTATTGAACGACTAGAAGATGCAGTACCATTAGCAAAAGCTTTAATTGCTGGTGGTGTAAAAGTTCTTGAAGTTACCCTACGAACAGAATGTGCGCTTGAAGCAATTAAAAAAATCATTAAAGAAGTTCCAGAAGCTGTAGTTGGTGCGGGTACAGTAACAAGTGTTGAGCAACTTAAACAAGTAACCGAAGCGGGAGTTGAATTTATTATTACTCCTGGCATAACTGACGCTATTTTAAAAGCAGCAGTTGAAGGACCTGTTCCAGTCATTCCCGGTATTGCGACTATTTCTGAATTATTAACAGCCCAAGAATATGGCTTAACTGCATTAAAGTTCTTCCCAGCAGAAATCAATGGCGGCGTAGCTGCATTAAAAGCTTTTGCTGGTCCTTGTGGATATATGAAGTTTTGCCCTACTGGTGGTGTAAACCCTAAAAATTATCGAGACTATTTAGCGCTCAATAATGTACTTTGTGTTGGTGGAACTTGGTTTATTCCAACTGATGCTATTGCTAATGGTGATTTTGCTAAAATTACTCAACTGGCAAAAGAAGCAGTTGCTGGTGCCAAGTAATTATTTTCCGCCGATTTTATTCGGCGGTTGTTTTTCTAGTTAATTTAACTTCTTAGCCCTCGCCCACTTTCAATGAGTCGCCATGCAATTATATAGAGCACGGTTACAAACAAAATTAACATTGAAAATGTGATCCATAGTGATACGTCGGTCACACCTAAAAAACCATAGCGAAAACCATTAATCATATAAACGATTGGATTTAGTTTTGATACCCATTGCCAAAAAGTGGGTAGCATGGATATTGAGTAAAATACCCCGCCAAGATAAGTTAATGGCGTTAATACAAATGTTGGAATAATACTAATATCGTCAAAAGTCTTAGCAAATACGGCATTTAGTAAACCTGCTAATGAAAACAAAATTGAAGTTAATAATAAAGTGCAAATAACAAAGAGCCAAGAATGCACTTCAAGACGAACAAAAAATAACGATACTATCGTCACTAAAATTCCAGTTAAAATTCCACGTATCACACCTCCACCAACATATCCCCAAATCAAAATATGCGTTGGTACTGGTGCAACCAATAATTCCTCAATATTACGTTGAAATTTAGCACTAAAAAATGAAGAACAGACATTGGTATAAGAATTTGTAATTACAGACATCATGATTAAACCAGGAACAATAAATGACATATAACTAAAGCCACCCATATTCCCAACACGAGAGCCAATTAAATTACCAAATATAATAAAATAAAGTGACATAGTAATAACTGGCGGTATCAATGTTTGCAGCCAAATTCTTAAAAATCTTGTCACCTCTTTACGCCAAATACTTTTTAAGGCAATCCAATATAAATTACACATTATCAGCTCCTTTTGGATTATTATTGCGCAACAAATCAACAAATAACTCTTCTAATCGATTAGTCTTATTACGCACGCTAATCACTTTGACGTTTTGATAATTAAGTTGCTCAAACAACTGATTTAAGCCACGTTGTTTATCAACTTTAACTTCTAACATGCCCGTATCAACATTTACATAACTATAATCTGTTAAAACAATGGGTTCACTTGTTGGTACATAATCAATAATAATAGTTTCAGATTGGCTATTAGCTAATAATTCACGCATAGAAGAGTTTGCTATTAATTGCCCATGTTGAATTATACCAATATTGCGACATAGCATTTCTGCTTCTTCTAGATAATGGGTAGTTAATATAATGGTAATGCCTTGACGATTGATTTCACGTAAAAAGTCCCACATCGAGCGCCGCAACTCAATATCAACCCCCGCGGTGGGTTCATCAAGAATTAATAATTTAGGCTCATGAACTAATGCTCTTGCAATCATTAAACGTCTTTTCATACCACCAGATAACATGTTTGCTCGGCTATGGCGTTTATCCCATAAATCTAAAATTCTTAGATATTTTTCTGCACGTTCTAATGCTAACTTACGTGGCAATCCATAATAGCCTCCTTGATTAGTGACGATCTGAATCACTTCTTCAAATTGGTTAAAATTAAATTCTTGTGGTACTAAGCCTAATTGCCTTTTGGCATTGACAATATCAGTATCTAAATCATAACCAAAAATTCGCACTTCACCTGAAGTTTTGGTTACTAGTGAGCTAATTATGCCAATAGTTGTTGATTTTCCGGCACCATTTGGACCAAGCAATGCATAAAAATCACCTGCTTGAACCGTTAAATCAATACCTTTTAATGCTTCTACACCATTTTTATAAATTTTTTTAAGCGCGACCAATTCAAGCGCAGGAATAGATGACATGGTAAAATCCTAATTGAATAAGTTATGATTGAAATTATGTAAACTCAATTATTAATGAGCAGCAATATTGACAACATAATCAGCGGTTGTAAAGGTCTTTTTAGTTTTCTTTATATTGAATATAAATGAGTTATAATTTTCAACTTTTAGCGTACATTAATTTTAGCGAACCATTGGCCATATATATGTGGTCTTAATTTCTAATTAATATAGATAAATAATCACCTAAGGAATAAGTACTATGTTCAAAATTGGTTTAGTTTCTGTGTCTGATAGAGCGGCAAAAGGGATCTATGACGATGAAGGTATTCCATCATTAATATCTTGGTTACAATCAGCATTGAAAACTCCATTTATTACCGAAACCCGAATAATTCCAGATGAACAACCTATTATTGAACAAACATTATGTGAATTCGTTGATAAACTACATTGTGATTTGATTTTAACCACTGGCGGTACAGGACCTGCCATTAGAGATGTCACCCCAGATGCAACTTTAGCAATAGCCGATCGAGTTATGCCAGGATTTGGTGAACAGATGCGTCAAATTAGTTTGCATTTTGTACCTACTGCCATTCTTTCCAGACAAGTTGGCGTTATTCGCAAAAAATGTTTAATTTTGAACTTACCGGGTAGACCAAAATCGATAAAAGAGACACTTGAAGGTGTAAAAGATAGTGATGGCAAAATAATTGTTAATGGCATTTTTGCCAGTGTTCCTTATTGCTTAGAGTTATTAGAAGGACCTTACATTGAAACGCATGAGCAAATAGTAAAATCTTTTCGCCCTAAAAGCAGTAACAAATCGAATATTTGATTTTATGCAAATCTTATGCATAATTATGTTTAAAGAATTTAAAGTCTAAAACTTAGTAGTTTGATACTCAATTCATTTAAAAAAGTGTTTATAAAACTCACTAATTAACTTAGATTTTTTACCGATATATTAAGCAACATAAAATTATTGCTGCTTTCACCTAAAACAGCAATCAATTAATCCTAAAGGAAAAATATGAAACAAGAAGATCTTACTAAAGCTTTTAAAGAAATGCTTCTACAAGAAAAGTTTAGTTCTCAAATAAGCATTGTGCAAGCTTTACAAGAGCAAGGATTTGATAACATTAATCAATCCAAAGTTTCACGGATGTTAACCAAATTTGGCGCGGTTAGAACGCGCAACGCAAAATCAGAAATGGTCTATTGCTTGCCGGCTGAAATGAGTGTGCCAACGGCCAGTAGTCCATTAAAAAATTTGGTTGTTGATATTGATTATAATAGCTCAATGGTAGTCATTCGTACCAGTCCAGGAGCTGCTCAACTTATCGCTCGCTTACTTGATTCAATTGGTAAATCAGAAGGCATTTTAGGTTCAATTGCAGGCGATGATACAATTTTTAGTACACCGACCAAATCTTGTACAGTCAAAAGTTTATATCAAACTATTATTCAACTATTTGAACAAGAATTATAACTATTGATATAGCAATTTAATATTTAATAAATAATTTTCCTATTTAACCTATTGACACATTTAGTAAAATCGTTAATTCTATATGGCACTTAAATTGTAACTTACGTTACGAGAACGAAGAGGCGCATTGCTCAGGTAGATTATTTTAGATACTGGAATCGGTGATAAATGATTGAGGGGATGCAATGCCGAGGTTTGATTGAGTATCCAGAAAGCAATCAAATCGACTGCAAGGGCTGAATCCCTTGGGTTGTCACCTTAACAGGTGGAGCGCTTCGCGGTTTGTACTTTTTAAATTATAACTGTAAATTGCACATACCCTCGCTCTAACTCTGTTAAAAATAAAATTTTTAATATGAGGAATCCATGGAAACATCATTTGTAATTGCTAAATTTGGTGGTACTAGTGTTGCTGATTATTCAGCAATGGTAAACAGTGCTAATATTGTTATCAATAACCCTAGTGTAAAAGTTGTTGTATTATCCGCTTCTGCCGGTATTACGAACTTATTAGTTGCATTAGCTGAAGGCCGTGATGCGGAGGTTCGAGCTCAGCATTTAGCCAAAATTCAATCAATTCAATACAATATTTTAGAGCAACTCCCTGAAAACCCTACATTAAGAGCTGAAATTAATCGAATCATTGCAAATATAGCCTCTTTATCGGAAGCTGCAAGTTTAGCAACGTCACCAGCATTAACTGATGAGTTAGTCAGTCATGGTGAAATTATGTCTTCAAAACTTTTTGTTGAGATATTAAGAGAAAAACAAAAAAGTGCCGTATGGTTTGATGTACGTAAAGTTATGCGTACTGATGATAAATTTGGTAAAGCTCAACCTAAAATTGAAGAAATCAAACAACTTTGCTGTGCACATTTAAAATCTTTAAATACTAATGCGCTAATTGTTACTCAAGGTTTTATTGGCAGTGAAAGTACAGGTAAGACAACAACGTTGGGACGAGGCGGAAGTGATTATACAGCAGCATTACTTGGTGAAGCATTAAATGCAACGCAAATAGACATTTGGACTGATGTTGCAGGGATTTATACCAATGACCCACGTATTACGCCAGCGGCAAAAAGAATTGATGAAATATCTTTCGCGGAAGCTGCAGAAATGGCAACGTTTGGAGCAAAAGTTTTACATCCAGCGACGTTGGTTCCAGCAGTACGAAGTAATATTCCTGTTTTTGTTGGTTCAAGCAAAGCTCCACAAGATGGTGGCACAATTGTTTATAACACGAATAGTATCACATCAAAATTACCTGTGTTTAGAGCGCTAGCATTACGACGCAAACAGACATTACTAACCTTAACCAGTTTAAATATGCTGCATGCTCAAGGGTTTCTTGCTAGAGTATTTACTATATTAGCTAAACATAATATATCCGTTGATTTAGTTACCACATCCGAAGTCAGTATCGCTTTAACGATTGATACTACAGGCACTTGCACTAATGGTAACAGTTTATTAACAAAAGAATTATTTGATGAACTTTCAACTCTTTGTCATGTAGATGTTGAGGAAGATTTAGCTCTTATTGCCATCATTGGCAATAATCTAACGACGACAAAAGGTATAGCAAAAGAAGTATTCGGCGTATTAGATGATTTTGTTATAAGACTTTGTTGTTATGGCGCAAGCACTCACAATCTATGTCTGTTATCAAAAAGTAATGATGCAGAAGCAATTATCAAAATTTTACATAAATCTATTTTTGAATAACAACTCATTCAAAGGGAGAATTAATCTCCCTTCGACTTAAATCAAAGTGATTATTTAAAAGAAGCATGTTAAAAGTTTGAAAACGCAATAAAAGACCTTAACTTTTGTTACAAATAATTATAGAATATTCATCAATTACTATATGAATACGCTTTTATGCACTCAATTCATATAGTCATTCTTTAGTCTTAGGATTAAATCTTCTATCTCCATTTTATGACTGTTATTTATTAATATTTTTAAATTTTGATTTATTAATTTTAATCAATATTGTTAAAGCTATTACATTAAATATCAACATTTCTTAGATTTTTAAACTGTGTTTGTAAACTAAATTTAACCTTAATCAAACAAAGGAAATTATCATGGGTATTTTAAGTTGGGCTATTCTAGGATTAATTGCCGGTTGGATTGCAAAGTTTTTTATGCCACTTGGACGCGTAGGAGTATTTAAAACGATTTTATTAGGAATTGCAGGCGCCATCGTTGGTGGATATATAAGTACATTCTTTGGTTGGGGCTCTGTGACAGGATTTAATTTCCCTAGCTTGTTTATCTCAGTCTTAGGTGCAATATTGCTTATTTATATCTACCGCCTAATGAAATAATACTTTGTTTTACACAAAATTGGCGGGGATTACCCGCCAATTATTTATTAAAAAGTAAATTGAGATTATAATCGACTAGATACTTTCAACCATTTATTTCTGTAAACTTTAAGTTATATTTTACATTTCTTAAAATCTTTAATGAAGCGCCATATACCCCAACAAAGAGTTATAATGAAGAATGAAAGTAAAGATGAAATGAAAAATAAGAACAAACCATCTGTTATAGTAATAGGCCACTTAAATATTAAGTGAGATACAAACACAACAATATTTAAAATAATAAAAGAAGTCCAATATAGTTTTCTTTTAAAAGTATCTTTTGACCCACCTAATTCCAAAAATCCTCTACCAATTTCTTCAATGATAGATTCTACAATGTTAACAATAAATTCGCCGGGCATATGATAAATTTATAATTACAGTACATAGAAGCATTATAATAAATAATTTCGCGATAACCATATTTTTGTTATATTATTTAACAAACTTCATTAAACTAAACCTAAAGATTGTAATGTTAAAAATATTCAATACATTAACTCGAGAAAAAGAAACCTTTAAATCAATTCATCCCAATAAAATTGGACTCTATGTTTGTGGTGTCACAATTTATGACCTTTGTCATATTGGTCATGGTCGAACCTTTGTCGCATTTGATGTTGTAACACGTTATTTGCGCTTTTTAGGTTATCAATTAACTTATGTGCGCAATATCACCGATGTGGATGACAAAATTATAAAACGTGCTCTAGAAAACGGTGAAACCTGTGAACAACTAACCGAACGTATGTTACAAGAGATGTATGCCGATTTTGATGCACTCAATATTAAGCGCCCTGATGTCGAACCTCGTGCTACACAGCAAATGCCACAGATTATTCAATTAATAGAAGAATTAATTGCAAAAGATCATGCTTATATTGCCGATAATGGTGATGTAATGTTTTCAGTTGATAGCGATCCAAATTACGGTATTTTGTCGCGTCAAAATTTGGAGCAACTTCAGGCTGGAGCGCGCGTTGATGTGGTTGATGTTAAACGTAATCCAATGGACTTTGTACTTTGGAAGATGTCAAAACCTAACGAACCGAACTGGGATTCCCCATGGGGTAAAGGACGTCCAGGTTGGCATATTGAATGTTCTGCGATGAACAGTTTTCAACTAGGTAATCACTTTGATATTCATGGTGGGGGTTCAGATTTGATGTTTCCTCATCATGAAAATGAAATTGCTCAATCTACATGTGCCCATGATGGACAATATGTTAATTATTGGATGCATTCAGGGATGGTGATGATAGACCAAGAAAAGATGTCAAAATCACTTAATAATTTTTTCACTATTCGCGATGTATTAAAACACTATGACGCTGAAACTGTCCGTTACTTTTTACTATCGGGTCATTATCGTAGTCAGCTTAATTACAGCGAGGAAAATTTAAAACAAGCACGAATGGCTTTAGAGCGCCTTTATACAGCACTTCGTGATACTGATGCAAATTATCCATATACGACAAAAGAGAGCGATTATTACCGTCAATTCTGTAATGCGATGAACGATGACTTCAATACTCCTGAAGCTTATTCAACCTTATTTGATTTAGCCCGAGAAATCAATAAAGCTAAAGCTGATAACGATATGTCATTTGCCAACGAATTAGCGGCTGAATTACGTTATTTAGCAGCCGTACTTGGTTTACTTGAACAAGATCCAATAAAATTCTTACAAGGTAATCAGCAAGATGACGCCGATGCAGAATTAATTGAAGCATTAATAAAACAACGTAATGAAGCTCGTGCTAACAAAAATTGGGCTCAAGCTGATGAAGCGCGTGATAAACTTAACGCAATGAATATTGTGTTGGAGGATGGAGCAAATGGTACAACTTGGCGGAAAAAAAGTTAATCCATTAAGTTAACCTTACCATAATCGGTTATTATTTAAAAATACCCACTCTGTTGTGGGTATTTATTTTCATGCTTAAAAATTATAACTTTTTATCAATCGACGTTAGAATACCACGTAAAATATTCAGTTCTTGTTGTTCAATACGTGCCCGAGTAAATAATCTTCGCAAACGCCCCATAATTTGACCTGGATGATTGGCATTGATAAATTCTGTTTGCAATAAAGTTTGCTCTAAATGCTGATAAAAACGCTCAACATCGATATCTTTAGGGTATTCGGATGTATGTGCATTTAAATTTGCTTGCTCTGATTGATTATCTTGCAAGTTTAGCATTGACATGCGAATTTCATAACATAATACCTGTACTGACATAGCTAGATTCAAAGAACTGTACTGAGGATTAGCTGGAATACCAACATGAAAATGGCATTTTTGCAATTCATCATTGGTTAACCCCACTCGCTCACGACCAAAAACTAACGCAACTTGGGCATTAACAGCCTCACCAATGATTTTATCACCGCACTCTTTTGGTGTTAAATTAGGCCATTGTAAAGTGCGAGGACGAGCACTAGTACCTATCACAAGTGAACAATCAGCGATTGCCTCTTCTAAAGATGAAAAAATTATTGCATTTTTAATAATATCACTAGCACCTGCCGCTAATGAAATTGATTGTGAATCAGGCTTTATCACTGGATTGACTAAGCAAAGATTGGATAAACCCATGGTTTTCATTGCTCTGGCGGCAGACCCCATATTACCCGTGTGGGACGTTTCAACCAAAACAATCTTAACATTATCTAAATAGCTCACATCTTCCTCATTAAAATATCTTATAAAATAAATAAAAATAGTAGTTACCTACAGTATATAGTAAAGCAAAGCAAAATGCAGGTTCATAGTCGTATAGTCATAAAACACATGATTAATAAAATCTTTTTTTTAGATTTAAATCACAAAAACTCATGTTAATAGCAAAGTTCTTATTGACGAAATAAAAATA
This sequence comes from Gilliamella sp. W8136, assembly GCF_016101285.1. Classification (NCBI taxonomy): domain Bacteria; kingdom Pseudomonadati; phylum Pseudomonadota; class Gammaproteobacteria; order Orbales; family Orbaceae; genus Gilliamella; species Gilliamella sp. W8136. The sequence goes on from NZ_JACFQU010000004.1 coordinate 127,256, forward strand.
ATTTGCCAATGTATTAATAGAAGCTTAAAAAATCAACTTAGTTGTTTGAAATTATAAAGGAGGTCGATTATGGCTTTAAGTATTACCAGTAAACAAATGGATATTACCCCCGCAATTCGTAGTTATTTAGAAGATAAATTTTCGAAGTTGGATAAATGGAGAGCGCTGTTAATCAATCCTCATTTTATATTATCTAAAGAGCCCGATGGATTTGTTATTGATGCAACAATTGCCACCAAAGGAACACCACTAGTCGCATCTGCAAAACATATTGACATGTATGCAGCTATTAACGATCTTATTGGTAAACTTGAAAAACAACTGAATAAAATTCAACATAAAGGTGAAGCTCGTCGAGCAACGGAAAGTATTAAAGGTGCAATTTTGGAAGAAGAAATCTAATAAATAAAAAGCTCTATTTTTTTAAAAGGTACTACTTTAAGTAGTACCTTTATTTGTAGCTTGCTATAATACCGTTAACCTTTTAAAGAAATCTAATAAAAATGAAAGTAGATCACTTATTACCTTTACGAGATAAAATTAACGAAATTGATCAAACTCTTTTAGAACTGATTGCTAAACGCCGTGAGCTTTCGACACAAGTAATTAATACTAAAATTAAGGCAAATATACCCGTACGCGACATGGAACGTGAGCGTTCATTGATTAAATCACTAATTGAACACGGTAAAAAATATCATCTCGATGATATTTTTATCAAACATTTATATCAAATAATTATCGAAGATTCTGTACTTTTACAACAAAAAATCCTACAAGAAAAAATAAATCATGGTTCTATTACGACCGCAAAAATTGCTTTTCTAGGCCCCATAGGATCTTACTCTCATTCAGCTGCTCGACGCTATGCTAGCGCCCATTTAGAACAGATAGTTGAATCAAGTTGTGCGACTTTTAAAGATGTTTTCGAACAAATAGAGAAAGGCATTGTTGATTATGGTGTTGTACCAATTGAAAACTCCAGTTCCGGATCCATTAACGAAGTTTATGATTTACTACAAAAAACGAATTTGCATATTATCGGAGAGTTATCACTACCGATTGATCACTGTATTTTGGCGCTGCCAAATACTCAATTAGATCAAATTGACACTGTATATAGTCACCCACAACCATTCCAACAATGTTCTCACTTTTTGGAAGGATATCCGCATTGGAAAATTGTCTTTTGCGATAGCACTTCATCAGCAATGGACATGGTTGCTAAGTCAAACAAGCCTAATTTTGCAGCTATGGGTAATAAAGATGGCGGTGAACTTTATGGATTACAAGTTCTTGAACATAGTTTTGCTAATCAAAAAGAGAATATCACTCGATTTATAGTGTTATCTCGTAAGCCAGTTCATGTATCTGATCAAATCCCAGCTAAAACCACAATATTAATGAAAACAGGTCAGCAAGCAGGTGCACTCGTTGATGCTCTTTCTGTGTTACGTAATCATAATATTGTCATGACTAAACTTGAATCTCGTCCAATTCATGGTACTCCATGGGAAGAGATGTTCTATATTGATCTACAAGGTAATCTTTATTCTGAAGAAATGCAAAACGCATTAAAACAGTTAGCAAAAATTACCTTATACACAAAAGTATTGGGTTGTTATCCAAGTGACACAATTACTGCTGTAATGTAATGCCTGTAACAATGCCCCCCTTTGCAAAGGCTGTATTAAAATGGTATGAACAATACGGCAGAAAAACGCTACCATGGCAGATTGAGAAAACGCCTTATCATGTGTGGTTATCAGAAGTAATGTTGCAACAAACACAAGTTGCAACTGTTATCCCCTACTTTAATCATTTTATTAAGCTATTTCCAAAAATAACGGATTTAGCAAAAGCACCTATTGATGATGTATTACATATTTGGACAGGGCTTGGTTATTATGCTCGTGCTCGTAACTTACATAAAGCAGCACAAGTTATTAATAATAAGTTTAATGGGCTATTTCCAACCAAATTTGATGATGTAGTGGCTTTACCAGGAATTGGTCGTTCAACCGCTGGAGCAATTTTATCGCTTTCAAAAAATCAACATTACCCAATTTTAGATGGTAATGTAAAACGTGTTTTAACTCGATATTTTGCTGTTGAAGGATGGCCAGGTAATAAAACAATCGAAAATAAACTTTGGCAATTAAGTGAACAAGTTACGCCTGAACAAAATATTGCTAAATTTAATCAAGCAATGATGGATATTGGGGCAATGGTTTGTACTCGTACAAAGCCTAAGTGCACACAGTGCCCATTGCATGAAGATTGTATTGCTTATAAAACGGAAAGTTGGCAAAAATATCCAACACCAAAACCTAAAACAACTAAGCCAGAAAAAACCGCTTATTTTTTAATGCTAGAATATAATCGTGCCATTTGGTTAGAAAAAAGACCACCAACAGGTATATGGGGAGGCTTATATTGCCTACCAGAATTTTCAAGCGAGCAAGAGCTAAAAGAGTGGTTAGAAAAAAAAGGAATAGTATCAACTGAACCTAAACCATTAAACTCGTTCAGACATACATTTAGCCATTTTCATTTAAATATTGTTCCAATTTATTGTGTTATTACCAATTTCACAAAATGTTGGGATGAATCTTCTGGCTATTGGTATAAACTCGAATCAGATAATGCCAAAATTGGACTTGCTACACCCGTTTATAACTTACTAAAACAATCTGCTTAAAATTACTATCAAGCAGAAGCAATCTTATTTTTAATATATAATTCATCATTATTTTTTTGAAACATTTATTTTATGCAAAGCAAACAATCTCAAGGTTTATCCAGCTGGTTAGTTTTTTTAATGGCATTTGCTATTGGTGTAACTATTGCCAGCAATTATTATGCTCAACCACTACTACATTCAATTACTCATGATTTAAATATTGCAGTTGAGCATGCTGGCTCAATCATAATGGCAGCACAGTTTAGTTATGCTGTTGGTTTACTTTTTATCACACCTCTTGGTGATAAATTTGAGCGAAAACACTTAATTATTATTTTAATGGTGTTATCCACCTGTGGGCTTATCGTCAGTGCCTTATCAAAAAATTTATGGATGTTAATCATAGGTACATCCATGACGGGGCTATTTTCAACCGTTGCACAAGTTTTAATTCCTTTTGCAGCTACCCTATCCAAACCTGAACACCGTGGTAAAATCGTTGGCACTTTAATGAGTGGAATGTTACTAGGGATTTTATTGGGTAGAACTTTTGCTGGCGCCATTTCAACTATTGCCGATTGGCATTACGTATATTGGATTGCCACAAGTATCATGGGTATTGTTACCCTATTACTTTGGATTTCACTACCTACTTACCGTAATACAATCAATATCAATTACTTTCAATTGTTATGGTCAATTGGCTCATTATACAAACAAGAACCTATCCTTAGAATTCGTTCATTATTAGCAGTTATATCATTTGCATTGTTTTCTTTATTATGGACACCACTTGCGTTTTTATTAAGTAATGATCCTTATCACTATTCAGACTTCATTATTGGTCTATTCGGAATTGCTGGAGCGGCGGGTGCATTGGGTTCGCCTATAGTAGGTAAATTATCAGACAAAGGTAAAGGTTGGCTTGCTACCACAATAGGATTAGGTTTATTACTGTTATCGTGGTTACCACTTTCATTGGCGCAATACTCAATCATTGCATTAATTTTAGGTGTGGTTATATTAGATTTTTCAGTGCAAGTCACACATGTTTCAAATATGAGTGCAATTTATCAAATAAGACCTGAAGCTCGTAGCAGAATGAATACTGGTTACATGGTCTGTTATTTTATTGGTGGAATGCTTGGCTCTGTTGGTTCAACCTATTTATTTAGTCATTATGGGTGGATAGCCATTGTGTTATCAGGAATAATATTGGGGTTGATGGGTATCATCTGTTGGTTATTTTATACTAAAACGTATAGTTAACCTGAAACTTTTTTACAAATGAATTGATAATTAAATTATCATTTAGTTTCTAACTTTAAATACAAGTAACTTATTATTCCTTTAAAAAATTATTAGACGTTTTAAGGGAAAGTTGAAATGATAACAAAAACTTCTTTTCAAATAAGTAAACAAATGACCAAACTATCACATTTTTTTAATTTAAGTGCTCTTACATTTTAATCATTGAAATTGATAAAAAATTCTAAACTCAATTGAATTAAGACATTAATATTTACTTTTACTGATGAATAAACTAACTTAATACTTTTACTAAGTTACCTAAGGAGTCATTTATGGCTAAAATTTCTTTTCTCAATACTCCCTTTAGTATCAAAAATTTATCACTAAAAAATCGCATCGTAATGCCCCCTATGTGCCAATATCAAGCCACCGATGGCATGCCTAATGATTGGCATTTTGTTCACTATGTATCTCGAGCAATTGGTGGTGTAGGCTTAATTATTGTTGAAATGACAAATGTAGCGCCTAATGGTCGTATTTCACCAAATTGTCTTGGATTATGGAATGATGAGCAGCGTGATCAATTTAAAAGAATTGTTGATGCTGTACATGCTCAAAATGGTAAAATCGCTATCCAAATTGCTCATGCAGGTCGAAAAGCTTTAGGAGCTTCAGATGTTGTCTCTTGTTCACCTATTCTTTATGATGGTTCCAACGAAGCTAATCCAAAATGGCAGTATCAAATGCCAAGAGAATTATCAAAAGATGAAATTATTGATATCATTCAAAAATTTAAAGAATCAACAAAACGGGCAGTTGAAGCAGGTTTTGACGCCATCGAAATTCATGGTGCTCACGGGTATTTAATTCATCAATTCAGCTCACCAAAAACTAATCACAGAACCGATGAATACGGTCAAGATAAATTATTATTTGGTGAACAAGTTATACAAGCAGTTAAATCTGTAATGCCTAGCAATATGCCACTTATTATCCGTTTTTCTGCACAAGAGTATAGTAAAAATGGCTATGATATAGAATATGGACGCAAAATAGCAAAACGTTTTGCTGATGCAGGCGCTGACATTTTGGATGTAAGTGGTGGTGGCGATGGGCAATTAGATCCAGCTCATACACCGCAGTTTCATGCTGGATATCAAGTATATTTGGCTCGTGCGATCAAACAAGCAATCAATTTACCAGTTATAGCTGTTGGTATGTTAGAAGATCCATACCTAGCAGATTATGTATTAAGTACTGGGGATGCTGACTTAGTGGCAATTGGGCGAGGATTATTAAACGATCCATATTGGGCGATACATGTACCCTCTTCACCATTTGTACCAACTTCTTATCAAGTTGCTTTCAAATAACTCAACTATTATTAAATCCTGTAAAAATTTTGCAGGATTTAAATATTTAGATTCGATTAAATATGCATTGCGTATTTAATAAGTTGTTTTTTCAAGGGTGAACAATTGTCTATCGCATTCATGCCCGCAGTTCTTAACATTTTTTTCAAAACGTTATCACCATTAAACATGTCTTGAATAGTTCGCATCGCAGTTAACATTACTAACGTATCTTTACGGCGAGTAAATTGGAAAGATTTTAAATTATCAGCAAGTCCTATATCTTTGTGTTTATCATGTAATTGCTTAATTGTCGAAACTAATAAAGCTGAATCTTGAAAACCTAAATTCACTCCCTGCCCTGCCAAAGGATGAATAGTATGTGCTGCATCACCAATAAGCACTGTTCGATGTTTAACAAATTGTTTGGCAAAACGCGCTTTTAGTGGAAAGACCATCCGTTGATTGATTAATTGGCATTTACCTACTTTATCGCCCGTTAATTTAAACAGTTCTTGGCAGAACTCTGATTCTGTAAGCGATGTTAAAATTGTTGCTTGGTTAGGTTTGGTTGACCATACCAAGCAACTTTTATTTGCTTGCCAAAGAGGTAAAAAAGCAACAATACCATTTGGATAAAAAATTTGTTTAGCACAAGATTGGTGAGGATACTGAGTTTCAACGGTGGTAATTACTGCGTGATGAAGATAGTTACGTTCAAAAACTGAAATTTTTTCATGTTTACGCAACCAAGAGTGTGCACCATCAGCGCCGATAATAAGTTTAGCTTGTAAAATAGTATTATCTGCCAAGGTTAAAAATGCATAATCGTCATTATAGCAATTATCAATAGCAGCAAGATTAAAAATTGTTATATTGTGATTTTCTTTAGCAAAGTGATACAAACAGTGAGAGATCAGATTATTTTCGATGATATAGCCTAGATTTGGATAACCATAATCTTTTGCGTGAGCTGAAAGATGTGCTATACCGTTTTTTTCCCATACACCTATTTCGGTAAAGTCTTGCACACGATGACTATTTAATAAATCATCCCAAATGCCTATTTGAGAAAAATACCTTTGGCTAGCACCATTAATTGCTGAAGCCCTTATGCCGATTTCATTTTGTAGAAAAGATTCATTATGATGAACTTTAGCATCTACGATCGCTATCTTCAAATCATATTGACTAAGTGCACAAGCTGTTGCTAACCCAACTAAACCACCGCCAACGATTACAATATCAAAGTGAGTATCCATACTAATCAATCGTTACTTATTATCTTTCTTTAATTCAATTTCATCGTCATTCATCGCTTTTTTGAAGCTTTTTAATGCGAAACCAAGATCTGAACCTAAATTACGTAATTTTTTAGTACCAAATAATAGAACGACCACAGCAAGAAACACTAAAAGGTGTGGGATACTAAATGACATAATAAAATCCTCTTAATTAACTACTCTTATCTATTTAAACTTTATTCTTAGACGTAAGTTTTAATGAGGTTTGATTATACTCTTTTTGTGAAAGGATTTCATAACTAGATTATGAATAAAAAAAAGACCTGTATAAAACTATACAGGCCAACATGAAATATAAGGAATATAAGGAAAGAAAACAATGAAAAATCCTTACCCTGCTTATTATCCATTTTTTTTCGCTTTAGTCAACGTTTTTATTTGTTTTTTTGTTTTATAAAAACGAATCGGTAAAAAAACGAACAAAATATTAAAAATCATGTTACTAAAATAGATTACCAATGAAATTCAGCTCTTTCATTAATTAGATAAATATCAAAAAAAAGGAAAAAAAATATTATTACTCATAAAAATAATATAAATATCGTATAAAACTGCAGATTTAAAGCGGAAAAAAATTTACAAAAGTTTTTTTCTAAATATTGGTTCAAAAATCTAAAACCGTAAAAAAAAGGACTAATCGCGATATAACACGAATTAAAAACATTAAATCGAAGAAAAACACATTAAAACACACATTATTCCCAATACCGTGTATATAAAAGTTAAAAAATATGCACTATAATTACCATACGGATGAAAAAAAGAAAAACGAGACAGAAATGAATATGATCAAAAATAAAAATGTCAAAACCTTCAAAGACAGACTATATAATTCAATGCAAGGTTTATCTGTTTCTGCTTTTGCGAAGAAATGTGATATGTCAGAAACTGTTATCAGGGATTATTTATCAGGAAAAACCTATCCCTCACTTACTCGTCTAGAGGTAATTGCTGAGAAATGTAATGTTTCATTTAACTGGCTTGCCACGGGTTATAGACTTGAAGTATTTGACCCAAAAGACGATGACGATGATGTATATAATGAAAATATTTACCGTATTCCTGTTTATAAAAAACAATTACCAACCAAAGAAGAAGCACAATATCAACGCTATATTAGAGAAACACCACCTGTAATGAATTATCCAGTTGTGGAAGGTTGGGCATCTCATCGTGGTTTAGATATAAAAAAATTAATTATCTATTGGGCAAAAGGTGATTTAATGTCTCCTGAAATTGAAAATAATAACGGACTTATTATAAACACGGATATAACGGAGATGGTTGATGGAGCAATATATTTAATCGAATATGAAAATTTTACCTTGTTAAGAAAAATACGCCTAACTTTGAGTAGTTGGATTTTAATATGTAACAATGAGCAATATCCAACAATAGAAGTACCTAAAGCACATTTTGATAAGTACAATATAGTTGGTCGTGTTGTACAAATAATTAAAGACGTTTTTTAAACCAATAAATAGAAATCTACTGTTTTTCAATATATAATTGCTAAAGTGAGGAAATATTAACCAAACATTTTCCTCACTATTTTTTTATGTTCATACATCCTTTAATGACAGGTAGATAGCTAAGCAATGTTTATTTAAAATTTCACTTAAATTTGGGTATCAGGATGAATTATATCCATTAGCCTTAATCTCATATTCCATATATCATTGATATATTTACCAATAAAATATCATTTTACTAATTAGGTCTATTATGTATCGATTTTTTGAAAAATTGGTGTCACCTTATCCTAAAGATGATCCTCAACCAGCGGCTAAAAACTTTTTTAGTTTTATATGGCAATCAACCAAAGGCACTCGCGTGTTTATGCTGTTATTAATCATACTAAGTGGATTAAGTGGTGCTTTTGAAGCCTTTTTATTTGCTGCATTAGGTAAAGTGGTTGACTGGCTTGCAGAAGTTGAACCATCTAAATTTTGGCAGCAAGAAAAAACCACATTAATTTTATTAGCTTTAATAATTTTAGCCAGTACGCTAATCATCAGTTTACAAACGATTATTAAACATCAATGTCTTGCTGGCAATTTCCCAATGAGAATGCGTTGGAATTTGCACAGATTAGTTCTTAATCAAAGTATGCGCTTTTTCCAAGATGAATTTGCAGGAAGAATATCAGCAAAAGTTATGCAAACAGCGCTTGCGGTTAGAGATACTTGTTTTTTAGTCGCAGATATTTTTATCTATGTACTTATTTCCTTTATTACCATGGCGGCTATCATTGGACAATTAGATCTTTGGTTATTAATGCCTTTTCTTGGTTGGACTGTGCTTTATGGGATTGCAATGTACTATTTTATTCCACGCCTAGGTAAAGTTGCCAGTATGCAAGCCGATGCACGTTCTACCATGACAGGACGAGTCACCGATGCCTATACCAATATCATGACAGTTAAACTGTTCTCACATGCAGGTAATGAAGCTAAATACGCTCAAGAATCAATGGATGAGTTTTTAGTTACTGTTAATCGACAAATGCGTTTAGTCAGCAGTTTTGAAATTGTTAACCATCTTTTATCCATTACATTAATACTCTGCACGACTGGTGTTGCTTTATGGTTATGGACAGATCAGTTAGTTGGTGTTGGAGCAATCGCAACAACTACCGCAGTCGCATTACGATTAAACGGTTTCTCTCATTGGATCATGTGGGAAATGGCTGCTCTATTTGAAAATATTGGTGTAGTGAAAGACGGTATCAATACATTTTCTTCAACTAAAACAGTTAATGATCAACCTAATGCAACTGAACTTGTTGTAAAACAAGGTAAAATTGAGTTTCAACACATTAACTTTAATTATGATGCCAAAAGACAAAACTCTATCATTCAAGATTTGGATTTAACGATTAATCCAGGTGAAAAAATAGGGTTAGTAGGTCGCTCTGGGGCAGGTAAATCCACGCTTATTAATTTATTATTACGCTTTTATGATTTACAAAGTGGTAAAATTATTATTGATGGACAAGAAATTACAACCGTTACCCAAGAAAGCTTACGCGCCCAAATTGGTATGGTAACTCAAGATACGTCCCTATTACACCGCTCAGTACGAGAAAACCTACTCTATGGTAACAATCAAGCCACTGAAGAAGAGATGATTATAGCAGCAAAAAAAGCTCATGCTGATAGCTTTATTCATACACTTATTGATGTAAACGGTAGAACAGGCTATGACGCATTTGTAGGAGAGCGAGGCATAAAATTATCAGGTGGACAACGACAGCGCATTGCAATTGCCAGAGTTATATTAAAAAATGCCCCAATTCTATTATTAGATGAAGCGACCAGTGCGTTGGATTCTGAAATTGAGCAAGCTATTCAAGAAAGTTTATATACTTTAATGGAAGGTAAAACCGTTATTGCCATTGCACACCGATTATCAACCATCGCTGCAATGGATAGATTAGTTGTTCTTGATCAAGGAAAAATTATTGAACAAGGAACTCATCAAGAACTGCTTGATAAAAATGGACTGTATGCTCAACTTTGGAAACACCAGAGTGGTGGATTCTTAGGCGAAAACATTTAATTATTGATTTATCAGAACAAAAAGTAGTAGGACACATATAAAGTTAATACCAATATATGTGTCCTTAATTCATTTATTAATCAATAAAATTCTTATAAAATTCTGATTCAAAACGCATTATTGCACCATTTTTCGGTTCACCTTGTGTATCAGCGTGATATCCTGATAATAACTGCACAAACGCCAAATATTGACCATCGGATTTTTGAATAAATCCAGCTAAATTATAACTACCTTGAATATAACCTGTTTTAGCTCGAATGGTTTCCTTAAAGGGTAATTGATTAAAGCTTTTACGATTTTGCAGCGTTCCATCAACGCCAGCAATGGGCAACATTTCAATAATCCCTAATTGCGCATTATTTGCCGAAATATATTGTAATATTTCCATTAATTTGTCTGCACTAACTAAGTTTAATCGGGATAATCCTGAACCATCCACAATGACTAAATTTTCAAGATTAATACTTGCCTTCTTAAGTAAAATTCGTTTAACTGCATCGCTACTATTACGCCAAGTTCCAGCAATGTTGTAATGATGTGCTCCGAGTGTTCTAAAAATAGCATCAGCATATAAATTATTTGATTTTTTTAACATAACAGTCAGTAATTCAGAAAGTGGGGCTGACTCATTGGAACTTAATAAAGTCAGTTGTGAACTGTTTTTTTGGTTTTTCTCTAAAATTTTACCGGTATAAACTATTTTTTGTAATTTGAGTTCTTTTTTTAATATTGCAGAAAAATAAGCTGTTCCATCAAGTACCGCAAATTTTAATGGTATTTTATTATTACCAGAAGCAACACATCCAGATAGGTGATAACGATTTTTATCAAAATAGCTTACATCTAGCTCACAATATTTATCATTTAAATCTTTACTATTGGCGGCAATTGTTTTGATATCAGCAGATACCACTACCGGAATATAAGATGCGACTGAAACAGATGCTTTAGAGCCTACCTTTCCTGGTGTGATTGTTGCATAAAAACAGTTATCGTTTATGATTGCTGCAGATGGAGGTGCATTATAACAAGCAGTTAAATTATTCCATGACCAACCAGCGGCTTTATCATGACTGGCAAAAACTGAAGTATCTAAAATGATATTTCCTGCAATTTTTTCAATACCTTTTTGCCGCAGTTCAGTAAGCATTATTTTTAATCTATCACTTGAAAAGGTGGGATCGCCACTTAATTGAATGATAAGGTCACCATTCAACTGTTTATTGCTTATTGAACCATTCGTTTTCATAAGCGTTTTAAAGCGAAAATCACTACCTAATTCAAGTTGTGCAGCTAAAGCCGTAATAACTTTTTGAGTACTAGCCGGTTGTTTAAATTGATCGCTCTTATATTTTGCTAATGTTTTCGGATTACTACCAACAGATTGAACCAGAATGGATAAATCGCTTCCTTTAGGTAACGTTGATAAATAAGGTTCTACCGATTGTGCATGTAAAAATCCTGATAAAAAAGGAAGAATACATAAAATAATTATCCTGATATTTGTCATGAAAATTGGCTCAAAATGTTAATTAATTATAATTGTTAATGGGGGGACTCAAATATAACTTTTTTTGATTTAGCTAGCAATATATACTGTACCACTTTTATAATTACATGATACCGTTTATATTAAACAGTATTTACCATTCAAATTATCTATATATCAAAATTATAACTAGGTCACATAAATATGATTCAACATTCATTAGGATTTCCAATAGAAACAGTATTAGTATTTGTTGGGTTATCCCTAGCTGCAATTATTATCGACTTATATGCTCACCACAATGATAAACCGATTAGTTTAAAAAATGCAATTGGATGGTCAATTTTTTGGATAGCAGTCGCCTTAGGGTTTGCGCTATTTTTATATATTCATCATGGTAGTACAGCTGCAAGTTTATTTATAACTGGTTATGTTCTTGAAAAAGCGTTATCTGTCGATAATTTGTTTGTTATTATGGCAATTTTTTCATGGTTTACCGTACCCAATAATTACCGTCACCGCTTACTTTACTGGGGAGTTATTGGTGCCATTATATTCCGAGCAATTTTTGTAATAATTGGTACAAGTTTATTATCCTTAGGGCCGTGGATGGAGTTAGTTTTCTCTGTTATGGTTGCTTTTACGGGAGTAATGATGTTAAAAAATCAAAACAGTGATGATGAAATTAAAGATTATTCCAATCATATTGCCTTTCGCATAGCGAAACATATTTTTCCCTCATACCCTAAGATTGTAGGACACTCTTTTTTATTGACTCAAAAACAAGTAGACAGCGAACTTGAAAAACCAGAAAACAGCGATTTAATTGGCAAAATTTCTAAAAGTGCACTTTATGCAACACCGTTATTTTTATGTATTGTTGTTATTGAACTTAGTGATGTTATGTTCGCTTTTGACTCAGTCCCTGCGGTGATTGCGGTTAGCCAAGAACCATTAATTGTTTATAGTGCCATGATTTTTGCTATTTTAGGGCTTAGAACGATGTATTTTGTTTTAGAGGCTATGCGACAATATTTGGTGCATCTTGGTAAAGCTGTTATCTGTTTACTATTTTTCATTGCTGGTAAATTAGCTTTAAATGCCAGTCATCATCTGTTTGGTTATGGACTTGATATTAGCCCAAACATGAGTCTTTACATCGTTTTAGGAATTTTAGTTTTAGGTATTATTGCAAGCTTTATCTGGCCAGCAAAAAATGATGAATAATTAAAAGAGAATTGGCAGGAGACCCCTGCCAATATTTAACTAACATATTATCTTTTCAATGAACGGAAATAATAACTTATTCCTAATATTACAAACCAAATAGGTGTTGCAATTAAAGCTTGGCAAGTATCAGCTTCGAAAGTAAGCAACACAATCACAAATGCAAAAAAGGCCAAACAGACAAAACACATCAAAATACCGCCAGGCATTTTAAAGTCAGATTGCTCATGCAAATCAGCTTTCTTACGACGATAAGCAATATAAGAAATTAAAATCATCGACCAAATAAACATAAATAAAATAGCCGAAATCGTCGTAACTATGGTAAAGGCCTCCATAACATTAGGCACAAGGTAAATCAATACCACACCACCAAATAAGCAGAGACAAGAAAATAACAAACCATTAGCTGGAACAGAACGACTTGACAGTTTTCCGAAAGGCTCTGGTGCATCTTGCTTTTTTGCAAGTCCAAATAACATACGACTCGTTGAGTAAATACCACTATTAGCGGAAGAGGCAGCTGATGTCAGCACTACAAAATTAATAATGCTTGCCGCAGCAGGTAAACCTATTAAGGTAAATAATTCCACAAACGGACTTTTATTTGGTGAAATTAATGTCCAAGGTGTAACACTCATAATTATGATTAAAGCAAATACATAAAAAAAGATAATCCGAGCAGGTACAGAATTAATTGCTCGTGGTAAATTTTTATTTGGGTCGACAGTTTCTGCTGCGGTAGTACCAACTAGCTCAATTCCCACAAAAGCAAAAATCGCAATTTGAAAACCAGCAAAAAAGCCCATACTACCATTAGGGAAAAGCCCCCCATATTGCCATAAATTTGAAAACGCTGCTGTTGTATCAGTTTGTGTAGAATGATATGAGATTAAAATTAATATACTCCCAATAACAATTAATCCAAGAATCGCAACGATTTTAATCATTGAAAACCAAAATTCTGTCTCACCAAACATTTTTACGGTTAATAAATTTAGAGTTGCTAATAAAATAACCGTCAAAAACATTGGTATCCATGCCTGTAATTCAGGAAACCAATGTTGTGCATATCCCGCAATGGCAACAACGTCTGCAATTCCGGTAATCACCCAACAAAACCAATAAGTCCATCCTGTAAAAAAACCAGCCCAAGGCCCTAAAAGGTCATTCGCAAAATCACTAAATGATTTATACTTTAAGTTTGAAAGTAAAATTTCACCCATTGCTCGCATAACAAAAAACAGGATAAAACCAATTACCATATAGACAAAAACGATTGAAGGTCCAGCCAGACTTATCGTTTTACCTGACCCCATAAATAAGCCAGTACCGATTGCACCACTAATGGCAATTAACTGAATATGTCGGTTAGAAAGGTTTCGCTTTAGATCATGGTTAGAGGATTTAATGCTCATTGCTATTATTACCTTTTATTTTCACAATTTTCCGATTCACAAGAATATAGGACTATAAAGTCTATAGAATCAAAGCGCAAGTTGAATTGTTATGAAAACTTTTTATGGGTTCATAATAATTATCTATAGTTTCTTATAATAGAATTGTGTAGCATAACCCACTATACTTTATAACTTATTACAATAAATGATTAACATGAAACAAAAGAAACGCTGCATTTACTTATCTGTCTTATACATTTTGATTATTCTATCAGTATCAACTGGTTGCCAAAGTCATTTAAATAAAGATACTACACAAGATCATCAATACATGGATGGTAAGTTGCTATTAACTTCTAATGTATCATATCCCCATTTAAGCGCTCCTGTTAACATATCCGATTATGTTCTTCAAGTTGCTATGATTGAATCTTCATCCCCTGAGTTGTATCGTGAAAATGAACATATTTATACCGCTATTAATAACTGGATTAATAACTTACTAGACTTTGATGAGTTTCATAAAGTTGGATTAAACAGCTATGGGATGATTGGGCAAGATGGCTACGGTAATGTACATTTTACGGGTTATTATACGCCTGTCATTAAAGCAAGACATACTCCAACGGCGGAATTCAAATACCCTATTTATAAGATGCCAAACCTGAATGAAGGGGAATTTCCAAGTCGTGAGCAAATTTATAATGGTGCATTAGCTGGCAAAGGACTGGAAATAGCTTACAGTAACTCTCTAATGGATAACTTTATTATGGAAGTTCAGGGAAGTGCTTATATTGATTTTGAAGATGGCGATCCCTTAGTGTTTTTTAGTTATGCTGGAAAAAATGGTTATAGCTACTCAAGTATCGGTCAATTGTTAGTAAAACAAGGTGAGATCAAAAAAGAAGAATTATCAATGCAAGCAATAAAAGATTGGTCTAAAAATAAAAATGAGGAAAAACTTAAACAATTGCTCATTCAAAATCGTTCTTTTGTCTTTTTTGAACCAAAATATAATGCAGAAGTAAAAGGTGCGGCATCGGTTCCCTTAATCGCTAATGCATCGGTCGCTTCTGACAAGTCTTTAATTCCCATTGGTTCAGTAATCTTAGCCGATGTACCACTTCTTGATGATGATGGTCAACATCGAGGGAGAAGAGAGACTCGATTAATGGTTGCACTAGATGTAGGAGGAGCCATTAAAGGTCAACACTTTGATCTTTATCTAGGCATTGGTGAAAAGCCTGGAGAACTGGCTGGTTTTTATAATCACTATGGACGAGTATGGGTGCTAAAACCTTAATTTGCGGACATCGACGACATTAAAAGAACCTGCTAGAATAAACGAATATAAGTTGCATTAAGGATAACTCATGAGATTATGCGATCGAGATATCGAAACGTATTTACAAAATGGTAAATTAAAAATAACCCCTCAACCAGCACCAAACTGCATCAATGGTGCAACTATTGATGTTAGATTAGGTAATAAATTTCGTACTTTTAGAGAACATACTACACCTTATATTGATTTAAGCGGTCCTAAAGAAGAAGTATCCGCAGTATTAGAAAAAGTGATGAGTGAAGAAATAGTTTTACCTGAAGGTGATGCGTTTTATCTTCATCCTGGTGAATTAGCATTAGCCGTTACTTTAGAATCTGTCACAATTCCTAATGATTTGGTTGGCTGGTTAGATGGGCGATCATCCCTTGCTAGACTTGGGCTTATGGTACATGTAACAGCTCATCGTATCGATCCAGGTTGGCAAGGACAAATTGTACTTGAGTTTTTTAATTCTGGAAAAATACCGTTAGCACTTAGACCAGGAATGACAATAGGCGCACTTAGTTTTGAAACACTCACCGGTCCAGCAGCTAGACCGTATAATAGTAGACAAGATGCAAAATATAAAGATCAACATGGCGCAGTCGCTAGCCGTATTGATAAAGACTAAATCACTCCGTAGTTTTTATTCTGAAGGAATATTAACATGATCAAAAAAATATTGATTACTCTTTTAATTTTAATTCTTCTTACTGCCATTGGCATCGTATCTCTTATTGTTTTTGTTGATCCTAATAATTATAGAGGTTTTATTTCTGATACAGTTAAAGATAAAACAGGTTATGAACTAACTATTGACGGTAATTTACGATGGCACATCTGGCCGCAAGTAAGTATATTAACCGATTCAGTTAAACTGTCTGACATTGATGCCAAAAAACCAATTTTAACAGCGGATAATATGCGCCTTGATGTTGAGCTATTTCCTTTATTTTCAAAAAAATTAGAAATTAAAAATGTATTTATAAAATCGGCTATTATCAATATTACCGATGAAAGTAAAGGACAAGTTTATAAACATAAAACTGAACAGCAACCAACTACTGATGATACTCAAACTACACAAACTAAGCAGCAAAAAGAATCATCAAAATGGGCATTTACCTTAAATAAACTTGAAGTTTCTGATAGCACTGTTGTTTTACAAAATAAAGATGATTTTATTAACTTTAGAAACATTAACCTTGCTATCATCCAAAAATCTGATAAAAAAATCGCTATTGATGTTAAAGGCAATATCGATCGTAATCAACAAAATTTTTCTTATGTGGCTGATGCAGATGTTGATTTAGCACTATTCCCAGAAAAAGCCATAATTGATCTGAAGAAATTTGATTACACCTATAAGGGCGTAGCTATTCCTACCAAAGAACTAAAAGGCAATTTGAAAGGTGTTATTAATTATCTACACAATTCAAAACAATTAACAAGCAAGGATTTATCTTTCTCAGTTAATGAAAATTATTTTTCTGGTGCCGTTAATGCTAATTTTGATAAAAAGCCTTATATCGATTTAACGGTAACAAGTAATGAGCTAAATCTTACGCCTTTTTTAGAGAAAGACAAAAAAACAAATGAAAACATTACAATACAACAATCTCCGCCTGTTGTATCTAATGTTACAAATGTAGATAACGAACTAAACTTTCTTAATAGTTTTAACGCTAAAGCAAAACTAGACATTAAAAAATTAAATATTAATAAGATGATATTAAATAATATCAATGTAGCTTTAGCCAATAATGATGGAGTTACAACATTTCAAAATATTGGTTTTGACTTCGCTAAAGGTCACATAGCAGCAACGGGTGTGGCAAATGGTAAACAAAAATATACTCAAATAAAATTAATTCCCAAAATTACTAATATTGATTTAAATACTTTCTTTAACCAGATAGAAACACCTAATGATTTAGAGGGAGTATTTAATGCAAGCGGAGATATAGAAGTAAATACATTATCTGGAAATAAATTATTAGAAAATTTAAAAGGTAATTTATCAATTAATGTAACTAATGCGAAATTAAATAAAATCAATATAAATAGTATCATTCAGAATGCTGCAACTAAATATACTAAAGACGTTTCAGCAACTGAAAATATGAAAAATTATACAGAATTTTCGAAAATCAGTACTGATGCCTATTTAAATAGAGGAAATCTGGAATTAACAACGTTAAATGCCCTTTCACCAACCCTTGAAATAGTTGATGGTTCTGGCAAAGTTGGGATGATTCAAAAAGATCTTGATATTAACATGAATATTAAAATTCTTGGTGGTTGGAACGGAAAAAGCAACACCATTGCCAAACTACAAAAGCTAGTAATTCCATTGCGTATTTACGGGCAATTTTCTAAACTTCATTATCAACTTGATATAGGCCAAGTGATTAAAGATCTCTTTAATGATAAGTTGCAAGAAAGTTTAGATAAATTTCGCAACAAATTAGAAAATCGCAGCTCAAAAGATGGCTCAAAATCAGATTCCAAACAAAAAGCTGTCGATATGTTAGAAAATTTATTGGGCAAATAACAAGCTAAATTAACTAACAAGCATAATAAAAAAAGGTGAGTTAAAAAACTCACCTTTTTTATTGTTAATTAAATCTTACTCTATTTATTATAGAATAAATTTACTTAAATCCTCATCTGCCACAAGTTTATCTAAATGGTCACTTACATATTTAGCATCAATAGTCACTGTTTTGCCATTAAGTTCACTTGCATCAAATGATACTTCTTCCATTAGACGTTCAAGCACAGTATGCAACCTACGAGCACCGATATTTTCATTTTGCTCATTTACTTGCCAAGCTGACTCAGCAATTTTACGAATACCGTCCGGTGTAAAGTCGATATTCACCCCTTCAGTTGCCATTAATGCTTTATATTGCACAGTTAATGATGCATTAGGTTCAGTTAAAATTCTTTCGAAATCTTCGCTAGTTAACGCTTGTAATTCAACTCGAATTGGTAAACGCCCTTGAAGTTCAGGAATTAAATCTGATGGATTTGCCGTTTGGAATGCACCAGAAGCAATAAATAAAATATGATCGGTTTTTACCGAGCCATGTTTAGTTGAAACAGTACAACCTTCAACAAGTGGTAATAAATCACGCTGAACACCTTCACGCGAAACATCTGGTCCAGAGGAATTACCTCTTTTACACACTTTATCGATCTCATCAATAAACACAATACCATTTTGTTCAACAGCTTCAATTGCTTCATGTTTAAGATCATCCGGATTCACTAATTTTGCTGCTTCTTCTTCAGTGAGCTGCTTGAAGGCATCTTTTATCTTCATTTTGCGAGCTTTAGTTTTTTGCCCACCTAAATTTTGGAACATTGACTGTAGTTGATTAGTCATCTCTTCCATGCCAGGAGGAGCCATAATTTCAACCCCAATATTAACGCCAGCAACTTCGATTTCTATTTCTTTATCGTCAAGTGAACCTTCTCGTAATTTTTTTCTAAATGCTTGTCGAGCAGTCGAATCATTATTATTTTCAACTTGCCCCCAACCATCTTTAGCAGGTGGTACAAGCACATCTAAAATACGTTCTTCAGCTAGTTCTTGAGCTCTATTTCGGTTTCTTTCAATTGCTTCTTGTCGAATCATCTTAACAGCAGAGTCAGTTAGATCTCGTATGATTGAGTCAACTTCTTTACCTACATAACCAACTTCGGTAAATTTTGTTGCTTCGACTTTAATAAATGGAGCTCTAGCAAGTTTAGCTAATCTTCTTGCAATTTCTGTTTTACCAACACCCGTTGGACCTATCATAAGAATATTTTTTGGCGTAACTTCATGACGTAATGCTTCATCAAGTTGCATTCGACGCCAGCGATTACGCAAAGCAATAGCAACTGAACGTTTTGCTTTATCTTGCCCAATAATATGTTGGTTTAATTCGCTTACAATTTCGCGAGGAGTCATTTCAGACATAATAGTAGTTCTCTTAAATCAGTTTAATTAGTAATTGAGTTCTTCAATAGTTTGGAAGTTGTTGGTGTAAACACAAATGTCACCCGCTATTGATAGAGATTTTTGTACGATATCATGTGCAGATAATGATGTATTATCTAACAAAGCCCTAGCTGCTGCTTGAGCATAAGGTCCACCCGAACCAATGGCAATAAGATCATCTTCTGGCTGTATAACATCACCAGTACCTGTAATAATCAGTGAGGCACTTTCATCGGCAACCGCAAGTAATGCTTCTAATTTACGTAGCATTCTATCTGTACGCCAATCTTTAGCTAGTTCAACAGCAGCCTTAGTTAAATGACCTTGGTGCATTTCTAGTTTACGTTCAAATAATTCAAAAAGTGTAAAAGCATCGGCAGTACCACCGGCAAAACCCGCAATTACTTTGTTATTATATAAACGACGAACTTTACGTGCATTACCTTTCATAATAATACGTTCACCAAGTGTAACTTGACCATCACCACCAATAACCACTTGCCCTTCACGGCGAACGCTGACTATTGTTGTCATATTCTGCTCCTTCTCTTACTTAAAATAACTAAATTTGGAATGAATAGAACATATATAAGGACGAATAATTGATTTTCAACATCTCCATTAAAAGATGTTGAAAATTTATTTCTATAAAGAAGCTTTTAGGTCAAATCATTTTTAATAAAATAATTTCAATACTATTTGGGTTGGAATTCAACTGTCATATTTTTTACTTCATCATATAAGCCACTCGCTGGTTTTGGAATGGTGGTAAGTTTAGTGGTAGCAACCGCTTCACGACAAAGAGCTTCATCGCCTTCAATAGAGGTCACATTAAGTAATAACCCATCCGGTGCTATTTGAATTTGTAAAACACAACTTTTGCCACTGTAAACATTAGCTGGATTTATAAATTTATTGCTTATAGCGTTTGTTACTAATGCTTTGTATTTAGCTAGTTCATCATCGGATGAACCTTTACGGCTTGCAGCTGCTCCACTTTGATCACTTGGAGAATTTGGAGCACCAGAAGTCAGACCACCTAATAGATCATTGATAGCTTTATCTTTTTTAGCCTGTTCTGCCTTTTGTTTTGCTTTTATCTCCGCTGCTTTCTTTTCCGCTGCTGCTTTCTCTGCTGCCGCTTTTTCTGCCGCTGCCTTTTCCGCTGCTGCTTTCTCTGCCGCCGCCTTTTCCGCTGCTGCTTTCTCTGCCGCCGCCTTTTCCGCCGCTGCTTTCTCTGCCGCCGCCTTTTCCGCTGCTGCTTTCTCTGCTGCCGCTTTTTCTGCCGCTGCCTTTTCCGCTGCTGCTTTCTCTGCCGCTGCCTTTTCCGCTGCTGCTTTCTCTGCCGCTGCCTTTTCCGCTGCTGCTTTCTCTGCTGCCGCTTTCTCTGCTGCCGCTTTTTCTGCCGCCGCCTTTTCCGCTGCTGCTTTCTCTGCTGCAATCCTTTCTTCTTCTTGCTTTTTCAATTGCTCAGCAAGTTTTATACGTTCTTTTGTTAAATCCTTTAGATATTGTTGTTCAGCTAGTTGTTTTTCTTGCAATTCTTTAGCTTGATCGGCTAACTGCTGTTCTCTTTTTCTATCAGCTTGCTGTTGGCTTTCTTTCGTTTTTAATTGCCGTTGATATTGATCTGTCATAACAGAAGGATCAATCATAATAGCATCAATACTGTTTCCAGTCTCTTTGCCATAATTGATACCATCCATATTTTTTATAGCTTGATAACCAAGAATAATAATTAAGATTAAATGTAATATAATCGATATTATAATTGGTATACTTAATTTAGAATTTCGCATATAAGACATTGCTGATATTTTTAATGTATTATTATGGTTAATTAAATTGGTTGAGTCATCAATCCAACTGACTTAACGCCTGCAGATTGCAATAAATTTAATGCTTTTATAATTTCTTCATAAGGAACATTCTTAGCACCACCAATTAAAAAAACAGCTTTTTCATTTATTGAAAGTTGATGTTTCACTTCAGCAATAATCTGCTCTTGAGGTAAGTCGGATTGACGATCTTGATCAATAATGAGAGCATATACGCCAATACCAGATACTTCAATGATTATGGGTTTATTATCAGCAGGAGAAACTGTTTTTGATTCTGATGCTTCAGGTAAATCTACTTCTACACTTTGGCTTATAATTGGTGCTGTTGCCATAAAAATAAGCACCAATACTAATAGTACATCAAGCAAAGGAACTATATTGATTTCAGATTTGGTTGAATATCGTGAACGTCTACTCATAATTATTTCCTAACAGCCACAGCTTGACGTTGTAAAATAGCTGAAAATTCGTCAATAAAATTAAGGTAACTCTGTTCAAGTCTACTTACACGTAATGATAAACGATTATAAGCAAGAACAGCAGGTATAGCAGCGAATAAACCAATGGCCGTTGCAATTAAAGCTTCAGCAATCCCTGGAGCAACCATTTGCAATGTTGCTTGTTTTACCGCACCCAAAGAAATAAACGCATGCATAATCCCCCAAACAGTACCAAATAAGCCGATATAAGGACTAATTGAACCTACAGTACCTAAAAAAGGAATATGTAATTCTAAATTATCAAGTTCACGGTTCATTGCCAACCGCATAGAGCGAGAAGCACCATCTAATGCAGCTTCTGGCATATTCGGGTTAATTTGGTAAAGGCGTGAAAACTCCTTAAAACCTGAATAAAAAATATGTTCTGTACCGCTAATGTCTTCTTTATGATGTTTTGCTTTATCAAACAACATATTCAGTTCTTCCGATGCCCAGAAACTATTTTCAAATTGATCAATTTGTTTTTTAGCCTTTCCTAAAATTTTAGTACGTTGAAATATAATAGCCCAAGACATCACAGAAAATGTTAATAACAATAACATAACGCCTTGCACCAAAAGGCCTGCCTGTAAAAAAAGATCAATAATATTCAAATTTTCCACTTAAATAAACTCCAAAACTAATAACTTTGGAAGCGCACATGGCTTCATTTTAGTCATATTGACACAAGCAATAATTACATCAGCATTGCTGATAATTTGCTTATTCTGATTTAATATAGTCTGTTTAAAAATAATAGACGCCTTACGAATTTGCTCAACCTGAGTGCTGATAGTTAGCATGTCATCTAAACGGGCTGGAAAGTCGTAGCTAATATCCATCTTTTTAACAACAAATGCAATACCTTCTTGTAGTAATGTTTGTTGACTAATATTAAGCTGTCTTAGCATTTCTGTTCTAGCGCGTTCATAAAAAGCAAGATACCGAGCATGGTAAACAACCCCGCCAGCATCTGTGTCTTCATAATAGACTCTTGCATTCCAATTGAATTGTTTCATATCCTATAATCTAATTTAAACTAAAAATTAGCGACATTATATCTGAATATAAAATTCGCTACACTATGATATAAAAATAGTTAAATGAAAACAATTATCATTTGTCAATTATTTATCATATTGACAGACTAATAATCAAAAAGGTGACAATTTGCCACCTTTATATTTATTTTTTGTAGATTTCACTATTTGTTCGTTTCTTTTTCGTTACTAGAGTTTTCAACCCAAAGTCCAGTAACAACAGCAAGCATACAAGTTGCAATAACTCCAATGAACCATAACACGTAATACATAATTATTCCTTAGTAAAGTGAATGTTTATTATTTTCAATATGATTTTTGTCTAATCGTCCAAACATTTTTATATAACTCCAAATAGTATAGAAAAGTATGATTGGTAAGAATACTACCACCACACCAAACATTATATTCAGTGTTAATTGACTAGAACTTGCATCCCATATTGTTAAACTAGCATTTGGCATAATGCTTGATGGAATAACGAATGGGAACGTTGCAATACCATATGTAAATAATACACAAGCAATGGTTAAAGAAGATGATAAAAACACTAATCCATTTTTATTCAAACCAGAAAAGAAAATAGTTAATAATGGTAATAATACACCTAATGCAGGAACAAGCCATAAAATAGGGTAATTCATGTAATTTTTCAACCATGAAACATCTGTTGATACAGTCTTATTTAACGGATGAGAAACACCATTGTAATCTATTGCACTAGTAATTTCATAACCATGAATACCAAAAGTAACCCACACACCAGCCAATACGAATGCAATTAACATAATTAAACTAGCAATTTGGGTTGCTTTTCTAGCTCTTAGATAAAGTTCACCAGAAGTCTTTAATTGCAACCAAGCTCCACCATGGGCAACCATTAACATTAAGCTGACAATACCTGCTAATAATGCAAATGGATTAAGTAGACCAAAAAAAGAACCATCATAAAAAGCACGATAAGAATTATCGAATCTAAATGGTACACCTTCTAATAAGTTTCCAAAAGCTACCCCTAACACAAGTGCAGGAACAAAGCTTCCTAAAAAGATAGCGATATCCCACATATTACGCCATTTAGTGTTCTCTAGTTTACTACGATAATCAAAACCAATTGGTCTGAAGAATAATGCACATAACACTAAAATCATCGCAATATAAAAACCAGAAAAGGATACAGCATAAGCCATAGGCCAAGCAGCAAATATACCTGCACCACCAGTAATTAACCAAACTTGGTTACCATCCCAATGTGGGGCAATTGCATTTATCATTATACGACGTTCAGAATCAGTTTTACCGATAAAAGGTAATAAAATACCAACGCCCATATCAAAGCCATCAGTGATAACAAAAGCGATTAAAACAACACTAATCAACACCCACCAGATGACGCGTACAATTTCGTAATCAATCATTGTATATACTCCCTATGCCTATTCTGATATCGCTTGTGTTTTTTCATAATAATAGTTGCCAGTACCTAATGAACTTGGTCCTAATCGCGCAAACTTGAACATCAAGAACAATTCAGCAACTAAAAATAGTGTATACAGACCACAAACTAAGGTCATAGTAAATAATACTTCCCCTGCTGTTAACGAGGAATTGGCGACTCCAGTCGGTAAAATATCTTGAATTGCCCAAGGTTGACGACCATATTCCGCAACAAACCAGCCACATTCACAAGCAAGCCATGGCGCAGGCAATAATAGAAGAAGTAAACGATGTAACCAACGTTTTTGACCAATTTTATTTTTGTAAGTTGCCCACAACGCGAGTCCAGCACCTAAAATCATCAGCAATCCAAAACCAACCATTCCTCTAAATGCCCAGAACAAAGGCCATACCGTTGGAATTGAATCATCTGACGCCGCTTTAATATGTTCTTCAGTAGCCTCAGGAATCGTTAAATTATCACGATCAGTAAAACGTTTAACCAAATAACCATATCCTAAATCGGCTTTATTATCCTCAAAGGCTTTAAGAACAGATGGATCTTGATCGCCTTTTTGAATTTTTTCTAAATTAGCATAGGCTAAGATACCATTACGGATTCTGGTTTCATTGTCAGTAATAATATCTTTCAAACCAACTACTTGCTTATCAAGTGAACGGGTAGTCATTATTCCCATTACATACGGAATCTCAATTGCAAATAAATTTTCCTTATTTTTTTGCGATGGGAATGCAATCACATTAAATGACGCTGGTGCAGGTTGAGTTTCCCATTCACCTTCAATTGCTGCCAGTTTAGTAGGTTGTACGGTCGACAATTCGTGACCTGCTTCATCCCCCATGACGGCGACAACAATTGACATGATAAAACCAAACATGGCCGCTACGGCAAAAGAACGATTTGCGAAAGGTAAATCTCGTTTCTTTAAAAGATAATATGAGCTAATACTTAAAACAAACATCGCACCGGTTAAGTATCCTGCAGCAACAGTATGTACGAATTTGTATTGAGCAACAGAATTGGTAATTAGTTCGAAAAAGCTGGCCATTTCCATACGTGAGTTTATCGGATTAAATTCAGATCCTATAGGGAATTGCATCCACCCATTTGCGACTAAAATCCAAAGCGCTGAAAAGTTTGAACCAAACGCCACACACCAAGTAACCATTAGATGTTTACCACGACTTAGTCTATCCCATCCAAAAAAGAATAAACCAACCATCGTTGATTCCAAGAAAAATGCCATTAATCCTTCAATTGCAAGCGGTGCCCCAAAAATATCACCCACGTAGTGCGAGTAATAAGACCAGTTGGTACCGAATTGAAATTCCATAGTTAAACCGGTAGCAACACCAACAGCAAAATTAATACCGAATAGTTTACCCCAGAATTTGGTCATATCCTTCCAGACTTGCTTGCCACTAACAACATATACCGTTTCCATAATTGCTAGCATAAATGCCAAACCCAGTGTTAATGGTACAAAAATGAAATGATACATTGCTGTGAGTGCAAATTGAAGGCGTGACAGTTCTACTATATCTAACATAAAGCGCTCCCTCTTATCCTTAAATGCTTAAATGCCCACAAAATTTGTAAAGTTATTTTAGCTATTGTACAACATTATTTAAAGAATAAAAATTGACAGGGATCAAAAATTATATATCAAACTGTTTTTTTACAGCACTTCCAATATCAGCAAGGTTAGTAACAATAGTTATACCTGCTGATAATAGCGCTTTGGTTTTTTCTTTCGCTGTACCTTTGTTACCAGAAATAATCGCACCAGCATGTCCCATGCGTTTACCTGCTGGAGCAGATGTTCCTGCAATATAGGCTATAACAGGTTTAGTTACATGTTTTTTAATATATTCAGCGGCCTCTTCTTCTGCACTTCCCCCAATTTCACCTATCATAACAATAGCCTCAGTCTTTGGATCTTGTTCAAGTAATTTCAAAATTGAAACAAAATCACTTCCAGGAATTGGGTCACCGCCAATACCGACACAAACAGATTGGCCAATACCGATATCCGTTGTCTGTTTAACTGCTTCATAAGTTAACGTTCCAGAGCGAGAAACAATCCCAACTTTACCCGCTAAATGAATATGCCCTGGCATAATACCAATTTTACATTCATTCGGTACAATAATTCCAGGACAATTTGGTCCAATCATAACTACGTCGTTTTGTTTCAATTTTTCTTTGACGATTAACATATCTAAAGTTGGGATGCCTTCAGTTATACAAACAATTAATTTTATTCCAGCATCAATTGCTTCTAGGATGGAATCTTTTCCAAATGCAGCAGGCACATAAATGACGGTGGCTGTAGCACCCGTTGCCGCAACCGCCTCTTTAACGGTATTAAAGACTGGCAAACCTAAATGTGTTGTTCCACCTTTACCCGGTGTGACGCCTCCTACCATTTTAGTTCCATATGCTATCGCTTGTTGAGAATGGAATGTACCTTGACTACCAGTAAATCCTTGACAGATGACTTTGGTTTCTTTATCGACTAAAATTGACATAATAAATCTTCTCCACTCTCACTATTTTGCAACGCCAACGATTTTCTGTGCAGCATCTGTTAAACTTTTGGCGGTAATAATATTTAGATTACTATCAGCTAAAATACTTCGGGCAATTTCGGCATTATTACCTTGAAGTCGTACGACAACCGGAACCTTAAGACCTATTTCTTGAATTGCACTAATAATACCTTCAGCAATTAAATCACAACGAACAATACCACCAAAAATATTGACTAAAATCGCTTTGACATTTTTTTCTGATAAAATCAATTTAAATGCTTCTGCTACACGTTCTTGAGTTGTACTACCACCAACATCTAAAAAGTTAGCAGGTTCACCACCATATAATTTGATGATATCCATTGTAGCCATTGCTAATCCAGCACCGTTAACCATGCATCCGATATTTCCATCTAAAGAAACATAACTAATACCTTGTTTGGCAGCAATGGATTCAAGTTCATCTTCTTGTGTTGTATCTTTTAAATAATTTAATTTTGGATGACGAAAAAGAGCATTATCATCAAGAACGATTTTAGCATCTAAACAAACAAGTTCTTGTTCATCAGTAATAACTAAAGGGTTAACTTCAGCTAATGCAACATCGTTATCTAAAAATAGATTAGCAAAATTAACAAATAATTTAGAAAATTGGTTAACAAGCTTACCTGTTAATCCCAATTTAAAAGCAAGTTCACGACCTTGGAAAGCAGATGGTCCAGTTAACGGGTCGAGTGGCATTTTGTGAATTAAGTGTGGAGATTTTTCAGCAACACTTTCAATATCAACTCCTCCCTCAGTCGATGCCATAATAACAACACGTTTAGAACTTCGATCAATAACTGCACCTAAATAAAGTTCTTTAGAAATATTTGAAGCTTTTTCGATTAAAATCTGATTTACTGGCTGACCTTTGGATGTTGTTTGATAAGTGACTAAATGTTTACCTAACCACTTTTCAGCAAAACCTTTTATCTCATTGAAGTTTTTAGTACAAATTACGCCCCCAGCTTTACCTCTTCCTCCGGCATGAACCTGGCATTTAGCGACCCAAGAACTAATATCCGATTGGGATTGTAATTTTGATAAAATATCTTTTACCTCATCAACTGAATTACAAACATAGCCTTCAGGTACAGGTAAATTGTACTCTTTAAAAATATATTTTGATTGATACTCGTGCAGGTTCATAACTAAATTCCATGATTTAAATTAATATAAACACTAGTAATAATTCTAATCTAAGATGAATAAATTGTGTAGTAAATAATATCTTATGTTGATAGTAATTGAGAATGATTGCTGATATTAATTGACAATGATATACTCAAAAAATATTTTTGATGAAGTAATAACAGTAAAGGTATAAATATGGCAAACGTTGGTATTTTTTTTGGTAGCGATACAGGTAATACAGAAAATGTAGCAAAGCAAATCCAACAAATTTTAGGCAGTGACAAAGCAGATATTTTTGATATTGCAAAAACAACTAAAGAAACACTAGAACAATATAATTATCTTTTTTTAGGTATTCCAACTTGGTACTATGGCGAATCACAAGCTGATTGGGATGACTTTTTCCCTAACTTAGAACAAATTGATTTCAATGGTAAAATGGTGGCTATTTTTGGTTGTGGAGATCAAGAAGATTATGCTGAATATTTTTGTGATGCCATGGGTACATTACGTGATGTTATTGAGCCTAAAGGTGCGAAAATAGTTGGACACTGGTCAACAGAAGGATATAGCTTTGAAGCATCGAAAAGTTTAGTAGACGATACTCACTTTGTAGGACTAGCCATTGATGAAGATCGTCAACCAGAATTAACAGAAGAACGAATCAATAATTGGGTCAATCAAGTCAAAACCGAAATGAACATTTAATCAATTAAAATGATTTCTTTTATTTACCGTGCATAGTTTCTATAATATGTGTTTATTAATAACTTAATTGGGATGTAATATGACAAATCATGATAATGATAATAATGCAGCGCTTAAAAGTGCTGGTTTAAAGGTTACGTTACCACGATTAAAGATTTTAGAATTATTGAGAGATCCTTCATGTCAACATATCACAGTCGAGGATCTTTATAAAAAGTTGCTTGATATGGGCGAAGAAATCGGACTCGCCACCGTCTACCGTGTTTTAAACCAATTTGATGATGCTGGAATTGTAACACGTCATAATTTTGAGGGTGGCAGAGCGGTATTTGAGCTTGCAACGCAAAAACATCATGATCATTTAATTTGTTTAGATTGTGGTGAAGTATTTGAATTTCGAGATGAAATTATTAATGCAAGACAAAAAGAAATTGCTGAGCAATATGGAGTTAAATTAACTTTTCATAGCTTATATCTTTATGGACATTGCCAATCAGGTAATTGTAAAGCCCATCCTGAACTTCATACAAAAAAATAAGCCTATTTCTGATAGGCTTTTTCACTTACAATTATAACTAAGACAAGTTATCTTTTCTATCAGGTTAATATTTACATGAAACAGCTTTTAAATTTTATACCCCTTGTAATCTTTTTTATATTTTTGACAATGTATGATGTCTTTGTTGGTGTACAAGCCTTGATGATAGCAGCAACGGTCTGTTTTCTAATTGTGCTTATCATTTACCGAAAAATCGACAAAGTAGAATTGATATCTTATTTAATGGTGATGGTTTTTGGTGGATTTACTCTTTATACCCGAGAACCTAATGTTATAAAATGGAAAGTGACAATTATTAACTTTTTGTTTGCCTCAGGTTTACTCATTAGTCAGTATGGTTTCAAAAAAAATATGCTTCAAAAGCTTCTAGGCAAAGAAATTCAGCTAGATTCAGTCATTTGGAATAGATTAAATATATTATGGATAGCTTTCTTCATGACATGTGGCGTGATTAGTTTAGGTGCAACCTATTATACAACAGATGACTTTTTCTGGATTTTTAAAGTATTTATTTTACCTGGTGCATCGTTATTATTATCCTTAATATCGGGAATCTATATATATAAAAATATGGATAAAGATATAGACAGTAAATAGCATAGATGGAGTATTTTAATATGAAACAATCCGATACATCCCCTAAAGGCCAACTAGTACTAAGAACACTGGCAATGCCTGCTGATACTAATCCTCATGGCCACATTTTTGGCGGTTGGATAATGTCGCAAATGGATCTCGCTGGCGGTATTCTATCGAAAGAGATCGCTAGAAATCGAGTTGTAACGGTTAACGCAAGTAGCATTACCTTTCATAAGCCTGCAATGGTAGGAGATGTTGTTTGTTGCTATGCGCATTGTATCAAAACAGGCAAAACATCTATTACTATTGGTATTGAAGTTTGGGTTAAAAAAGTAATTGATACAACAGATTCACTGAAACGTTTTTGTATCACTGATGCTGTATTTACTTATGTTTCAGTAGATAAACACAATAATCCTAAACCATTACCTGAAGTCTTTCAGGATTATGATTGTACTAAAGATGGGATTAGTAAACTCAACCTAAGTAATAGCTAACTTATATGCAATATACTTCATTCCACGCCTTAGTCAGTTCATTGATCTTTTTGATTTATTGGTTGATGATCGTTGCTACGACGTTACGAATAGTGTTTAAACGAAGACCAACTACCTATGTAATTGCATGGATGCTAGTAATTTATATTTTACCGATAGTTGGAATCATTCTTTATTTCTCGTTAGGTGAAGCTCATTTAGGGCAACAGCGTGTTAAACGCGCACAAAAAATGCGTCCAATCATTGCTAACTTTATAAATAGAATTAGCATTTTTCCAGATATTTTCACAACCCAAGTCAGTCAAGTTAGTAAACCTATTTTTCAACTTTGTAAACATCAAACGGGGCTTGATGGTATAAACGGTAATCATATTGAACTGCTGAGTGATACTGACGCAATTTTCGATCAGCTAATTGAAGATATCAATCAAGCAACCTCTAACATCGAGATGGTGTTTTATATTTGGAATGAGGGAGGTCGAGCCGATGATGTTGAAAAAGCATTGATTGAAGCAACTAAGCGTGGTGTGACTTGTCACTTAATGGTAGATTCTGCAGGTAGTCGCCGTTTTCTTAGAACAAAGGCAAGTAAAAGAATGCGTGAAGCGGGAATCATTATTATTGAAGCCCTAAAAGTTAACTTACTTCGATTTATGTTTAGGCGATTAGATTTAAGACAACATCGTAAAGTTGCAATCATAGATAACTATATCTCATATACGGGTAGCATGAATATTGTCGACCCCCGCTTTTTTAAACAGAATAAGCATGTGGGCGAATGGGTCGATATTATGGTAAGAATGCGTGGTCCTGTTACCACGTTAATGGGTGCAATTTATGCTAGTGATTGGGAATTAGAAACAGGTACCGATCTTGCTTTACCCCAAATTACGGACTTTGCCGAACCCCCAGAAGAAAAAAAACATATTATGCAACTTATTGCTTCAGGTCCTGGTTATACAGAAAACATGATCCATCAGGTATTATTGACAGCAATTTATGCAGCTCAAAAACAAATTATTTTTACTACACCCTATTTAGTTCCAAGTGACGACATCTTACATGCGGTATGTACTGCAGCTCAGCGTGGAGTAGACGTTATTATTATTGTTCCGAAAAAGAACGATTCCTTAATGGTTAAATGGGCTAGTCGAGCATTTTTTTCAGAATTGCTTGAGGGAGGGGTCAAACTTTATCAATACAATGATAATTTATTACATACTAAAAGTGTTTTAATTGATAATCAGCTTAGTTTAGTCGGTACAGTCAATTTAGATATGCGAAGCTTATGGTTAAATTTTGAAATTACAACTGTCATTGATGATGCTGAATTTGCCCAATCACTTTTTTCTCTTCTACAAGGGTATTTAGCACAGTCCGAAAAAGTTAATATTGAAATATGGAAACAGCGACCTATTTGGCAACGTATTGTTGAACGATTATTTTACTTTTTTGCCCCACTACTATAGTAATCAGATAAGATTATCACTTACTCTTAATAACCATTTTGGGATAAATCGGGAACAAAACGGTTATCATTAATTCGAAATACTTCTGTTTCAAGCATACCATCGTTGGTTAATGTTATTTCACGCCAACCGGGTGCATCATTATCAGCTAATCCAAAATTATAACTATTAGGTTTAAATTGTACACAAGTTGAAGGCGTAGAAAATGCTTTACATGTATACCATTGATGATCTTGGCTTTGATGGATATGCCCCCACCCTAATCCTTTTATTTGAGGATATGCTTGTATAATTTTTTCCAACTCAATACTATTTTTCAAGATATGCTGATCCAGCCAGTGACATTCTGAATTAATAGGATGATGATGTAAAAAGACCAGTGCATTTCTATCAGAATATCTATCTAAATTTTTTTGTAAAAAAAGTAATTCTGAATCCGCTAATAAGCCGTAAGCTTGGCCTTCAACCTGACTATTTAAAAGAATAATTATCCATTTATCACTTAACAAAACAACTTTATTATCTAAAAGTCGATAATTAGCAAAAACGGATTGCATGTAGTCATAGTTATCATGATTTCCAGGCAACCAAACACAAGGAGTATTTAATGTGGTTATTTGCTCTGCAAAAAATTTATAAGCTTCTTTTGTACCATCTTGAACAAAATCGCCGGTAGCTACAATTAAATCATATGTTCTACTGCATTTTTTAATCTCATCGATTACAGCCAAAAAACTTGCGTTTGAATTCACTCCAAGCAAAGCACAGCTTCCATCAGCAAAAAGATGGGTATCAGTAATTTGTAATATTTTACCGTAATTTTTATTTTTTGTTGGCAGCTGTAAAAGTGACTCCAAAATTCACCTCAGTTATTCATCAAATAATATGGTTAATAATGTTAATAGCAAAACAAAACATTGCAGTAGGCTATATAATTTTATTATAAATCCTAGCGTTATATTAAAGTGTAAAATAGATCACATTTTAATGAAAGAAATAATTAAATATAATTAGTAATTACTTCCATTCATTTTTTAGATTTAAATAATTGAGTTGCAACCATTGCAAAGCAATAATTGATGCTGCATTATTAATTACTCCATCTTCAACCCATTTATAAGCTTGATCTCGACTGACAACATGAACTTTGATGTCTTCATTTTCTTCCGCAAGTCCATGAATCCCTGTTGCGGTTGAAGCATCAACTTCACCAACCAAAATATGTAATTTTTCAGTTAATCCTCCCGGAGAAGCTAAATAACTAATAACAGGTTTGCATCGACCAATGGTAACACCTGCTTCTTCAATTGCCTCACGCCTAGCCACTTCTTCAAATGATTCATTTTCATGATCCATCATTCCCGCTATCAACTCTAACATCCATGGGGTTTCTTGAGTTTCAATTGCAGCGATACGGATTTGTTCAATTAAAACAACTTCATCACGTTTAACATCATATGCAAGCAAGACCACAGCATGACCGCGTTCTAACACCTCTCGGGTAACGACATCGCTCACTGAACCATCAAATTTACGATATTGAAAACGATATTCTAGTAAAGAAAAGAAACCTTTATAAAGCACCCGTTTAGTTAGATTAAATACATCATTTTTGTTAAAATTTATTGGATTATTTTTTATTTTCATATTGTGTCTCGTTTTGGGCTGAATTTTAATAAAAAGTGCGAATGGTAAATAAACTATGCTTACTATATGCTAATTATCTGTTAAAATCGCACAAATGAAAATACAATTATATTTTAATGTTTTTAAAGAGATGATTGATGAAAAAAACGCTAACCTTTTTAATCGGCTTAACATTAAGCCAAGCAGTTTTTGCTGAAAATTTGATTCAAGTTTATGAACAAGCTAAAGAGACAAACCCAGATCTACGTAGTTCTTTAGCAGAAAAAGAGAAAGCTTACTCAGCAATTTCAGGTTCACGAGCAAGTTTATTACCACAAGTTGGTCTTAATGCATCTTATGGTGTAACACATGGGCGTCGCGACATCAGTGGACAGAAAAATAAAAGTGGTAATTTATACCAAGTAACGGTATCACAAAGTATTTTTAATTTCTCAAGTTGGAAAGCTTTAGATATTACAAAAAAACAAGCAAGTATTGCTGATATTGCTTATCAATACCAAGGTCAAACATTAATTTTAAATACATCGGTTGCTTATTTTAATGTTTTAAAAGCACTTGATGCTTTAAGCTTTATTGATGCTCAGAAAAAAGCAATTGGTCGCCAATTAGAACAAACTCGTCAACAACATCAAGTTGGTTTAGTAGCCATTACTGATGTACAAAATGCTCAAGCTAATTATGATTTAACGGTTGCTCAACAGGTTAACGCATTAAATGAGTTAAATAATTCAATTGAAAATTTACGTCAAGTAAGTGGACGTTTTTATTCTAGTTTAGCAACGATTGATACCAAAACATTTAAAACCGAAGCACCAACTCAAATTAGTTTATTATTAAAACAATCTGAGGCATCTAATCTTAATTTATTAACAATGAAATTAAATCAAGATATTGCCCGTGAACAAATTAAACTTGCACAATCAGGATATATGCCTACTGCAAGTTTAGATGCATCGACAAACTTAAATAAAAATGAGAGATATGGAAATTACTCTTCAAATGGTGCTATAGGATCTCATCATAGTAAAAGCTATTCTGGTAATAATTATGTTGGTGTAAGTGTCAACATGCCAATTTTTTCAGGTGGTGCAACTATGTCACAAGTTGAACAAGCACAGCATAATTTTGTCAGTTATAGCGAGAAATTAGAAAGCACTAATCGTAGTGTGATTAATCAAGTTCGCTCATCTTATAACAATATTTCATCTTCAATCAGTTCAATCAAAGCTTATCAACAAGCTGTTGTGTCTGCCGAAAGTTCATTAGAAGCAACTTCATCTGGATATCAAGTTGGTACACGTACCATTGTTGATGTGCTAAATGCAACAACACAGCTTTATAGTTCTAAACGAAATCTATCGGATGCAAAATATAATTATCTAACAAGTTTACTACAGTTAAAATATGCCGTTGGGACTTTAACTGCAGATGACTTGGTATATTTAAATAATATGTTAGGTAAAGAACTAAGCACTTTAGCTACCATAAAATAATCAGTAATTCTGATTATTTTAGAATCTCTCATACAAAAAGGCGGTTTTTTTTATCGCCTTTTTTGTTATTGTTGACTTTATTGATTATCTTAATAAAGCAAATCTGAATTTTTAAACTAATTTAAAACTTCAAAAAAACTTTCTATTTATCACATTGAATTAGTGATAAATTCAATAAACATCTTAAGTTTAGGAAGTTGCTGTTTATCAGCTTTATAAAGCAGATGAACTTCTCTAGCTGGTGGTAAAAAATCTTGTAATATTGGAAATAATTTATTCTGACGAATAAGCTCACTTAGCATTGATTGGGGTAACATCGTTATCCCCAAACCTTCGACAGCGGCATTTGCTAAAGCTAAAGTATCATTACTTTTTAATGTTCCTGATATGGGAATATTAATTACTTTTCCATTAATACTAAAAGGCCAAAGATAATCTTTTTTAGTTGGATTGACATATTGATAAATTAAACATTGATGTTTTTTTATATCATTAGGCGTTACCGGTATACCATTTTTAGCAAGATAAGTTGGTGAAGCTGCAAAAATAAGTTTGTAAGAATTGAGTTTACGAGCAATATAACTTGAATTAGATAATTCGCCAATTCGAAAAACAATATCAAAATCATCTTTAACTAAATCGACATAGCGATCACTTAATTGAAGATCAACATTTACTTTTGGATAGCATCTCATAAAACGACTAAGCACAGAAATCAAATTAAAATGTCCATAACTCACTGGCGCACTGATTCGAAGCCGACCTTTAGGCTCCTCAATAAATTGTTGCGCTAATGTTTTTGAACTTTTCACTTCATCAAGGATGAATAAACACTTTTCATAATATTGTTTACCAAACTCGGTTAACTTTTGCGACCGTGTCGTACGATTCAGCAACTTTAAACCTAAATAATTTTCTAAAAATACCACATATTTGGCGATCATTTGTGGTGATGTATTTAGTGAAATGGCTGAAGCTGCAAATGAACCTGTTTTTACGGTCAATACAAAAGCTTCCATACTTCTTAAAAGATCCACATTACCAACCTCTAGTTGTTAATAAAACAATTTTGATATCATTTATTCTCTTTTATTTTAAGAGAATAATATAACAAATTCATTTATGACTTAGGAATTAATATGTTAAAAAAAATTGGAATAATCGGAGCTGGATTTGTTGGTCAAGCTTGGGCTAAATTATTTATTCAAACTGGATATCAAGTCATGTTATGTAACTCACGAGATAAAAACACATTATTTAGTGTAGCAAGCAGTTTGGGTTGTGAAATTGGTAGTCAAGAAGAAACAATTGATTTCAGTGATATTATTCTCGTTGCAATTCCTTTTATCAATTATCAACAATTGCCAACGGATCTTCTCAGTAATAAGATCGTTCTTGATACAATGAATTACTACCCCGATCGTGATGGACACATTGAACAATTAGATTCCTATCAAACAACCACAAGTGAATTAGTCGCCCAGCATCTTTGTAAATCAAAAATAGTTAAAGTATTTAATGCCATTCTTGCTAGAGATATATTAAAAGATGCAAAACCATATGATAAAACAAATCGAAGAGCACTTCCTATCGCAGGTAATGATGATTTAGCAAAACAAACTGTATATGAATTAATTAATCAAGTCGGATTTGACTATATCGATATAGGAAACTTATCTGAAAGTTGGCGTTTTGAACGTGCTAAACCAGCTTATTGTGTGCCACTCAATCTTGAGCAATTACAGCAGGCATTATCTAAAGCTGATAGAAAACTTGAATTACCACATAACTCATGGAAATCCTAAGTTAAAATATAAAACTCTATCATCTTAATATTTTTACAATTAAAGATGATTTTAAGAAGTTAATTTAATCATTAAGCAAAATTTAAGTAACAATTTCAAAAATGGATATGAAAAAATGGTCAATACAGATTTAAGATATACTGTCATTACTGGCGCAAGTTCAGGAATAGGTTACGCAACTGCCATCGCATTTGCAAAACGAAATAAACCACTAATTGTTATTGCTAGACGACAAGAACAGTTAACTTTACTCAAACAAAAAATTGCCGATATTAATCCTGAATTAGATGTCATTATAAAAAAATGTGACTTATCGGTATCTAGCAATGTGCATTCACTTTTTACCGATTTAGAACCATATTTTATTGAAACATGGATCAATAATGCTGGTTTTGGTCATTATGGCAGTGTTGGCGAGCAAGATTTAAACAAAATAGAGTCAATGTTGCATTTAAATATTGAGGCATTAACTATCCTATCAACGCTCTATGTGCGTAAATATCATAATCAACCAGATACGCAACTTATCAATATTTCATCAAGAGGAGGATATACTATCGTTCCAAATGCAGTCACTTATTGCGCAACTAAGTTTTACGTCAATGCCTTTACCGAAGGATTAGCGCAAGAATTGATACAAGCTAATGCACCGTTACGAGCAAAAGTTCTCGCTCCCGCAGCAACGCAAACCGAATTTGGAAAAAAAGCCAATAATACTGATGAATATGATTATGATAAACGTTTTGCAAAATATCATTCCGCCGATGAAATGGCGCAATTTTTGTTAGCTCTGTATGATAGCGATAAAATCATTGGGGAGATCAACACGAAAGATTTTTCATTTTCGTTAAAAGACAGCATATTTCCTTATTCTGGAAATCCTTCGCAAAATCAAAAAAGTTAAGGGAAATATTAATTTATTTTATCCATTAATAACAAGATCGGATGTAAAGTTTATAAATTTAAAGATAGACAATATTTTTATCTAACATTACTAACCGACGACACTTGGGGGATAACAACATTGCTATCCCCCTAGCCTTTCATTTATAACATAATACTAAAATTAAAATAATGGCAATAGGATTTATTATTAAGGATTTCAATTATTAGCTATGACCGATAATAGCAGCTTAAATTCAATAAATTTTATACTGAAACGTATACTTAATCTGAAACTTTTTTACAAAAAAGCGCTCTGACATGTACATAAATTAAGGTTATGGCAACCTAATTGCCGATATGTGAAAATATTTTTGGATGAGATTCATCAATAACTCTATTTTAGCTATTCTGTCCTCAACTTTTAACTGCGCCATCTAATGAATAACTATCGTTCATTAATTATTGGATAAGAATGATTTTTTAATATTTGCTAACTTAAGTAAGTTTCTAAAAATTTATTGCTATTTGTTGAATATGCATCGCGAAGTAATATTGGATTACGTTAACAGGTATGAAAGTAAAGTGCCGTGATTTAAACGCAGATTTTATTATTGAACGATTATTACACCCGATAAAACGGTAATGCTATTTGCAAAAGATACCGAATGAGATTTTATTTGATAAAGTCGACAAAAACAGAAATGGTTACATGATAGTTAGTTAAATAAACATTTATAATCGAAAAAGAGACTTAAATAAATATTACCTTAATGAATAAATTTTTATACTAAAACGTGTGTGTAACCTCAAACATCTTAACAAGTGTATGAACTTGTTAAGATGTTATTTTAAAAATACAGAACAGTAATGCTATTTGCAAAAGATACCGAATGAGATCTTATTTGATAAAGTCGACAAAAACAGAAATGGTTACATGATAGTTAGTTAAATAAACATTTATAATCGAAAAAGAGACTTAAATAAATATTACCTTAATGAATAAATTTTTATACTAAAACGTATGCATAACCTCAAACATCTTAACAAGCATATGAACTTGTTAAGATGTTATTTTAAAAATACAGAACAGTAATGCTATTTGCAAAAGATACCGAATGAGATCTTATTTGAGAGGGTCGACAAAAACAGAAATGGTTACATGATAGTTAGTTAAATAAACATTTATAATCAAAAAAGGGACTTAAATAAATATTACTTTAATGAATAAATTTTTATATTTAAACGTATGCATAACCTCAAACATCTTAACAAGCATATGAACTTGTTAAGATGTTATTTTAAAAATACAGAAGAGTGATGCTATTTGCAAAAGATACCGAATGAGATTTTATTTGATAAAGTCGACAAAAACAGAAATGGTTACATGATAGTTAGTTAAATAAACATTTATAATCGAAAAAGAGACTTAAATAAATATTACCCTAATGAATAAATTTTCATACTAAAACGTATGCATAACCTCAAACATCTTAACAAGCATATGAACTTGTTAAGATGTTATTTTAAAAATACAGAACAGTAATGCTATTTGCAAAAGATACCGAATGAGATTTTATTTGATAAAGTCGACAAAAACAGAAATGGTTACATGATAGTTAGTTAAATAAACATTTATAATCGAAAAAGAGACTTAAATAAATATTACTTTAATGAATAAATTTTTATACTAAAACGTGTGTGTAACCTCAAACATCTTAACAAGTGTATGAACTTGTTAAGATGTTATTTTAAAAATGTAGATATGAATTATGAAATTCGCATACCTGGTTTTGCTCCGCTATCCGGTGATAAAAGGTAAACACCCTCACCATCGTCTTTACCACTTGCACAAAGAACCATACCTTCTGAAACGCCAAAACGCATTTTACGAGGAGCTAAGTTTGCAATCATAATCGTTAAACGACCAATTAAAACTTGAGGATCAGGATAAAATTGTTTTATGCCCGAAAACACATTACGCGTTTCATCACCAATATCGAGAGTCAATTGCAATAATTTATCTGAACCTTCTACAAAAGTAGCATTCTTGATTAATGCAACACGCATATCAACTTTAGCAAAATCATCAAAATTAATGGTATCAGCAATTGGCTCAGCTACTTTTTCTTTAGCAGGTACTGTCGATGTCGTTAATTCTTTAGTTTCTTCTATCATTGCAGTAATTTTATCCATATCAATTCGGTTAAATAAGGCTTTAAAGCGATTAATTGTATGTCCAGTTAAGGCGTTATCAATACCTCGCCATTCTAATTGGCTATTTAAAAACTCTTCGGTACGCTGTGCTAATGATGGCACAACAGGTTTTAAGTAAGTCATTAGAATACGGAATAGGAAAATACCCATTGAACAAATATCTTGTAAAGCTTGATCTTGTCCTTCTTGTTTAGCCACAACCCACGGTGCTTTTTCGTCAATATAGCGATTTGCTTCATCTGCTAATGCCATAATTTCGCGAATAGCCTTACTTGATTCACGTTGTTCATAGTAATCGGCAATCACTTTGGCCTTTTCAACAAATTGCGCATAAAGCTCTGGCTCCGCAACTTTATCAGATAATTTGCCATCAAAACGTTTGCTAATAAATCCAGCCGAACGCGATGCGATGTTCACAACTTTATTTACTAAATCACTATTAACACGTTGTACAAAATCTTCTAAATTTAAATCAATATCATCAATATGTGGTGATAATTTTGCAGCATAATAGTAGCGCAAACAATCTGGATCTAAATGTCTTAAGTAAGTGCTTGCTTGAATAAAAGTACCTCGTGATTTAGACATCTTCGCACCATCAACCGTAACATAGCCATGTACAAAAATATTGGACGGTTTACGATGTTCACTACCATCAAGCATCGCTGGCCAAAATAGGCTGTGGAAATAGACAATATCTTTACCAATAAAGTGATAAAGTTCAGTACTTGAATCTTTACTCCAGAATTCATCAAAGATTGCTTTGTTATTTTTATTACAATAATTAAGGAAAGAGCCCATATAACCGATTGGCGCATCTAACCAAACATAAAAATATTTGCCCGGTGCATCAGGAATTTCAAAACCAAAATAAGGAGCATCACGGCTGATATCCCATGGTTGCAAACCTGCTTCAAACCACTCTTGCATTTTATTTGCTACTTGTTCTTGCAATGTACCAGAACGGATCCAAGCTTGTAACATGTTTGAAAAAGCAGGCAGATCAAAAAAGAAATGTTCTGATTCTTTCAAAATTGGCGTTGCGCCCGAAACAACTGATTTAGGATCAATCAAATCAGTCGGATTATAAGTAGCACTACATACTTCACAGTTGTCACCATATTGATCGGGTGCTTTACAACGAGGACATGTGCCTTTAACAAAACGATCGGGTAAAAACATCTGTTTTTCTGGATCGAATAATTGCGAAATAACTTTAGTTTTAATATAACCGTTAGCTTTTAAACGCTTATAGATTTGTTCTGATATTTGACGATTTTCAGGGCTATGAGTTGAATGGTAATTATCATAACTAATGTTAAAACCAGCAAAATCGCGTTGATGTTCAATTTTAACTTCTTCAATCATCTGCTCTGGTGTAATACCTAATTGCTGAGCTTTAAGCATAATTGGCGTACCGTGCGCATCATCGGCACAAATAAAATAGATTTCGTTACCGCGCATACGTTGAAAACGTACCCAGACATCCGCTTGAATATGTTCAAGCATATGACCTAAATGAATTGAACCGTTTGCATATGGAAGTGCACAAGTCACCAATATTTTGCGTTGCGTTGTCATGTTAATTAATTACCTTCTATTACATAATGACAGAAATAGTACATCAAACGTGTGATTATCGCTAGATTTATGCCATAATTTGATAAAATTTCTTTATATACTCAACAGTATTGTAAAGTGTCAAAGCCCAAAATGTTAGATTTAAGAAATCTGCAACACTATATTTTACACTTTATAAATAAAGGCAATACTTGAAATAGTCTAAAGTCAAAGCAATATGAGTATAAAGTAAATGCACAAAAAATAAGGCTAATATCATGGAAGCGAAAAAAATTCTGGAAAATTTTACTCATCCTACCTTACAAAAAAATTTGATTGAACTTGGTGCAGTTAAAACTTGTGAAATAGTCGATCAAATTCTAACCATAAAGTTAATTATGCCATTTGCATGGCAAGTTGCTTTTGAAGAACTTAAATCAGCGCTCACGCCACAGTTACTCAAACTTACCGATGTTAAAGAAGTAAAATGGCATATTGAATACAATATCGCTACACTTAAGCGTGCCAACAACCAACATGCAATAAACAATATAAAAAATATTATTGCCATTAGCTCTGGTAAAGGTGGTGTTGGTAAATCGTCAACTGCCGTTAATATAGCACTTGCACTACAAAAACAAGGCGCCAGTGTAGGTATTTTAGATGCAGATATTTATGGCCCATCCATTCCCACCATGTTAGGTACAGAAAAACAACAACCCTTAACACCAGATAATAAACACATGACACCCATAATGGCTTATGGACTCGCCAGTAATTCAATTGGCTATTTAGTGGATTCTGATGGTGCAATGGTATGGCGTGGTCCAATGGCCAGTAAAGCTTTATTGCAAATCTTACAAGACACATTTTGGCCTGAACTTGATTATCTAGTTATTGATATGCCGCCAGGAACGGGCGATATTCAGTTAACGCTTGCGCAAAGTATTCCCGTTACAGCCGCGGTCATTGTTACAACTCCACAAGATATTGCACTCATTGATGCTAAAAAAGGGATTACCATGTTTACTAAAGTTAATATTCCTACTTTGGGTATTATTGAAAATATGAGTTACCATATTTGTGAAAACTGTGGTCATCACGAAGCAATTTTTGGCGAAGGCGGTGCAAAGCGTCTATCTGAACAATATCAAACATCGTTACTCGGACAGATCCCCTTACATAAAATTTTGCGCCAAGATCTGGATACAGGTAAACCAACGGTTATTAATCATCCAGAAAGTGAATTTACCCAAATTTATTGTCAAATTGCAGGCCGCATTGCCAGCGAGCTTTATTGGCAAGGTCAAGCGATCTTACCGGATATATCCTTTAAAGCACTTTAGTACGCAAAAATATATTGGCTTTTAACGACTAAAAGCCAATATCAAAATAAATTTTAAAAAATAGTAATCGAATAAAGCCTTTCAGATTTGATATTTACTTTTTCAATTGACTAAATTCCGCTTTAGCTTTAACTAACTGTTTATTAAACTCTTCATTGGTATGTAACTGTGCGACCACGGCGGCAGCCATCACTTTGGCTGCATCAACATCACTTTGCCAATGATAACCACAAATTACTCGACTTTCCCCAATTTCATAGCCACGTTTTAAAATCTCGTTTTGGCGTTGTGGGTTTATTTCGGCAAGCACTAACGAAATAGCAAATCCTAAAGTAGTATGCCCTGATGGATAAGAACCATTGGTTGATAATGTTTTCTCATCTTCAGGTCGACAAGTTGGTTCTTTGAAAAATGAAAATGGTCGAACCCGATTATAATGAACTTTTGCAGATCGTGTTGCAAGATCACCCGCATCTTCTTTCATTGTAGTAATAAGCTTGTAAATCTCTGGTGTTTTAGTGCTCGAAATCTCATAACCAAAAGAGGGGGAAAATTGTTTAGTAACATTATCTTTTGTCGCATCCGCATCTAAATATGCCTGATGTCCTCGTTCCGTATTACGCATGGATTTCCCCCAATCATATTGAGCTTTATCTCTAAGAAATTCAATACTATTGTAAGCGGGTGGTTGCGGCAAAAGTAATAAACTATCTGGAGCTTGATCTACTCTAAGGTAATAATCTTGCGGATCAGTTGTTACATCCTTTGCTTCAATGGCAAACACATTCGTACATAACAAAGAACAAATGATAATACTCTTTACAAAAACTTTTTGCATACCTATCTCCTCAATAAAAAATAATATTTGAAATTTAGTCAGTTACTTTAATAATCTAAATTTACTTACTCATTTTTTAAAGTGATAAAAAGCATTTACTTTAGATTGTTAAATCACTGCTGAATAATACTGACTTATTTATTAATTGATTAATCATAAATTGGATTTTATATTAATAAATCATGATGTTTTATTATGTGACAAGAGTCACATTTCAATATTAAACAACGTATACGACTGAATCTAAAAATTTTATAAAAAGTATCGTTTTGGATTAAAGAGTAGAAAAACTAAACTACCCATCAACTGATTCTAACCTTCCATTACACAAAGATTTTGTCACGAAACATAAAAAACACGGCATCAAGCAGACATAAACCAGCCCAAATAAAATCAGTTTTAAAAGGCTCTTTTAAGATAAAGATTGAAAATGGAATAAAGACAGATAAACTAATTACTTCTTGAATAATTTTTAACTGACCCGCGGTTGCGACTTGAAAACCAATCCGATTGGTTGGAACTTGCAATAAATATTCAAAAAGTGCAATTCCCCTGCTAATAAACACTGCAATAATCCAAGTTTGATTATGCAAAAAGCGTAAATGCCCATACCAAGCAAACGTCATAAAAAAATTACTTAAAATGAGTAAACAGACAGTAATAACAAGTTGATTCATAATAATCATAAATGTATTAAAATCAGGGAATATCATTATATACCTTTGCATAAATAACAGACAAAAGGGT
This sequence comes from Gilliamella sp. W8136, assembly GCF_016101285.1. Lineage (NCBI taxonomy): Bacteria > Pseudomonadati > Pseudomonadota > Gammaproteobacteria > Orbales > Orbaceae > Gilliamella > Gilliamella sp. W8136. The sequence continues at coordinate 171,717 of NZ_JACFQU010000004.1, forward strand.
GAGGTTATTTTTTGGTTTTATTGCATTGCTATCAACAAATTTAATAATGAGATCAATTATGGATTTTAAGCAAAGTAAATTATTGCTGCTTATTGATTCTAGCTTTATAGTAAATGAAAATTAAAAACGTCATTCACTTCAACTCGACACAAAGGAAACCATTATGCAAAAAAGAGTAAATCAAGTTACCATGAAAGGTCATCCTATCACGTTACTCGGACCTGAAATCAAAGTTGGTGATAAGGCGCCTGATTTTGTTGTCGAAAATAACAAAATGCAACCGGTAAAATTATCGGATTTTAAAGGTAAAGTCAGAATTATTAACTCAGTTCCCTCCATTGATACTTCGGTATGTAGTGCTCAAGTGCATCGTTTTAATGTCGAAGCAACAAAATTAAAAAATACCATTATATTTTCAGTCAGTGTCGATTTACCTTTTGCATTAAATCGCTATTGTTCAGCAGACGGAATTGATGAGGTTAAAGTGACATCAGATCACAAGAATCTCGATTTTGGATTAAAATATGGTGTTGTAATTGAAGAAATGCGTTTATTGGCACGCGCGGTATTTGTCATTGATAAAAACGATAAAATTGCTTATGTCGAATATGTTAAAGAGATCTCAAATGAACCTGATTACGATAAAATATTAAAGGTAGTCAAAACGATATTATAAAAATAAGCCTAATAATGAAGTTTATGCCACCTTACTACAACGGGTGGCCTTTGTTAAGATTTATTAATTCGATATATGTAACAATGGTCAATATTCAGTTATAATTACCACTAATCAATTTATCCCATCTTTAAGTAAAATCATGAATAATGCTAAAAAGCGCTCTCGGATCTGGTCGTCGATTCTTTGTTTAGCTTTTGCTGGATTTATTTTCAATACCACCGAATTTGTACCGGTTGGTTTACTGCCTAATATTGCGGAAAGCTTTTCGATGGATGTCGCTCATGCAGGGTTATTATTAACGATATACGCTTGGGCGGTATCATTACTATCATTACCCTTAACAGTATTAACATCCAAAATGGAGCGTCGTAAACTCCTTATTTTTCTGTTTTGTCTATTTATCGGTAGCCATCTATTAGCTGGCTTTGCTTGGAATTTTTATAGCTTAATGACAGCTCGTATTGGTATCGCTTGTGCACATGCAGTATTTTGGGCTATTACCACGCCATTAGCGGTTCGATTAGCGCCGAATGGCAAAAAGGCCAAAGCGATGAGCTTTATTGTAGTAGGCACATCTATGGCAACGGTACTCGGCATTCCTATTGGTACCAAAATAGGAGAATTAGTTGGTTGGCGTATCACGTTTTTATGTATTGGTGGCATTGCCTTTGGTATTTTAGTTTTATTGATTTACTTACTTCCTAAAGTACCTAGTATTAACACCATTTCTATCAAGGATCTACCCAAAGTGCTAAAACGTCCGGCCTTACTTAATATTTACTTATTAACGGCTATTATAATCACCGGACATTTTACTGCCTATACTTACATTACGCCATTTATGATGAGAGTGGGAGGATTCAGTCAAGAAATTGTCGTCCATCTATTATTAGTTATTGGATTTTCAGGCATGATTGGCAGTGTCATTTTCACTCGATACTCAAGTAAATACCCAACAGCGATATTAGTTATACCTGTAATATTATTGATGGCGTGCTTATTATCACTCTACTTCAGCTCATTTAATCTCTACACCGCGATGATGCAAGGCATGATCTGGGGATTAGCAATTACAATTATTGGTATGGTCATGCAAAGTAAAGTGATCGATGTAGCACCCGATGCAACTGACATTGCCACATCTGTTTATTCAGGAATTTATAATATTGGTATTGGCGGAGGAGCCTTTGTCGGCAGCCAAGTGTTAGTAAAACTGTCAACAGATTATATTGGGTTAGTCGGTGCTATTTTTGTGATCCTTGCGTTACTTCTTTTCTTCGTTTTATCCAAAAAAACTTGGTAAAAAGCAAATAAGCGCTGGTTGTAACAGCGCTTATTAATTTTGTTTATTGATTGGCAGTAAAATTCATTACTGCTGACTAAGTGCTTCTAACTGTTCCCAGCGGTCAAACACAGCTTCTAATTCGGCTTCTTTATCACTTAATGATTGTAAAATGGGACTGGTTATATCATGAGGTTGATTAAAAAAGTCACTTTGACCAATTTGCGCTTGTAAATCAGCAATCGCAATTTCAAGCTGTTCTATTTTGCTTGGCAACTGGGCTAATTCACGTTGTTCGTTATAGCTAAGTTTTACTTTCTTTTTAACCGCAGATTCTTTATTCTGATTATTGACCGTATTTGATTCTTTTTTAGGTTGTTGACTGCTATTTACCGTCGAAACTTTAACGGGTTGAGCCTGCTGCTGTTGTTGCAACGCATCAGCATAACCTCCAGCATAAATACCAATATGCCCTTTATCTTCGAAGAACCAACATTGCGTAACAACATTATCAACAAATTGCCGATCATGGCTTACCAATAAAACAGTTCCTTGATAATCATTGACCAGTTCTTCTAACAATTCCAACGTTTCAATATCTAAATCGTTTGTTGGTTCGTCTAATACCAGTAAATTGCTAGGTTTTAAGAACAGTTTTGCCAATAACAATCGGTTACGTTCTCCGCCAGACAATGCCCTAACTGGCGTTCTGGCTCGTTTAGGTGGAAACAAGAAATCCTGCAAATAACCCAATACATGACGCGAACGACCGTTTACCATCACCTCTTGCTTGCCTTCGGCCAAGTTATCCATTACTGTTTTTTCGGGATCCAGCTCTAAACGATGCTGATCAAAATAGGCGACCTCAAGCTTAGTGCCACAATGTACGCTGCCCGAAGTTGGTGTTAAATTACCAAGCATCAGTTTTAACAAAGTCGTTTTACCAATACCATTAGGACCAATCAGGGCAATCTTATCACCTCGTAAAACTTGCACTGAAAAGTCATTGACTAATAATTTATCATCAACTTGATAAGTCACGTTTTCCAATTCAAAAACGATTTTTCCGGAACGTAACGCTTCCTCAATTTGCATTTTAGCGCTGCCCATCACTTTACGACGCTCAGAATACTCTTGTCGCATAGCTTTCAATGCTCGTACACGCCCTTCATTACGAGTACGACGCGCTTTGATACCTTGACGGATCCACACCTCTTCTTGCGCTAATTTTTTATCGAATTCGGCGTTTTGCAGCTCTTCAACACGCAACGCTTCTTCTTTACCAAGTAAGTAATTATCATAATTACCACTCCAAGAGGCGATTTTGCCACGATCTAAATCAATAATTCGTGTCGCCATTTGACGAATGAATGAACGGTCATGTGAAATAAATACAATGCTACCATTAAAGCTTTTTAAAAATTCTTCTAACCATTTAATGGTTTCAATGTCTAAATGGTTAGTTGGTTCATCAAGTAATAAAACGGTTGGTTGACAAACCAAAGCTTTAGCTAAAGCAGCCTTACGCAGCCAACCTCCAGAAAGTGATGATAATTGAGCTTCACTATCTAGGGATAACGATGAAATCACATTACGAATTCGATTTTCAAGTTGCCAACCATTTTGGTGATCGAGCTGTTCTTGCATTTTAGCTAGTTTCGCTAAATTACTTTCACTGGGTTCTTGCTCAACTCGATGCGATAATTCGTGATAATCTTTTAACAACTGAGCTTGTTCTTGTAATCCTTCCGCCACAAAATCGAATACATTACCTTGAACATCACGGGGCGGATCTTGTTGTAAGCGTGACACAACAACATTATTTTCATAAACAATTTGTCCTTCATCCAATGGTACTTCTTTATTAAGCACTTTAAGTAAAGTGGATTTACCTGCACCATTACGACCTACAAGACAAACGCGTTCGTTCACTTCGATCGACATATCAATATGATCTAATAAAGGCGCATCACTGAATGAAAGATAAGCATTGGTAAGATTAATTAATGACATATTTATGATTTTTATTTGGATATTAAATAATAAAGCGTTATTCTATCACAAAGTTGTGAAAGGCAGCTAAAAATCAACTTTCAAAGAAAGAAAACCCTTACAAAATGAGAACTACCCTTCTCTTCTATAACAAAAACAAATAGAGCTATATTTATTAATAATTATAGTTAAAAAAAATTATTACCAATTGAATATACTAATAATATTTTGGTGCGGAGGTTATTTATGAGTCATATGTGGACATTCCAACGAGTTGGTGGATTAGATCAAGTTGTATTTAAGAACGCTAACGACATTATCAATCTACCCGATTTAGATCCCAAATTGTGGGTAGCGTTAAGCTGCCCAACAACAGGTTTAGATTTTGATGAACGAACTTTAGCTTTACTCGATACTGACCAAGATGGACGCATTCGTATACCGGATATTTTAGATGCAATTAGTTGGACCAAAGACAAAATATTATCATTTCAGACGATTTTAAACTCCTCTGACACATTACCCTTATCTGAAATCAACACCTCAACAGAACAAGGTAAAAAACTGTCAGTTACAGCACACAGCATTCTTGCTAATTTAAATAAGCATGATATAAATTATTTAACCCAAGAAGATGTACAAGAGTCGATAAAAGTTAATGCAGGTAAACTTTACAATGGTGATTTAATTTTTCCACCTTCTGCCGAATTATCACCTGAAATGCAAACATTTATTCAAACCGCCATTAAAACAACCGGTGCCCAAAAAGATATGAGTGGGCAAGATGGTATTGACTTAGAGATTGCGCAAACTTTTGTTGATAATTTAAAAACTTGGCAGAAGTGGCAAACCGATATCAGTAATACCCAAACACCCTTTGGTGAAGACCGAGCAGAAATTTGGAAATTAGTCCAACTTTTAAAACCCAAAATTGATGATTATTTTTTACGTGTTGAATTGGCCGAGTATGCCCCACAAGCACAAACCGCACTTAATGTTGATGAAAAATATATTGTCCCAACTGAAAATGGTTTACTGTCAGACGAAGCTTTGGCTGAATTACCTTTATCAAAAATTGATTCCACCAATTATCTTGATTTAGTCAATGGGCTCAATCCACTTTGGAAAGATAAGATCAGTCGTTTTAAAACATTAGTTGCCTCATCATTATCAAATCCTGACCAACTTACCCAGCAAGAGTGGCAAAATATTCAACAAAGTTTACAAGCCTACACTACGCTAATTAGTTCAAAACCCGAACTGACTCAGTTAAAGGTTGCAACCGAACCAACAGCTAGTATAGAAGATATTCACAATGATGTTATTACCAGTTTGCTAAATTCGGATTTATTTACAGAATTTAAGCAGATGATCGAACAAGATAACCAAACCCCTATTTCAGCATCGGATGTACTTGTGCTTGAAAAGTTAGTTCTGTTTCATAAACATCTTTATCGTTTACTGGTTAATTTTGCCTCGTTTGCTGATTTCTTCTCACTTAAAAAAAGAGCCGCTTTCCAGCTTGGTAAACTGTATATTGATGGTCGCTGTGCTACCCTTTGTGTCGCCGTCGATAACATTGCCAAACATGCCAATATGGCAAATTATTCTGAGCTCTGTTTACTCTACTGCGAATGCACTCGTCAGGGTGAAAAGAAACTGATTGCGGCAGCGATGACCGCAGGACAAGGTGATTTATTGATTGAAGGTCGTAATGGTGTGTTTATTGATAATAATGGCAATGATTGGGATGCCAATGTGGTTAAAATAATCACCAAGCCAATTAGTATTCAACAAGCCATTTGGGCGCCTTATCAACGTATTGGTCGTTTAATTACCGAACAAATTAATAAGTGGGCAACAGACAAAGATGCTGATATAGATAAGTCTAGCGAACAAGCCTTACAAAATCCTGCTAATAAATTTGATATCGGTAAAAGTATGGGGATTTTTGCTGCAATTGGCTTAGCCATTGGTGCTATTGGCACAGCTTTAGCGTCTATCTTTCAGGCTATCTTTTCGCTCGCTTGGTGGCAATTTCCATTAGTCATTATTGGACTCTTTTTGATTGTATCTGGTCCTTCGGTGATTTTAGCATGGTTAAAACTACGTCGTCGTACTCTCGGACCATTACTTGAAGCATCGGGATGGGCCATTAATGGACAAGTAAAAATCAACTTAATGTTAGGAGGATTGCTCACAAGCAAAGCCGAACTGCCTGACAATGCTAAACGCAATTTAAGCGATCCATTGAAGCAACATCATCATAACTTCATCATTATTCTATGGTTAGCCATATTATTAGGTGTGGTTATTAGTGGTGGCTGGCTTTGGCACGAAGGTTATTTAGATAAAATTTTTGAACCACAACATCATACTGAACAAAATGTGCAACAACAGTCAGAGAAGCAAAACAATAGTAACACAAGTGAAAATCATTAAAAAAACAAAATGGCTATTGGAGATTTAATCCGATAGCCAATACAAACTAATTGCCGATCGATTTATCGGCAATGCTTAACTAAATAATAGTCAATCAATGTTGATAAACCGGTAAACGGCGACAAATATCTAACACTTTAGCTTTTACCGCTTGAATGGTTTGCTCGTCATCAATGTTATCTAACACATCACAAATCCAATTTGCCAACTCACGTGATTCTGTTTCTTTAAAACCTCGACGTGTAATGGCTGGTGAACCGATACGCACACCTGAAGTTACAAATGGACTTTGTGGATCTTTTGGTACACTATTTTTATTTACCGTAATGTTTGCGCTACCTAACGCGGCGTCTGCTTCTTTACCGGTAATTTTTTTATCGACTAGATCAATTAAAAATAGATGATTTTGCGTTTCGCCTGAAACCACTTTATAACCACGTTTCAAAATTACATCAACCATGGCTTGCGCATTTTTAATCACTTGATGTTGATACTCTTTATAGGCTGGTTCCATCGCTTCTTTTAAGGCTACAGCTTTGGCGGCAATCACATGCATTAAAGGCCCGCCTTGTGCACCAGGGAAAACCGCCGAATTTAATTTTTTATAAAGTTCTTCACTGCCACCTTTGGCTAGAATTAACCCGCCACGTGGTCCGCCTAATGTTTTATGAGTTGTCGTGGTAACAACATGAGCAAAAGGTACTGGATTAGGATATACGCCTGCTGCAACTAGACCTGCCACATGCGCCATATCCACAAACAAGAACGCTCCGACACTATCAGCAATTTCACGCATACGTTTCCAATCGACCACGCCTGAATAAGCAGAGAACCCACCAATAATCATTTTAGGTTTTGAATCTAAGGCTATTTTTTCTAATTGTTCATAATCAATATGGCCAGTTTCGTCTACACCATAAGCGACGACATTATATAATTTACCAGAAAAACTTACAGGTGAACCATGTGTTAGATGCCCGCCTTCTGACAAATTCATGCCTAGTACTGTATCACCTGGTTTTAATAATGCCATATAAACAGCAAAATTAGCCTGTGAACCCGAATGCGGTTGCACATTAGCATAATCAGCACCAAACAAAGTTTTTGCTCGCTCAATAGCTAAAGTCTCGACAATATCAACATACTCACAACCACCATAATAACGTTTGCCAGGGTAACCTTCGGCATATTTATTGGTTAATTGCGATCCTTGTGCTTGCATTACTCGAGGACTGGTATAATTTTCCGATGCGATTAATTCAAGATGATCCTCTTGACGTTGCTCTTCACCTTTAATTGCATCCCATAATTCTTTATCATAAGTGGCAATGGTCATATCTTTACTGAACATATTGACTCCTAGTTATTAATTGCATTAACTATTAAGCTTTACTGCACTGATTTAAAAAAAATCATCATTAGCAATTATCCTCACTTAATCAGCGTATTATTTCAATCTTTTTTTTTAATTATAAAAAAAATTTATATTAAAACGGTAATTAAATAAGGCTGTTTTTATTATTACCCTAATCTTTGAAAACTACTAGGAGTGACAATTTTAAGTCTCAAAATCCCCCTTCTTTTGAGACAAAATAAAATTCGCTAAAACCACCATACGAACAATCAATCCTATTTTTAGGTAATTCAACTGTATCAATTTTAGTGATAACTTGATAACTTTTGCCATCATCGTCATAAAAAACGAAATTATAGATATTTGTATAGATAAACTTCTTTTTAATCATTTTATTGGTGTTAATTTTTTTTTCTGATGCCAATAAATTTATTTTAGTTTTTGAAGAAGCTATATCCTCCTTAGCAAGGATGCCTTCATTCTGCATCCATGTCGCGGCAGTATTCATCGGAAAAGAAGCACAATCGGGTGCTTTAGCAAAGGAGTATGTTGACCATAACATTACTCCTACAATAAGAAAAATTTTTTTCATTTTATAACCTTATGTTTTAATTTTATTTTTACCTGTTTCCTTGACAAGTAAAATTGAACATTAATGGATTAAATCTTTTTTTTAATTTAATTGTTTAGTTTAAATGGTTGATCTGGCGTTTTGAAATAAAATAACTATCTACGTCACCAAAACATTCTGTTTTAGAGGCATTACTTTTAGTGATCACATCATAAGCTTTATTTTGATTATCATAAAAAATAAAATGATAAATTTGTGTATAAAGATTTTTACTTTTTTGTTCAGTCGCTAAAAGTGTGATTCTCATTTTTGATTCACTCAAGTTTTGACTATCAACAATATTACTACTTTTTAACCACTCTTTGGCTTTATCTAAAGACCAAGCTTTGCAATCAAGCTCTTGGGCGTGGGACATCAGTGGAAGTGATACCAACAGCATTAGAATAGAAAGTTTCCTCATATTATTACCTTAAAATTCCTTTGTTACTTTATAACAAGCATTAAAAATATTGAATTTACTAATATAATGTTATATTCACCATTAATGTACATTACTTTGTGATACTAAGTAATGATTGACCTGACTCATTGAGCATTCTTCGTCCGAAGCATTATTTTGAGTAATAACTTCGTAACTATTCCCTTTGTTATCGTAGAAAACAAAATGATAAATTTGATTATATAAACCTTTTTCGATCTCTTGTGATGCTAATTGGATAATTCGAGTTTTCGATTCATCTAAATCCACAATATCCACAATATTCATATTTTTTAGCCAACCTTCGGTCATATTCATAGGCCAAGTATAACAATCAGGTCCATTAGCAAAGGAGAGTAACGGACTAAACATAAACAATACAAAGATAGTTAATTTTTTCATATCATCACCTTTAATTATTCCTTTTACTTGATGAGGTTAATATTAAAACTGAAAAAGTTAATTGCCAATTATTTAATTAACATAAATCAATTTTACCTATAGATTATTATATAGAAATAAATAATTAAGTAATTATAAAAGTAACATGGCAAATCAATTTTGATTATCACAAAATTACAATAGCACTTTTTTATTTATTAATATTATGTATATACTGTTACCAAAATTGATTATTGAGTAACACGTTTTATGCCCTTATCTACGCTCGTTATTTTGCCTTTTTTGGTATTAACTATTATTTTTGCTTCACTATTTGAACAAAAAAAATGGCAATTAGTGACCATCACATTCATGACCGTTCTTATCGTGATGGAACTCACCTCTGTCTACTTTAGTGGTGGTTTTATTGACTATCAGTTTTATGTGAATTTAAATGTAAATGATATCATTGAAGGGTTATTCATTTTCAAACTGCAAGCAGTATTAGTTATTGCGGTCTTTTTAGGATTGGTATTTTTATTGTCAAAATTAGCCAATCTATGCAAATCTAAATGTCGGTTATTTATCCGCTTATTATTTGCCAGTCTTGCAATCATCTCAATAAGTTACCATAACGGCCCTTTAAGTCGTTTATATGAAATATATCAAGTAACAAGTGCACCTCGCGAACCATTTAAACAAGCACTAGCATCATTAAATATGGTTGATTATCCAACCAAAGATCAGATTGTGAGTCAAAAGGGCAAAAATATTATTGTTTTATCTCTTGAATCCTTTGAACAAGGTTTTTTAGATTTTGAAGAAATTACACCCAACTTACGACAGTTACGCCAAGATTATACTTTCTTTGCTAATATGCCAATGAGTGCTGGCAGTAGTTGGACTACCGCTTCAATGTATACTTATATGACAGGCATGCCGTTTCTAATTGGAGGATACACAACTTCCCCATTAATGAAAGCAGATCAAACACAATTAGTAAGCTTGGGTGATGTATTAAGACAAGCAGGCTACCAAACACGTTATGTAATGGCGGGTCCTAATTTCGCTGGAATTGGTCATACGGCAGGGTTATTTGGTATGCAAATCGTCTCGGAAGAAAATTATGTTGGTCAATACCCTAATGCCCCATTTGGATTATATGACAAGGATATTTTAGATATAGCTCAAAAACAAATTATCGATATGAATCAATCAGGTAAACCATTTGCGTTATTTATTTCAACAGTTTCAACTCATGCGCCGAATGGTTTTAATGATGAGCGCATGAAGTCAGTTATATCACCTAAAAATGATAATATGTCATTTGTTGCAGCTTCACTCGATTATAATGTTGGACAATTTATCCGACACTTAAAAGATAATGGATTATTAGATAATACTGTATTTTATATTTTCCCCGACCATTTAATGATGGGTGCAGGCACAGCAACAATTAATCGCCTATCAGAAAAAGAGCGTAAACTTTACTTACTGACCAATGCTAAGAGTGAAAATTTACATAAAACGCCCGATCAAGTCATCTACCAAATTGATTTACCGCGTTTAATTTTAAATGGCGCACAAGTTGAAAGTAATGCTAAATTTTTAACAGATTACCTAACTGAGCCAAATTTCAATAAAAAACAATTTATTGAACAAAATAAATCAAAAATTGCAACAATAAATAACTCTGCGCAACTATTTAAATAGGTACAAAATGACGGCTGATACATTAATTTTAGTCACTACTATCAGTTTTTTAGGGATGATTTCACCTGGACCAGATTTCTTTTTGATTTTAAAAAACAGTTTAAGTTATAGCCGAAAAACTGCGTTGATGTCTTGTCTGGGCGTAATTATGGCGATATTAATTCATATGAGTTATTGTGTTGCAGGTATTGCCATACTCATTGCAACAACACCAATACTTTATAATGGGTTACGTTATGCGGGTTCAGCTTACTTGTTATGGATCGGAATAAAAGCGTTATTAGCAAAAAACACCGGTACAACTTATCTTACACAGCAATCAAACAATAAATGTATTTCTGCTAAAACAGCCTTTATGCAAGGCCTGTTTTGCAACCTACTTAATCCTAAAGCAACATTATTTTTCTTAGCAATTTTCACTCAGGTATTGCATGCCGATTCATCAATAATGGATAAACTACTCGTAGCACTTATTATTTGGATAGAAGCTGTTTTTTGGTGGCCTTTTGTTGTCTATATATTTCAAACACAAGCGGTACAAAGAAGATACTTTAAAATACAAATTATTATCGATAAATTATTAGGTATTATTTTAATAACATTGGGGATAAAAGTTGCTTTAGGATTTTAGGGTAAATTCATCAATAATTTTTTACTGAAACGTTATCTTCTCCTGAAACTTTTTTACATAAAAACTTTCTTTTTTTGAATCTTGTATAGTTAATTGATACACTGTTAGCCATATGATTGACTGTAATCAGCTACTCTTTTTTATCGATTATAGTATTATGATTTAATTATAGTTAATTACATTAGGTTAGTAAACATGAACAAATTGTTACAATATGGTCGAGAACTTCTTGAATTAGAACTTCACGAAGCCCAAAAATTACCCGATAGACTAGGTAAAGATTTTGTTGAAGCTTGTCAGCTTATTTTATCGAATAAAGGGAAAGTCGTGGTATCAGGTATTGGAAAATCGGGGCATATTGGAAAAAAAATTGCAGCATCATTAGCCAGTACTGGTAGCCCCGCTTTTTTCATGCACCCATCTGAAGCCTTACATGGGGATTTAGGTATGGTCACTGAAAATGATGTAGCGATTCTTATCTCATATTCTGGACGAGCAAAGGAATTTAATTTTATTTTACCGATACTTTCATCAATGAACGTACCTGTGATAGCAATTACGGGTAGATTGGATTCGCCGTTAGCTAAATCAGCACAAGCTGTGCTTGATATATCTATCGAAGAAGAAGCGTGCCCAATGGGACTTGCACCGACTTCAAGCTCAACCAATACGCTACTCATGGGTGATGCGCTTGCTATTGCTGTGATGCGTGCACGTGGATTTAAAGAAGAGGATTTTGCTCGCTCTCATCCTGCGGGTAGTTTGGGGGCTAAATTACTCAACCATGTTAAAGATGTCATGCGACAAGGTGATTTAATTCCAAAAGTACCACACACTGCAACCGTATTAGACGCCATGTTAGAATTAAGCCGTACTGGAGTGGGTTTAGTTGCAATCTGTCAGGATAATAATAAAATAATTGGTGTTTTTACCGACGGGGACTTACGCCGGTTATTGCTCAAAAATGGTACATTGCAAGATAGCATTAGCGCTGTTATGACTAGCCCTGGCTTTCAAATACCTGAGAATTGGAAAGCGGTCGAAGCACTAAAATCATTTAATGATCATAATATTACTGCAGCACCTGTGGTTAATAGTGCTGGTGAATTAGTAGGCGCATTAAATATTCATGATTTACACCAAGCAGGAATAAGCTAAAAACTATTATAAATACTTATTGCAAAAAGGTACTATCTATTGAGATAATTACCGACCTAAATTTTTGTCGTTAGACGGAGATCCAAGAAAAGTTACACCGTTAACAATGTAAATGATTAAATAAATCATAGAACATTAACGTTGTGTTGTATATTTTAACCAAAATTAATAGATGATGAAACTACAATGGCAGAAAAGCGAAATATCTTTCTAATTGGCCCAATGGGGGCAGGAAAAAGCACAATTGGCCGACAGATTGCACAACAGCTAGGCATGGAATTTTTTGATTCAGACCAAGAGATTGAAAAACGTACAGGCGCTGATATTGCATGGATTTTTGATTTAGAGGGTGAAGACGGATTCCGAGCCAGAGAAGAAAAAGTCATTAATGAATTGACTGAAAAACAAGGTGTAGTACTTGCTACTGGTGGTGGTTCAGTGCTATCGAAAGAGACGCGCAATCGATTATCGGCTCGTGGCATTGTTGTTTATCTTGAAACAACCATTGAAAAACAAATGGCTAGAACTCAAAAAGATAAACGTCGCCCACTTTTACAAGGTAGCAATACTCCAAGAGAGCTTTATGAAGAACTTGCTGGAGAGCGCGAACCTCTTTATGAAGAAATTGCGGATATTACAATCAAAACTGATGAACAAAGTGCTAAAGGTGTTGCAAGTTATATTATTGAGAAAATAGAGCAAATTTAAGTCGCTTATTTTAGAAATAATGGTGCTTTGTGAGGCTATAAATCTTTTGATAGGTTAAGGAGTCAATATGCGTGTAGATAAAGACGATCGTTATATATCAGAACAACCTAACAAGGATTCAACGCTCCCATTAAAATTACCAGATTTTCTTCAAAATTATCCAAAGAAAAAACTTATTATTTGCGGTTTAATAATCCTAATTATTTTTTTATTACTTAGCTTGATTATTTTCCGACCTTCACGAACAAGCGAACCAACGCCATTAACGCCTCCTGTGGTTAACGGTGTTGCTTCAACAGATGAAACGGATACGACTAATACTGTTTATAATGGACAGAGTAATGTTACAGATAATGGAAAGACACCTGATAATGCTTTAGCAAATTCAGAAAGATCAACTCCATCTAGATCTGACGTGCCAAAACCATCTGAAACAAACATGAGTGGTATAAGTTCAACTGATAATCCTAATGTGGCGTCAAATGCCAATCGTAATGGCGAAAAAAAACCAACTAAAAAGATAGCTAATCTAAACGATGACAACAATAGTTTAGCTAAAAACTTTAGGATAAGAGATGATCATTATGTGATTCAAATTACTGCATCTAGGTCGGCTGAGGGCTTAAAAAAATTTGTTACACAAAATAAAATAACGGATTACCAGATTTATGAAACTCAATACAGCAATGGTAAATGGTTTATTTTAGTTAAAGGTAATTATTCATCACTTGATGAGGCTCATAAAGCGATCAAATCACTACCCGCTGCTCTCCAAAAAGATAAACCATGGGTTAAATCGGGAGCAGAAGTAAATAAAGAAAAAATAGTAAATTAATAAAGGATATCGTCCATTTATCCTACTAGCAACGAAAAAATAGGAGCAACCGTTGAAGAAGCAACGAGCCTTTTTAAAATGGGCCGGAGGAAAGTATGCGCTTGTAGACACAATTAAGCAATATCTACCAGAAGGGGAGCAATTAATTGAACCTTTTGTTGGCGCAGGTTCTGTTTTTTTAAATACCGATTACAAAAGTTATATTTTAGCTGATATCAATCATGATTTAATTGCACTATTCAAACTACTAAAAACAAACCCTGATCAATTTATTAATGATCTTAGACCATTATTTAATGAGCAAAATAATCAATCTGAGGCATTTTACCAACTCCGAGATGTTTTTAATGGTAGCAACGATCAGTATTTAAGATCGTTACTCTTTGTCTATTTTAATCGACATGGTTATAACGGTTTATGTCGTTATAATACTAACGGAAAATTTAATGTACCTTTTGGTCGATATAAAACAGTCTATTTTCCTGAAAAAGAACTTTACTTTTTTGCTGAAAAAGCACAAAAAGCTGAGTTTATTTGTGCGCCCTATCACGAAGTGATGCAAAAGGCTGGACAGAATTCGGTGATATATTGTGATCCACCTTATATTCCACCTAATAAATCAGGGGGATTTACCTCTTATTATTCCAATATTTTTGGCTTTGAAGAGCATGAAAATTTGTCAAAATTAGCGGAAACAGTGGCATACAAAAAAAATATACCCGTACTGGTGTCTAACCATTATACTGATTACACCATGACGCTATATAATAAAGCGAGTCATCTTTATCGAGCAGAAATGCGTCGTTCAATCAGTTGTGCTGGTGGAAGTAGAAAAAAGATTGATGAAATTTTAGCTTTATATAAAAAGTCATGAGTAGGCTCATATGTAAAGTTGATTATTTAGAGGTAGGTTATGAAAGAATTTATTATAGCACCATCCATACTATCCGCTGATTTTGCTCGTCTTGGTGAAGATACTCAAAAAGTACTTGATGCTGGCGCCGATGTTATCCATTTTGATGTAATGGATAATCATTTTGTACCCAATCTAACTATGGGTTCAATGTTTTGCAAAGCGTTACGTGACTATGGGATCACTGCACCCATTGATGTGCATTTAATGGTTTCACCGGTTGAAGAATTAATTACCTCTTTTGCTAAAGCGGGTGCTACTAATATTTCTATTCATCCAGAAGCGACCATCCATTTGGATCGCTCGATACAATTAATCAAAGATCATGGTTGCAGTGCTGGTATTGTGCTTAATCCAGCTACCCCTTTAGATTACTTAGATTATATTATTGATAAAATTGATATTATTTTATTAATGAGCGTTAACCCTGGTTTTGGTGGACAGTCTTTTATTCCATCTACCTTAAAAAAATTACAACAAACCAGAAAACGCATTATTGATTCAGGACGAGATATTCGTTTAGAAGTCGATGGTGGCGTAAAAGTTGACAACATTGCCGAAATTGCCAAAGCTGGGGCCGATATGTTTGTTGCGGGCTCGGCTATTTTTGGTGAACCCGATTACAAAGCAGTAATTGACGCTATGCGCCAACAGTTAGCAGGAGTAACACATGCATAAATTACAAGATATTCAAGCAATCGCCTTTGATTTAGATGGTACACTCGTTGATAGTGTGCCAGGACTTGCACTTGCTGCACAAAACATGCTTGCAGATTTAAAACTACCCACAATAACAAACGAACAAGTAAAAAACTTTGTTGGCAATGGCATTGATGTAATGTTAGAGCGCATTTTTAAAGCGATCAATGTTGTTCCATCAACTGAACAACTTTCCCAAGCTAAAACCCTGTTTAATCAACATTATGACAAAGTGATGGATGCTGAAACTAAGCTGTTTCCGCATGTGAAAGAAACCTTAAAAACGCTGCATGAGAATCAATATCCACTGGCACTGGTAACCAATAAGCCCGCTCAATTTTTGCCTGCCCTATTATCGTCGCTTGGCATAAAAGAGTACTTTTCCCTAATGCTTGGTGGTGGTGATGTTATTAAATTAAAACCCCATCCTGCTCCGTTATACCAAGTCATGGCAACCTTTGGTTTATTTAGCGATCAATTATTGTTTGTAGGCGATTCTAAAAACGATATTACTGCCGCACAAAATGCCAAATGCCCGACGGTTGCACTAACTTATGGGTATAACTATGGCATCTCGATTGCAACGAGCAATCCCGATTTTTTATTGGATGATTTTAAAGATATATTAACCTTATTACCTCAGCCTAAAGCTGAAGCTAAGAAATAATAAGTAAAGATAAAAAATAACTAGATTAGGAATAAATTATGAGTAAACCGATTGTATTTAGTGGCGCTCAGCCATCAGGCGAACTAACACTTGGCAACTATTTAGGGGCTTTAAAAAACTGGGTAGCGTTGCAAAACGAATATGATTGCGTTTATTGTATCGTCAATCAGCACGCAATTACTGTACGTCAAGACCCACAAAAATTGCGTAAAGCGACCCTTGATACATTAGCCTTATATTTAGCATGTGGCATCGATCCGAAGCAAAGCACTATTTTTGTACAATCTCATGTACCCGCTCATGCTGAACTGGGTTGGGCATTAAACTGTTACACCTATTTTGGTGAACTCAGTCGAATGACACAGTTTAAGGACAAATCAGCTCGCCATGCTGAAAACATCAATGCAGGTCTATTTGATTATCCTGTTCTAATGGCTGCCGATATTTTATTATATCAAGCCAATTTAGTACCTGTTGGTGACGATCAAAAGCAACACCTTGAATTATCGCGTGATATTGCTATGCGTTTTAATGCGCTTTATGGCGATATCTTTACTGTACCAGAGCCTTTTATTGCTAAAGTTGGTGCACGGGTCATGTCATTACAAGATCCAACCAAAAAAATGTCTAAATCAGATGAAAACCGCAATAATGTGATTGGATTACTCGAAAATCCTAAAGACATTGAGAAGAAAATCAAACGAGCAATGACCGATTCTGACGAACCACCAGTCGTACGATATGATTTAAAAAATAAAGCTGGTGTATCTAACTTACTTGATATCTTAACAGGTATTACAGGTAAACCTATTGCTGAACTTGAAAAAGAGTTTGAAGGCAAAATGTACGGACACCTTAAAACTGAAGTGGCAACGCAAGTGATTGATATGTTAACAGCGTTACAAACTAAATATCACCAATATCGTGATGATGAAAGTTACTTACATTCAATCATGCAAGAAGGTGCAGAAAAAGCACGTTCAAAAGCCGAACCAACCTTGAAAAAGGTTTATGACGCAATTGGTTTTGTATAAACAATTTTAATAAACTGTTTTTAACAAAAATAAACCATTAACTGCTAAACCACAAACTGATAGTTATAACTTAAAATCGCTAACTATCACAAAAAAATAGTATAGATTGGCTTTAATCAACGAAGTTAGTGAATAACGATTAAAGCCATCTAAATATATGGGTTAGTTATGAAGATTATTATTCTTGGGGCTGGACAAACAGGCAGTGCTTTAGCTGAATACCTTGTTACCGAAAAACAAAACGATGTAACGGTGGTCGATGAAGATCATGATAAATTGCAATCTTTACAAGAGCGTTTTGATTTACAGGTCATTTGTGGCAAATCATCATATCCACAAGTATTAGAAAGTGCAGGTGCTGAATCGGCTGATATGCTGGTTGCCGTCACTAATTCGGACGAAGTGAATATGATGGCCTGTCAAATAGGTCACGTTATGTTCAATATTCCGCAAAAAGTCGCACGTATTCGTGCACCAGAATATAATGACGAAAAATATCCATTTTTCAATAAAGATTGCATTAATATCGACCATATTATTGCTCCAGAAAATCTAATTACTAATCACGTAAGTCAGTTAGTACAATATCCAGGCTCGTTACAGTTTGCCTCTTTTTACGATAACCGTGTATGTTTGGTTGCGGTGACGGCCTACTATGGTGGAGCCTTAGTCGGAAGCGAATTGTCTGAACTGAAAGAACATTTACCCCATGTTGAAGCCAGAGTGGTTGCAATATATCGAAAAAATCGCTTTATTCGCCCATTAGGCTCTACACTCATTGAAGCGGGTGATATGGTTTATTTCATCACCCCACCTAGCAATATCAAAGCAGTAACAAGTGAATTACAGCGGCTAGAAAAACCTTATAAACGCATCATAATTAGTGGTGGTGGTGGCATCGCGATTGCTTTAGCTAAACGTTTAGAGAATGACTATCAAGTTAAATTAATTGAACGTAACGCTGAACGTGCCGAATTAATTGCCGAACAACTGGTTAATACCACGGTTTTACATGGTGAATCGTCAGATCAAGAGCTGCTATCACAAGAACAAGTTGAACTCACAGATCTGTTTATTGCTGTAACAAGTGACGATGAATCTAACATTATGTCATCCATGTTAGCTAAAAGAATGGGCGCTAAAAAAGTGATTGTTTTAATCCAAAAGCAAGCCTACCTTGAACTAATTAATGATAGCGTTATAGATATTGCCATTTCACCACAACATGCCACTATTTCAGAGCTATTAAGCCATGTAAGACAATCGGCGGTTGTTAAAGTGGTCTCTTTAAGACAGGGCGAATCTGAAATTGTCGAGGTGATTGCACATGGAGATAAAGAGAGTTCCAAACTGGTGGGTAAAAATATCAACGGTTTAAAATTACCTTCTGGTGCTACCATTGGTGCGGTAGTGCGTGGTGAAGATGTGATTATCGTTAATACAGACTTAACCATCGAAAGTAACGATCATCTCATCATCTTCTTACCTGACCGACGTGACATAACCGATATAGAAAAATTATTACAATAACTTGTGTTAAATTATTAGTCAGTCCATAATAAAAGCTCTTTTGACTCGGGGTGTTTTTTGTTACCCACAAAAAACTGAGATTTTACCCGTTGAACCTGATCTGGATTATACCAGCGTAGGGAAGTCTAAGCCTTAAAAGTCCTCAATTGGCACACTCTTCCCTAAGCTAACTTTATAACTTGTTGTAAGGAAAGAATATGTCTGCCACTCAAGCCCTGCAAATAACCCAAGCAAGATCTTTTATCGATCATGTAAAACAACAACATCCATTAGTACACTGTATTACTAATGATGTGGTTCAAAATTTTACAGCGAATGTATTATTAGCAATTGGTGCATCACCAGCCATGGTCATTGCTAAGCAAGAAGTTGCCTCATTTGTGCAAATTGCCAATTGTTTACTAATCAATGTTGGCACCCTTGATAGCAATAGTGCAGAAAGCATGTTATTAGCGGCTGCCAGTGCTCAAAAAAATCACATACCATGGGTACTCGATCCGGTCGCAGTCGGACCAGCACTTGCTTATCGTACCGATATAGTCCATCAATTAATTGGTTATAAACCTACCGTTATTCGTGGTAATGCTTCAGAAATATTAGCTTTAAATGGTGATAACTCATCTGCCAAAGGTCCTGACGGTCAAGATTCTACTGAATCGGCCTTAAATGCAGCTAAACAGCTTGCCCAAAAACATCAAACCATCGTTAGCATTACCGGAGATATTGATTATATTACTGACGGTAAACAGACTTACAGCATCACAGGCGGGGATATAGCATTAACTAAAATTACTGGTACTGGTTGCTCATTATCAGCCATGGTTGCAGCTTTTATTGCTGGCTCATCTAATACCTTACTTGCTACAGCGTCAGCCTGTTTTATGATGAAAAAAGCTGGAGAGCTTGCCAACAAACAACAAGGGTTAGGCACGTACGCTGTATCGCTGATCGATCAGCTTTCACTATTTAACCCATCACAAGTATAAGGAAATCAGATGAATAAACTTCTCGACTTAAGTCTCTATTTAGTCCTAGATCCAATTTTATGTGGTGGTATTACTGGCATGGTAGAGACCACAAAAATCGCTGTTGCTAATGGGGTAACCGCCGTTCAATTAAGATCAGAACATGAATTTTCTGGTAAAAATTGGTATTACGCAGCATTAGCATTAAAAGAAGTGTTAAGCGATACCCGTGTTCCTTTATTTATTAACGATCATGTTGATATAGCCCTAGCAATTGATGCCGATGGTGTCCATATTGGGCAAAGCGATTTACCAGTCGATGTCACACGTAAATTAATTGGCAATGACAAATGGTTAGGATTTTCGGTCGCTAATCGCCAACAACTTAATGAAGTCCCATGGCAACTTGTCGATTATATTGGGATTGGTCCAATTTATCCTACCACCACTAAACAAGATGCCGCACCAGCAATGGGCATGCCACAATTAACTCAATTAGTTAAGCTAAAACAGCGCCCTGCTGTGGCAATAGGTGGCATTAATGCCAATAATGCTACCCCAATATTGCAAAGTGGTATTGAAGGCATTGCTGTCGTTTCGGCAATTTGCGGTCAAAAAGATATACAACAAGCCACACTATCGCTAATTGAAAAAATCCAACAAGCTCAAAAAAATAAGGGGTAATATTATGACAACCGTTGTTTTAACCATTGCCGGTTCTGATCCAAGTGGCGGTGCAGGTATCCAAGCAGATTTAAAAGCCTTTTCAGCTCTCGGAGCCTATGGAATGTCAGTAATCACCGCCCTTACCGCACAAAGTACCCAAGGCGTTGATAGCGTATTGGCAATTGATCCTACATTTGTGGCTAAACAATTTAATACCCTATATCACGATATAAAAATTGATAGCGTGAAAATGGGAATGCTAATGAATAAAGAGATCGTAACGACTGTTTATCATCTGCTGAACAATAACCCTATTGCTAACATTGTGCTTGATACGGTGATGATCGCTAAAGGGGGACATACGCTGTTAAAATCTGACTCTGTTAGCGCAATTCGTGAACAATTGATACCTTTAGCAACAGTAATAACACCCAATCTTCCCGAAGCGGCAACGTTACTCGATTGTGAAGAAGCAAAGAACGAAGATCAAATGCTACAGCAAGGTTATGAGTTATTGAAATTAGGTTGTAAAGCAGTTTTAATGAAAGGCGGGCATTTACCCAGTCCAGAGAGCCCGGATTATTTAATAACCCCAATGCAAACGATTAGAATGGTCTCACCGCGAATTCAAACTAAAAATACTCATGGCACCGGTTGCACATTATCAGCAGCAATTGCGGCACTGTTGCCTAAACATGGTTTAGAAGATGCCATACAGCAAGCGAAAGACTATTTGCAAGGTGCAATTACTCATGCAGATGAGTTAAACATTGGTCAAGGAATTGGTCCAACGCACCATTTTTATCAGTGGTGGTAGATTAAATTTTTTAATAAATACTGAAACTGGTGTGTCGAAAAAAGAGTTAATATGATTTTTAAACATAACGACACACCAACAGGACATAAATATCTAAAATTATCTCAATCCCAATTTCAATTAATCAATGGAATTACTTTTTTATTACTCAAAGATCAATAACCATCAAAAACATAGGAATTAAAATCACAATTACATCTAACATGAATCACAAATACGCTATCTTTAAAAAAAGTCCTTAAAGATACGGGTCATGATTCAAAAGGTTTTGCTCTCTCCTTTCATTCAAATATGATTTTTGTATTGAAAGATTTGTACATCAAATAGACTAATGCAGATTCTTTGCTTCACTCACACTACAGTGGAGCGATCCTTGTTTTGTATCTTTATCTTCTGAATAGAGCGCCCAGCAACTCTTCATTGAAAGATCAATCTTTTTGGTGATTGCAACTCCGCTCGCATATTGACAAACAACATAATAAGGAGCGGTATCTTTGACATGATTCACTTCCCATACTAATTTTTGTTGTTGACCATCAATTGTGCCTCTTGCAGGTACCAATGAAGCTTTGTTAGCGGGTTTATCATAAAAAAGTCCCAAATTAAAAAAAGATGAAGTGTAAGTTCTATCTTCCGAAATTTCCCATCCATCTGGCATTTCTTCAACTTTGACTTTGATTGTCATCTCTTTTGGACAATCAATCTGATATGCATTTACAGTAAAAACACTTGCCAAACAAGCGATGGTTATCATAGCGCTGTATAATCTTTTTCCTTTCATATTCTAGTTTCCTTTAAAAACTGTCTTTGCTATTAATAAATAGGAAAAACAATTAATATTAAAATAATTACGACAATTACATAAAAACATTGGATCGCTATAATTGCCCTTTTAATAAATTCGATTATTAATTATTCTAGTTTGATAATAAAGTTTAGACCTAATTATTTGTTTCGTTTGTTTCATTATTGGTACAGTTAAGTGAAACAATACTATTTTCTACTTTGCCATATTTATCCTCAGAATAAAAACTCTTGCAAATATTTACCGAACGATCAATTTTTTTTATCAATTGGATAAAACTTCCGTCATAACTACAATTGACATAAAATGGCACATCTTCAATAGGCGGACTTACCAGCCATGTAAGCTCAAACTGTTTACCCCAATTTTTACGACCGATTAAAGTTTCTTGAGGCTTTTGTTCTATCATTTTAACGGGTTTATTGTAAAAAACAGATAGGCTAGCAGGTTCATATAAAGCACTATCTTCACTCTCAATAACTTCCCAGCCATCAGGAAGGTTTTCGACAGATGTTTTAACTTTGAGTGCTTTAGGACATTCAATTTGATAAGCATTCACAGCAAAAACGGCAGCCAACCAAGCCATTGAAACGACAGTAATGCGTAAGATTTTTTTATTCATCTTATAAATCCTTTTAAAATCAATTATTGCTTAAATGATTATGCCAACACCGTAACAAAGATCAAGATGAATTAATCTTTTAAATAAAATAAGAAATTTTTCATAAAACAAATTTGTTAAAAAGTTTCAGGTAACGCATACGTTTCAGTAAAAACAGTGATATTTGTAAAAATTATTCAGGAGTCTATACCGTTTCGTTATCAATTTGGAGGGCAATTTTTTTACTATTACAAGATATTTTTTTAGCTATATTTATCAAATTATTCAAAATTATAAATGATATTTTCCGCTCTATCTTTCACTGAACATTTCTTCGGAAATCTACCTGCATTGGGGTTAATTGTCGTTGCAGTTGATCAAATAGGGCATTGGAATAATAAAACGCTTATATTTTGTATTTTTATTGCTATGATTTTATTTATCATATTTATTAAAATTCAAAATCATTCTAAATATCCCTTATTGCCGTTAGATATATTTCGTTCCAAGATATACAGTTTGGCCGTAATTTCTTCAATTTTGATTTTTATATCTCAAGGAATAGCATTGGTCAGTTTACCATTTGTATTACAGCATACTTATGGTTATTCAGTACTTGAATCCGCATTTATATTTACTCCATGGCCTGTAGCTGTAGCTTTTTGTGCACCACTAGCGGGCATACTTTCTAATCATTTTAATCCAACTAAAATATCTTCAATCGGTGCAGTCCTTTTTTGTTTAGGATTAAGCTCATTAGCTTTTTTACCTGAAACTGTATCTACGATTAATATTTTATGGCGAGTCGCTATTTGTGGATTAGGCTATGGTTTATTTATCCCTCCCAATAATAGAGAAATGTTTACTAATGTTAAAAAAAATCGAACTGTTATTGCTTCTGGAATGTTGTCGACAGCCAGAACAACAGGTCAGTCAATGGGTGCAGCCATTGTGGTCGTGATAATTATCGCATTAGATGGTATTGGAGGAGTAGATTTTGTACGATTTGTTTTTTATGTTTTTAGTTTCGCAAGCCTTATAGCTGCATTCTCGTCTATAGTGAGTATATCCCGTATCTACCATTAACTAAGTTAAGCACTGATGAATCCCCTAATGATTTTTATCAAAATCATTAAGTTAAGGTAGATACACATCTTGTCATATGATCAAATGGTTTCGCCAAAAATCAATAATCAGACAACAAAATGTG